>JAFIET010000043.1 GCA_020832405.1 Balneolales bacterium
GATGAACTGATTGAAACGGCATTGCTTGAAGCCGGTGAATCATTCCGGTCCTGAACCCGAAGCTGGATGGCACGCGGATTGGCCGGATCGGGCCGGATTTCCGCGGATTTTTTTCCTGCTTCGCAAAGTGCCCGCTTCATCCCGAGCGAAGCGTGTTTTTACCGAAAAACCTGTAATCCCGGTCCTGAACCCTGAAACTACCCGGAAACAAAAGCCCCTCTCCTGAAGACCATCTCTGTGAGGCATCGTGGTAATATCAGGAGAGGGGCTGGGGTGAGGCCGGCACCGGACCCGAAGCCGACGGCACGCGGACTGGCCGGATTTTTCTTTCATGTTCCCAAAGCGCTCGCAGGTTAAAGCGCGAACCGGTTCATGCGCACGGTAGCACCTCCCCCGCTGCAAAACCCGCTTCTTAACATTTTCACCGAAAATGCCTATTTTACAGAACTGAAATTGAACCGATAGTATTAACCCGCTCAAAAACAATATTATGGCAAAAGAATATGATGTAGTTGTGATAGGTACCGGCCCCGGCGGATATGTGGCGGCCATCCGGGCCTCACAGCTTGGCCTCAAAACCGCAGTTATTGAAAAAAGAGATTTAGGGGGCGTTTGCCTCAACATCGGCTGTATCCCGACCAAAGCATTATTGAAATCAGCCGAAACCTTCGAAAAAATTTCACACGCTTCCGAGTACGGCCTCGAAGTCGGCGAAGCCAAAGTAAACTTCCCCAATGTAATCAAGCGCAGCCGCGGCGTGGCTGATAAAATGAGCAAGGGCGTTCAGTTCCTCATGAAGGCCAACAAGGTCGATGTCGTGCGTGGTAAGGGCATCCTCGCCGGTAACGGCGAAGTGAAGGTGGTAGATGACAGCAATAAGGAAACCGACCGCCTCAAAGCAGAGCACATCATCATCGCTACCGGTGCCCGCAGCCGCGAGCTGCCGAGCCTGAAGTTCGATAACGAAACCGTTATCAACTCCGAGCGGGCGATGAAGCTCGAAAAGCAGCCCAAGAAACTCGTAATCGCCGGTGCCGGTGCTATCGGTGTTGAGTTCGCCTACTTCTACCACACCATCGGCACGGAAGTAACCATCATCGAGCTTCAGAAGCACATCGTGCCCGCTGAGGACGAAGATGTGAGCAAGGAACTCGCCAAAATCTACAAGAAAAAAGGCATGAACATCATGACCGAAAGCTCTGTGGAAAAGGTCGTCAAAAAAGGCGACGGCGTTGAAGTTACCGTTAAGACCAAAAAGGGTGAAGAGAAAATCGAAGCCGATATGGTGCTTTCAGCGGTTGGCGTTGTGGGTAACGTTGAAGGCATCGGCCTCGAAGAAGCCGGCGTGAAAGTTGAAAGAGGCGCTATCGTTGTGAAAGCCAATACCTACGAAACCGATGCCAAAGGTGTGTACGCGATTGGTGATGTCATCGGCGGACCGTGGCTGGCGCACAAGGCTTCGCACGAAGCCATCGAGTGCGTTGAGCGTATTGCAGGGCTCGATCCCATCCCCGTTAACCACAAAAACATCCCCGGCTGTACCTACTGCCATCCGGAAATTGCTTCCGTGGGTCTCACCGAAAAAGCGGCTAAAGAAGCCGGTTACGAGGTGAAAGTGGGCAAATTCCCGTTTCAGGCAAGCGGCAAAGCTTCGGCTGCCGGCGCAACCGACGGCTTCGTAAAGGTCGTTTTCGATGCCAAATACGGCGAATGGCTCGGCTGCCACATGATCGGCGATAACGTTACCGAAATGATCGCCTCACCGGTACTCGCCCGCGATCTGGAAACAACGGGCCACGAAGTGATCGCATCCATCCACCCGCACCCGACCCTGAGCGAAGCGGTGATGGAAGCTGTTGCCGAAGCCTATGGCGAAGGCGTACACCTCGGCACGCCGCCTAAAAAATAAAGCTGTATTTCATCTGCGGTTATTTTAGGGTGATGTGCCCCCAAACCGCAGGCAGAGTTCAGGCCGGCTTCTCCGCATCGGAGTGGCCGGCTTTTTTTGTATGATTGAAGGATTCGGCGGCATCTCCCCTTGATTCTCTCCTAAAAATGATGCACTATTGTAAGACGCTAACAATCGACTGAACAGGAACTTAACCGGGGAACACCATGCAAATCAAAGAAATACTGAAAGTGAAAGGCTCCGATGTGTACAATATCGCTCCCGATGCTACGGTCTATGATGCCGTAAAGCTCATGTCGGATCTGAACGTCGGTGCGCTGCTGGTAATGCGCGACCGCAAAATGGCGGGCATCATTACGGAGCGCGATTACCGCAATAAAATCATCCTCAAAGGCAGGGCTTCAAAGGATACGGCCGTGCAGGAAATCATGACGACCGAGGTGTTTTGTGTGAAGGAAACCGAGACGGTGGACAGCTGCCTGCAGATCATGACTGAGAAGAAAATCCGGCACATCCCGGTGATGAACGACGACCACAGCGTAGCCGGCATGGTTTCCATCGGCGACCTCGTTAAGGCCGTGATTCAGAAACAGAAGGTGGAAATTTCAACGCTAAAGAGCTACATCTACGGGGAGTCGCCGCTGTAGCGATTTTGCCGAATTTAGCAGCAGAAAGCTTACAAATTTGGTAGATTACAAAATTGCCGGTCTGAAACGCAGCCTGAAGTATTTCCAAAAAACAGACCGGCTTTTTTTCGCTACTATTCACTAACTGATTTTTATCTGCTATGCTTGAAACCTGGGTTCTGATTCACCTTATCGGTGTTTTTTTTATTTTCATGGCGCTGGGCGGCACGTTTGTGCACGTGATTAACGGCGGTACCAAAGAAAACAACAAATGGGCCAAAGGCCTCGCTGCCATGCACGGCGCGGGACTGCTGGTCGTTCTTGTGTTTGGCCTTATGGGCCTGATCTCTCTGGGCGTAAAACCCTCTGAGTTCAACATGTACGTGTACCTGAAACTGCTCATCTGGCTGTTTTTGGGCGCTTCACTCACCATCCCGTACAAAGTAGAAGGCAGCGCCAAGCTGCTGATGTTCGTGATTCCGCTGCTCGCAGCCGTATCAACCTATATCGGGCTGAACTATATGATGCGGGTGTAAGGCTCGCTTTTCAACTAAGAAGGAACAAAGCCCCGGTGTACGCACATCGGGGCTTTGTTGGTTTTATACCCCGGATTCATTTCAGACAGTACGACCGGCCGGGAAACGCAAGCCGGAAAGAGAATCCAAAAACGCGATGATGAAGACTCCGGGATTTTGCCTCTTTGTTAATGTGCCGTATATCTTTAAAAAATCCGCGCAAATCCCGCCCGATCCGTAAAATCAGCGTGCCATAACACAGCGTGAACACGCAGCAGCCGGCTCCTTCAGTCCTCCCCGTAATGCTGCCGGATTGCACTCCACTCGGGGCTGCTGATGAAATCGAGCAGCACGGTGTTTACGGCATTCCGGTAGGGGGCGCCCAGCGGCAGGGCGATGCCGTAATACTGATCGTTGAAGGTGCGGGGCAGCACCTGTACCTCGTTCCGGAAGTGCCGGTCGGTTTCGAAGCGGACGATGGGCGCATCGTGCACAAAGGCATCGATGCGGCCGTCCCTCACGGATTCCAGCCCCTCACGGATGCTGCCGTAGGTCGTGAACCGGATGCCGCGCTCCTGAAGCATGCCCACGGTCGCTGAGCCGGCAAGTACGCCGGTACGGACAAACGGCAGGTCTTCGGGTCCGCCCACCTTGCTGTCAAGCTGCGAAACAGTAAGGCTCGACGCAATTGAGGCCGTAAAGAACGAAATCACAATTACCCCGGCAAACATCCAGATAAAACCGACGATGCGGCCGCCGAGGGTACGGGGTGATTTATCGCCGTAGCCCACGGTTGTCATGGTAACGGCTGCCCACCAGAAGCCGGCCCCGATGCCTTCTGATGTGCTGCCGCCAAATTCTTCCTCATTGCCCCGGCGCTCGAAAACCCAGACGAGCACCCCCCAGAACAGCAGTACTCCGAGCAGCAGCGCGAGAATAAACAAAAACTCCGGGCTAAACACGGCCAGAAAAGCCTGCCACACGCCCCGGGGGGTATAGCCGGTTGCGATACCGAGGCCGGTTATATAAAACGGATGCGTGAAATCGACGGCTTCTTCCCGCTCCGAAGTAATGGTTAGGGCGGCGGCCGCGGCAAAAAGGCTGCCGTCTTCAACACCGAGCAGCAGGCCTTCGATATCGCGGGTTTCATAGCGGAACGGGATTTCGAGCTCCGCTGCGATGTGCTCCCACAGGCTAATGGTAATGCCCGAGAAGGAGCCGTCTTCCTCCTCAATCACAAAAGGCGGGGCAATGCGGATGCCGATCACGACCTCATCATCTGTTCCGGTTGCTGTCTGGATCGCGTGTGAGGGTTGCGGGAGCAGAAAGGAGACTACCAACACAAAAAGAAGGGGGAGCTGACCGGGAAATCGCATCATCATAAAATAAAATTAGAAAAAGGGCAGATATCCCGGTGAAGTTGTGGAATCAGGGCTGAAATTGCAACCGTGATCAGGTTTTTGTGCGGCTTTCAAAACGAGTTGTGGAAATAAAACGCAGGTTTTACTAATGAAAGGATGCTTTTGAGCAGTACAACTGCTGTCAGGATGCCACTTACAAGTTTATAACTACCACTTAAAAAAAGGATCTTCGCATTTACATAACTATAAGGTAGTTTCTATCCACAATTATTGAGTAATAAAATCAATAACTTATCATTAAGTATTAACAAATATTATGTTTAAATATCTACAGACTGCAGCTGTGCTGCTTGTTATGACGGCCGTGCCTTTTCCAGCAGCGGCACAGGGAAATTTCTTCCTCGATGAAAATGGCGTAACCATTAAATGCACCGGAGCCACTCCAGGCGAAACCGGAACCGTAAACGGCGTGGAATACGAGGCCGTTGACCGCGATTTGTTAATTCAGCGAATTGCCGATGAAGCTGATCTTACTGTTGTTTGTACTACGCCGGTAGTCACGTTAGAATCCATTTTTAACAACAACTCATCCTTCAATCAGGACATCAGCAGCTGGGATGTTAGTAATGTTACCTCGCTTTTTCAGGCATTCAGAAACACGAGCTCTTTTACACAAAGCCTGAGCGCATGGGATGTTAGCAATGTAACCGATATGGGGGGTGTATTTATCAACAGCGCATTTAACGGAGATATCAGCAACTGGGATGTAAGCAATGTGACATGGATGTTCGGTATGTTTAATGAGAGTGTTTTTAATCAGGATATCAGTGGCTGGGATGTCAGCAGTGTTACCAATATGCAACAGCTATTCCGCTGGAATTTCAACTTCAATCAGGATATCAGCAACTGGGATGTGAGTAATGTCACCGACATGAGATACATGTTTAGCAATGCAACTTCTTTCAATCAGGATATCGGTAACTGGGATGTAAGCAGTGTCACTAATATAGATTACATGTTTCTCGGAGCCACAGCCTTTAATCAGGACATCAGCAACTGGGATGTAAGCAACATAACAAATATGCAGGCCGTGTTTGCTGGCGCAACATCATTCAATCAGCCTTTAGATAGCTGGAACGTTGGAAGTGTTACTGCCATGACGGATATGTTCCGTGATGCAGCGGCCTTTAATCAGCCCCTGAACAGCTGGGATGTAAGCAACGTAACTGTTATGGTCCGTATGTTTGCTGGCGCAACATCATTCAATCAGCCCCTGAACAGCTGGAATGTGAGCAGCGTGACGAATATGTTTCGAATGTTCTTCATTGCAACGGACTTTAATCAGGACCTGAACAGCTGGGATGTAAGCAGCGTAACCAACATGGAGGAAATGTTCCGGAACGCCGCAGCTTTTAACGGGAATATCAGTGCATGGAACACCTCTTCTGTAGAAACCATGACCTTCATGTTTTTCGGTGCAACGGATTTCAATCAGGCTATTGGCGGATGGAATATGAGCAACGTAACAAGCATAGCACAGATGTTCAACGGGGCATCTTCCTTTAATCAGGATCTTAACAATTGGGATATCAGTAATATAACAATGCTTACCGCAGTATTTGCTAACAGCGGATTCAACGGAAATATCAGCGACTGGGATGTCAGCCAAGTAACGATGCTAAATGCTACCTTTGCCGGAAGTCCGTTTAACGGCGATATCAGTGGCTGGGATGTAAGCAGTGTAGAGATAATGGGCG
Source organism: Balneolales bacterium (assembly GCA_020832405.1). Lineage (GTDB taxonomy): Bacteria > Bacteroidota > Rhodothermia > Balneolales > Cyclonatronaceae > Cyclonatronum. The sequence goes on from JAFIET010000043.1 coordinate 6,169, forward strand.
GTGTTTTTGCAGACAGTCCGTTTAATCAGGATATCAGCGGCTGGGATGTAAGCAATGTTACCAATATGAGCCTTTTGTTTCGGTCAAACAGCGCCTTTAATCAGCCCATCGGAAGCTGGGATGTGAGTAATGTTACAACTATGAGACAAATGTTTGACAAGGCTACATCCTTTAACCAGGATATCAACAGCTGGAATACGGGGAATGTTACCGATTTTAATTTAATGTTCGACGGAGCCACTTCCTTTAATCAGCCGTTGAACAGTTGGGATATGAGCAGTGCAACGTCAATAGCTTTTATGTTCCGTGATGCCACTTCGTTTAATCAGCCCATTGGAAGCTGGGATGTAAGTAATGTTTGGAACATGAACTGGGTTTTTTATGGTGCAGAAAGCTTCAATCAGCCACTTGCAAGCTGGGATGTAAGCAGTGCGACCGCGATGAGTGCCATGTTTCGCGATGCCGCATCATTCAATCAGAACCTTAGCGGCTGGTGCGTGGAAAATATTACGAATGAGCCTGATCAGTTTGCCGCCGGCGCCCCGCTCGCACCGGCTTTTTTCCCTGTTTGGGGAACCTGCAACCCTACGAGCGTTGGGGAAGGCGGTGAGCTCGTAACCACATTCACCCTCTCCCAAAACTACCCCAACCCCTTCAACCCGACAACCCAAATTCAGTACGCCCTACCCGAAGCGGCAGAGGTGCGGCTGGAGGTCTTCAACCTTGCGGGTCAGCGGGTGGCGGTGCTGGTGAGCAGCATGCAGACAGCGGGCACGCACAGCGCCACCTTCAGCGGACAAAGCCTGGCAAGCGGGGTGTACCTGTACCGCCTGCAGGCCGGCAGCTTCGTGCAGACCCGGAAGATGCTGCTGCTGAAGTAAGCCTCACGATTAACTTACCCGCGAAAATAAAAAAGCCCGTGTTCAGAGAGCACGGGCTTTTTTATTTTAATTATACGAGGGTGCGACGGATAATATAATTGAGTAAACAGAGGTCTTCGTGTATGGCATAAATGATCTTGTGCTGTAATCTGATGTATGGGCCGATATGTTAGCAGATAAGGGGCAGGATAAGCCGGAATGAATGATTTAAATCAATATGATAGAATTATATGTGTTCTTTTAAGAAATAGGATTGGTTAGCGTATTGTACACTGTGCTTAATGATTAGTATTTATACGTATGTGCGTTAAGGAATTATATTTATGACAACTATTGCAAATAAAGTTTTGATGTATTAATTTCACAATAATTAACATGTGATACCAGAAGTTATAGTGCTTGCAGCTCTGGTCTAAGATATTTTGGAGCAGCAGGCATAGGATACTCATCTGAATTTAAAATTGGACTTTACCTTATGCACCGTTTTATACACCTGCAAGCTATACCCAAGCGTATAGCTTATGAAAGTTATGTACAGCAGCTCATGCTCACACTGATGGTGACGGGCTTACTGCTTTTTTCGTTAGCTCTTCCAGCCCGGGCCAACAACATACAGGTCACTAATGTAACCGTCACCGGTCAAAATACGGCTGAGGGCTACTGGCTGGTTCAGTTCGATTTAAGCTGGGGAAACTCCTGGCGCACGGATAACATTTTCCCGGGTGACGGCCACGATGTTGGCAACTGGGATGCCGCCTGGGTCTTTGTTAAATACCGCGTGGGCGAGGGCGAGTGGCAGCATGCCAAACTGCACAGCAGCGGTCACAGCACGGGCACCGGCACCCCGGCCACGCTGCGTATAGGCGTGCCCAATGAACGCACAGCCTTTCACAGCACAGATAACCCAGGCGTGGGCGCCTTCATTTACCGCAGCCAAGACGGCAGCGGCACCTTCTCCACCACCGGCAACCAACTGCGCTGGAACTATGGAGTGGATGGCGTGCCAAACTTTACGGAACTGGATATCAGGGTGTTTGCCATTGAAATGGTGTATGTGGCACCGGGCGCGTTTCAACTGGGCAGCGGGGGAAACGAAACCGGCCGGTTTCATGCAGGTGGTTCTACTGACACTACGCCTTTTCTGGTCACAGAGAACTGGGGTGGCTGTATAGCCAACACAAACGGCTGCCTGTGGGCAATTGGCACTATGGACACCGGCGGCAGCCTACATGAGCATTACCCAACAGGAGTGGAGGGTTTTTACAGTATGAAATACTCCGTCAGCCAGCAGCAGTATGTGGACTTTCTGAATACGCTGACATCAACACAAGCAAATATGCGCGCCTATACTGCTGGTACCAATCGCAACGGAATTTCTGTTAATAACGGCGTGTATGCTACCACCAATCCTTATGTTGCTAATAACTTTATGACATGGATGGATGGGGCGGCGTATCTGGACTGGTCGGGTTTGCGCCCGATGACCGAGCTGGAATATGAGAAAGCAGCCCGTGGCCCGGCTGCTCCGGTAGCCAATGAATATGCCTGGGGAACGGCACAAATTGCAGGCTCGGCCTACACCCTGAGCAACGCGGGTGGGGGCGATGAATCTATAGCTACTAACTATAGCACAACCGCGGGCAATGCTATGTACACTATCACAGCAAGTACAATTGGCGGGCCTGTACGTGTGGGGGTTTTTGCTACGGTCAGCAGCAACCGCGTGCAGACCGGCGCGGGTTATTGGGGTATTATGGAGCTGTCCGGGAATTTGTGGGAGCGTCCGGTTACTGTGGCTAACACAACAGGTCGTAACTTTACAGGATTGCATGGTAATGGAATGCTCACTTCAAATGGTCATGCTGCGGTAGCGGGCTGGCCGGGTTTGTCAGGCGGAGCGATAACGATTTCCACCGGCTCCGGCCTCCGCGGGGGCTCTTATGGCAACAATTTACCGCAGATCCAGGTCTCGGACCGCGCTGCTGCCGCTTCAATCGGCCCTCGGGACCGAGCCCAGGGGTTCCGTGGTGTGCGGTCGTTGCCTGCTGCCGTTGAGGGAAACTAAAGTCTCAGAGTTAAACCAATTTTTATTTCTACTCGTGATGAATATGAAATTAGTAAGCCTCATTGTAATAATAGTATTGGCAGCGTGGGAAACAGCCTCAGCCCAGTTTTTAGGGGGCACGGGCCGCGGGGATAATATGGGAGAAGCGCTGGGCATCGGAAATTTTATTAACCCTTTTATGGGTGGGGCTGGCCGCGGGGATAATATGGGGGAAGCGCTGGGCATCGGAAATTCTATTAACCCTTTTATGGGTGGGGTTGGCCGCGGAGACAGTATGGGCAGCTTTGAGCTCAGGGGCGTTGAATACACCGCAGGTCTGCCGGGCCCCAACGAAGGCTGGCGCATCCTCGGAGCCCCGACCGCAGGTGCAACTTACGGTGAGCTGCTCAGCGGGCTGTGGCTGCAGGGCTTCCCCGGGGCAAACGTGGACTTTGGTACACCAAACGTGTACTGGTACGATGAGGCAGCCCGTGCCTGGAATGTGCCGTCCCATGCTTCTGATGTGGTGGGCAGCAGCGCCGATACCTTTACCAACGCCGGCCGCGGCTTCATTGGATACATTTATGAGGATGACAACTATGACGGCAGTCCGAATGGCTGGCCCAAGACTATCGGCGTTACCGGCTTCCCGCACCGGGGCGATGTAAGTGTACCCCTCACATTTACCGATCCTGACAATGATGGCAGGGGCTGGCAGATTGTCAGTAATCCGTACCCGTTCGCTGTTTCCTGGGCGTCTGTATTTGCAGATGCAGCTGACCTTAACGCGAACGCCTACATCTGGGATGCCAACCGTACCGGCGGTGCAGATTATATTGATACCGGAATCGAAGGCGGACATAACGGTATCATCGCTCCCTTTCAGGGGTTTTGGGTACGCGCAGAAAGCGCTGATGCAGCCCTCACATTCATGGAAAGTCACGAGGACGCGGGCAGCGCAGCTTTATTTGGCGCTGGTTTCTACCCCCTGGCAGAGCTGATTGTGCGTAACGACGGGTATCAGTCAGCTGCCTCGGTTGCCTTTGACGACAGCAGAAGCGCTCAGCCGGCGGTGTACAACGCACACCGATTGAGCAGCCTGAGCCCAAGCTATCTGCAGCTGTATTCTTCTTCTGAGGCCGGGGCCGCCTGGCGCCTTCAGTATCTGCCGGAGAGCATGCACGACGTGCAGGAAATACCGCTTCACATCAGCAGCACGGTGGGCAGTCAGCTTGTGATGGAGGCCGGTACCCTGCGTTTACCCGAAGGCGCTGAGCTGAACCTCAGGGACAATCAGACCGGTGAGCTCATGCCGGTAACGGCCGGGCTCAGCTACAGCTTTGAGCTGCATGAAACCCGCACTCCGGAAAGAAACGGCAGCACGACCGACCCGCTCAACCGGCTGACGACAGCCGCAGCAAACGGCCCTGTAATCAGCACCGCTTCCGAAGCATCAGCCCGCTTCACACTTATGGTGTCCGGCAGCTTCACAAATACAGCCCCTGAGCGTGACCTGCCACGGCAGTTCGCCCTCTCCCAAAACTACCCCAACCCTTTCAACCCGACCACCCAAATTCAGTACGCCCTGCCCGAAGCGGCGGAGGTGCGGTTGGAGGTCTTCAACCTTGCGGGTCAGCGGGTGGCGGTGCTGGTGAGCGGCATGCAGACAGCGGGCACGCACAGCGCCACCTTCAGCGGCCAAAGCCTGGCAAGCGGGGTGTACCTGTACCGCCTGCAGGCCGGCAGCTTCGTGCAGACCCGGAAGATGCTGCTGCTTAAATAAATTATACGGCAAACCGCATAGCGCAAACCGCAGCTCAGTTAACCCGGCAGGGAAAGGCCGCAGAGCCCTGACCCTCACAGCAGGCCAGCGGGCAACGAGCGGTTCCCCGGTCAACCCAAAACCGTTAATACCCGATTTTTTATCACAGCTTCTAACTGTAAATCAGCCTAACTTATGAATCGATTCTTTTCCGCTTTCTTCTGCCTTTTTTTATTAACGCTGCTGTTCGCCTTTCCCCGGGGAGCGGAAGCGCAAGATCGTGATCAGCAGATCTGGCGCGACAACCCGCCTGCACAGCCGATGAACAATCCCGGACCGCCACAGCTGCCCGGTGCGCCTACCCAAACCCCGATCGGCAGCGGACTCGGCATCCTGCTTGCAGCGGGCGGCGCCTATGCCTTGCGCAAGCTGAAGCAGCAAAAAGGCGAGGGCGCAACTTCAGATCAGCAGCTGTAAGCAGCATCCCACAGTGCAATTTTGAAACGGCTCCCGGATCATAGGTTTCGGGTGCTGTCTGTGGTTTATGATCTCGCGAATAATGCGATTTATCCACAGCTTGAAATGTATTATGAATCTGCCCCTATGCCGCAGCATAGGTTCAGGGCTGGTTTTTAGATTAGATGATTTTAGCAGCACCGCAATCAGGCCGGGAAATATTTTTTGTAAGGAAAAGCATCATCCTTCATTCAGAGATGATGCGGCTGCACAAACTTCCTTACTTTAGCCCATACACACAGGCGGGCGCAGGAGCCACCGGGTTCCTGCCCCGCCTGTTTTTTTATTCTGAACTGTTAGCCCGTCATCCTTTAATCCAACCATGATGAAATCCTTCCGCTTTGCCTTGCTGCTTTTGGCTCTCCTTTTATTTTTCGGGGGATGTGCCTCCGAAGCCGAAAACCCGGCTCCCGATTCGGACTCAGCAGAAATTGCGGGGCGGTTTGATGCGGCCCTTGCCGAAGAACTTGGGGCCGATGCCTACGGGATGCGGCTTTATGTGATGGCTTTTCTCAAGGCAGGGCCCAATCAGCAGATGCCGGCTGAGGAGGCCGCGGCACTGCAGCGCGGACACATGGCGCACATCCGGAGCCTTTCAGAGGCCGGTGAGCTGATTCTTGCCGGACCGTTTGTCGGCGGCGGGGATGTGCGGGGCATTTTCCTGTTCGAGACCGACTCCGTGGAGCGGGCGCGTGAGCTCACCGCACAGGATCCGGCGGTTGCCGCCGGACGCCTTGAGATGGAGCTGCATCAGTGGTACGGCTCTGCCGCCCTGCTTCAGGTTCCCGAAATCCATGCCCGCATTGCCCGGGAAAATCCCTGAGCAAGCAAGCGGCGCAGCAGGCTCGGTTCAGGGGGCAGTCAGCCGGGATGCAGGTTCAGGGCTGAGTCCCGTCATCCTAACAACTCTTTCAGGAAGCGCCCGGTATGGCTTTCGGGCAGGGCTGCGATGGCTTCCGGGGTGCCGGTGCCTACGATGGTTCCGCCGCCGTACCCGCCCTCAGGACCCACATCAATAATCCAGTCGGCACTTTTAATCACATCCATGTTGTGCTCGATAATGATCACGGAATTGCCGATGTCGATCAGCCGCTGAAAGCTTTTGAGCAGGCGGTTCACATCATCGAAGTGCAGGCCGGTTGTGGGCTCGTCGAAAAAATAGAGGGTGTGTCCGCTGTCGTTGAAGGAGAGGAAGCGGGCGAGTTTCACACGCTGCGCTTCGCCGCCGCTGAGGGTGTTGCCGCTCTGCCCCAGCCGGAGGTAGCCCAGGCCCACATCTTCCATCACCTGCAGGCGGTTGGTGATGGCGGCTTCATCCACAAAAAATTCCAGGGCTTCAGAAATCGACATTTCCAGCACCTGCCAGATGTTGCGGCCGCGGTACTCAACGGCGAGCAGATCCTTGCGGTAGCGCTTGCCCCCGCAGGCTTCACACGGCAGTTCAATATCGGCAAGAAACTGCATCTCAATGGTTTGGATGCCTTCCCCCTGACAAGCTTCGCAGCGGCCGCCGGGCTTGTTGAAGGAGAAATCACCGGCGTTGAAGCCCATGATTTTGGCCTGACGCGTACCCGCGAAAACGTCCCGGATGCCGTCGAAGGCCTTGGTGTAGGTCGCCGGGTTGGAGCGTGAAGAGCGGCCGATAGGCGACTGATCCACCATTTCGACCTTATCGATGTGGTGGATGCCCTCCAGCTTTTTGAAGCGTCCGACCTTGCCGCTGTAGCTGCCCAGCTCTTTTTGGAGGCCGGCGTACAGGGTGTGGTGCGTGAGGGTAGATTTGCCCGAGCCGCTCACGCCGGTAACGCAGGTGATTACGCCGAGCGGAAATTCGGCGTCTATGTTTTTGAGATTGTGCTCGGAGGCGCCCTTCACCTTAATCCACTGCTTGGGCTCGCGCCGTTTGGGCGGCACCGGAATTTCGTCTTTGTTGCTGAGGTAGCGGCCGGTGAGCGTTTTGGAAGCGAGCAGCTCTGGAAACGGACCCTGAAAAACGACTTCGCCCCCGTGTATGCCCGCAAAGGGACCAATATCGATGATGTTATCGGCGGCCTTCATCATTTCGGGGTCGTGCTCGACTACGAGCACGGTGTTGCCGATGTCGCGCAGGGTTTTGAGGATGCCGATGAGGCGGGCGTTATCCCGCGGGTGCAGGCCGATGGTGGGCTCGTCGAGCACGTACAGGCTGCCGATGAGGGAACTGCCGAGGGAGTTGGCCAGGCTGATGCGCTGCGCTTCGCCCCCGCTCAGGGTGTTGGTGAGGCGGTCGAGGGTGAGGTAGTCGAGCCCGACATCGTTGAGGTATTTGAGGCGCTTGCGGATTTCGTACAGAATCTGACTCGCAATGCCGAGCTCGTATTCGCTGAGTTCGAGCTTGTCGAAGTATTCCTGCGCGTGGCCGATCGTCATTTCGCAGACCTCCCCGATGTGGAGCCCGCCGACCTTCACGTACTGCGCATCGCGCCTGATGCGGTAGCCGTCGCACTCGGGGCAGCGGCTGTAGCCCCGGAAGCGCGCATAAAAAATGCGCATGTGCATCTTGTAGAACTCACTTTTGATGCTCTCGAAAAAGCCGTTCAGCCCGATGTACTCATCCTTCCCTTTCCACAAAATTTCTTTGACGGACTTGCTCAGCTCGCGGTAGGGCTTGTCGATGGGCAGCTGATAGCGGGCGGCTACTTTAATGAGGTCGCGCAGGTTTTCGGAGAAACGGGCCCCGCTGAAAGGCGCAAGCACGCCGCCGCGGATGGTTTCATCGGGATCGGGGATCACGAGATCTTCGTCGATGCCGGTTACGCGCCCGAAACCTTCGCAGTGTTTGCAGGCCCCGAAGGGGTTGTTGAAGGAGAACATCTGCGGCGTAGGTTCTTCGAAGCTCATGCCGTCGAGCTCGAAGCGGTCGCTGAACACATGCTCTTCGCCCCCGCGGATGCGGATGTAGCACACGCCGAGGCCCTCACGGAAGGCCGTCTCGATGGAGTCGGCCATGCGGCTGCGCATCTCGCGCTCGTCTTTCAGCATGAGGCGGTCAACCAGCACCCGGTGCACGTTGCGCTTGATCTGCTGCGGGCTGTAGTCGTCGCGGCTGAGGTCGAGGATGCTCTCATCGGCGGTGAGGATGCGGGTGAAGCCTTTTTCGCGAAGTACCTCCAGCTCTTCGGTCACTTTCTTGTCGCGGCTCGGGATGCCGAAGAGCACATAAAACCGGGTACCTTCTTCGAGCTGATCAAACAAAAAGTCGATGACGGTGAAGGGGTTTTCTTTTTGCACCTGCCGCCCCGATACCGGCGAGAAGGTCCGGCCGGCGCGCGCAAAAAGGAGGCGGCAGTAGTCGTAAATTTCCGTGGTGGTGCCAACCGTTGAGCGCGGGTTGGAGGTGGTGTTCTTCTGCTGAATGGCCATGGCCGGCGAAATGCCCTGAATGAAATCCACATCGGGCTTATCCATGCGCTCGAGGAACTGCCGCGCGTAGCTCGAAAGGCTTTCCACGTAGCGGCGCTGCCCCTCGGCGTAGATGGTGTCGAATGCCAGGCTTGATTTCCCGGAGCCCGAAACGCCGGTAATTACGGTGAGTTTGTTTCGGGGGATTGTGACATCGATGTTTTTCAGGTTGTGTACCCGTGCACCCTTCACGATGAGCGGGCGTTCCTGTGCCTGACGGCTTGCAGCCGTTGGCGAGGGAGATTCAGCGGGGGATTCGGATGTTTTCATGGATAAAGTAAGATTCGGGGCCGTTTAGCGAACATCACCGGTTTGTAAATCATTCTGAAACGGGCTCGGGGGAAACAGGGCAACACCCAAGATACGGAACACAGCATTCGGCTTCCGGATTAGTTTAGGCCCGGAAACACATCACCCTAAAAACAGCACAAATAAAAAACGGGTCCGCCTGTCCGGCTAGACCCGTTTCAACCATGAAAAATAAAAGTAATAGCTATCTGTATGAAAAAAAGGGTTAGTTGTTTTCCGTATTCGGATTAATGAACAACTTGCCGCGGTCGCGGTAGCCATCCTGATCGCGGTACCAGTCTTTATAGATGGCGCCGCCTGACTCTGCCCAGTCAGCGAACCGGAGCATGGCGTTGGTCATATCTACGCCTTCGCGCGGGTAAGGAACGCTTTCCGGGATGTTGATGGCCCAGTTGAGGTTGGCACGGCTTTGGTACCAGCGGTTTTGACCAGGATCGGAACCGTCGTTACGGGTTCCAAAAAGAGACATATCTGCGAGCGCGGTGGGTTTCATACCGGGCAGGTGAATCTCACGCTTGCGGTCGCCTTTTCTGAAAACAAAAGGGTTGTACGGCATGGCGCCCAGCTGACCTTTGGGTACAGGGTTGATGAATTCAACCGTGATAACCAAATCGTCGTAAGGAACGACACGGTTGGGGTCAAGCACGTTGGCAAAGCCGGGCAGGTTTTCGTTAGCGTTATCGAAGGCGATAAAAACGGCGTTTGTATGGCCGGCTTCGAGGCCGTTAGGCAGGGTTTCGATGTTGCCGGTTGAAAGGCGGGTACCGGTTACGGACCGGACGTTGGAGGCAGGTACGTTATCGAGGGAGAAACCCATACCGTTTACAAAGGCCGCGCCGGTTGCACGGATACGCAGGCGGAATTCGATTTCTTCGATGTTGTTATTGGCGTTGGCGGTTTCCATGATCTGATAATCTACTACCAGGTCGTTCATGTCGTAGTCACCGTAGGAAGGCCAGAGGTCTTCAAAAGCCAGGGTACCAAAGCGGCCTTCGCCGGGACCGAAATTGAAGATCTTACGGGGGGCGTCTTCAGGGTCGCCGAGTACCGGCACCTCTGACATATCAATGCTTTCTACCGGGTTCCAGGAAGTGAAGAACATTACATCGTTGAAGTCTTCGTCGCTTGAACCCTGACGTGAGATGTCTTCCCAGCCGAGAACCAGTTTTTCCTCAATGGTATCATAGAAAACAACAAGGTGTTCGCGCTTGTTGGGGTCGGTGATGTGGGTGTTCAGGTTGTGGTCTGAGTAGTGAATCCAGCGGCCGGCTGAAAGCTCGCTTTGATTTGGTATCCAGCCGTCGGCAATCAGGAAGAAGCCGATGCGTGTGCCGGCCGGGAAGGCGTTGAAATCGAGCTCACCCTGCAGCGGGCCTTTCAGTTGCACTTTGTCACCGGGGCTGAGTGCGCCGTCACGGAAGTGCGCGTGCGGGAAGATGATATAGTGTGTGTCGATATCCGAAGGTCTTTGGGGCTTGTTGTCTTCGGTGTAGTAATAGTAGCCCATAGCATTGCGGTAACCTGCGCCGGTACCTACAAAAGTGACCCAAACGTGGGCGTCTTCAGTAAGAACGAGATCACGCGGGATGTTTGAATCAAGCAGTTCAGGGCGGTCGCGGGGAACACGCTGTGTGCCGGGCAGGAAGGCATTTACACGGCTCAGGAAGTTCATATCGAGTTCGTCAGGTACCGTGAGGTAATCCGGGCGGCCGACGGAATTCCAGGTGCCGATGGGGGTGAAGGTCACATTCTGCAGGCGCAGCGGCTCGGGCATTACCTGCTCGGTATCAAAACCATTTCCGGCAGGTCTGAAAGAACCCTGAGATACGGTTGGCTGGTAGGTGTAATTGGCAGAACGCCCTGAAACAGGCACTTCAGCGAAGGTTTCTACCCCGATAAAATCAGTGGTGATAAACAGGGTTTCGAGGCGGGTAGGTACGTTAATGGTGGTTGAGAGCTGCCCCTGATTGTCCAGGAAAAAAGAGCCAAGACGGGTTGCTTCAGTTTCTTCATCAAAGGGATCAGCGTCGTAAACGTTGTAAACAACGCCTGCTACCGGCTCGCCATTGGCAAGATTGGCAGAAATATTCAGTGTGATATCCTGTGTGCTGCTAAAAGTAAAGTTAGCGGGAATGCGAAGCCCGTTAAAACCATCGCCGGGTTCATCGTTTCCGGTATTGCCACTGTTGCAGGCTGTAAACACAGCTGCTGTTGTAAAAATAAAAATGAGGTAGATCAGTTTTTTCATGGGGAAAGTTTTTATTCGTTACATGTTTTGTACGGCTAATGATAAGCACAAAACAGCGGATTACGGGTTTTATTCGATGAACTGCATTGAATGAGAGACTAAATGCAGGCCCTGAATCATTAGCAGTTTATTACATGCAGGGCAAAAAAAGAGCCCGACCGGTCAGGGCAGGGCTCTTAATGGGTATATGTGTAATTGGAAACAATGCGGGTAATCTGTTTCTGAAAGTTAATCCCCGCCGCCGTTTTCTTCGCTGCCGTTGGGATTGATGTAGAGTACGGATTGATTTCGGTAGCCGGGTAAATTTTTGTACCAGTCAGGGAAAGCTTTGCCGCCTGACTCCGCCCAATCTCCAAAACGGGTGTATGCCTGTGTGAAGCTGCTGTTTTCCTGCGGATAGGGGATATGGTAGGGTACATTCAGCGCCCAGTTCATGTTGCCATTGCTGATGTAAAACCTGCCCGAATCCGGATTTGTGTTGTCGTCATGCGTGCCAAAATAGCTGGTGTTTGCAAGGGAAGTTGGCCTGCGCCCGGGCAGGTGTATTTCTCTGTCTCTTTCCTGAGTACGGAAAGAATAGACGTTGAAGGGGCTGTTGCCAAGGATGGCTTTGGGTACAGGGTTTACAAACTGAACGGTTACCCGTACCGTGTCATAATCAACATGAGTGCGGGCCGGGTACACGTTGCCGAAAGAAGGCATGTTGTAGTTGGCGTCGTCGAATGCAATAATGTTAGCCCATTGCTGCCCGCTTTCAGTTCCGTTGGCATTGAGGGATATATTGCCTGTTGTGAGCCGGTTACCGCTTACTCCGGCAACATTTGAAGGCGGCACATTGTTGAACTGGAAGCCGATACCGTTACGAACAGCTGCACCGGCCGCACGAAGAACGAGCGTGAGCTCAATTTCCTCAATGTTGTTGTTGGCATTTGCGGTTTCCATGGTTTGGTAACTAACCACAAGGTCGTTCAGGTCGTAATCTCCGTAGAATGGCCACATATCTTCAAACAGCAGTGTACCAAAGCGATCCTCGGCGGGGCCGAAATTGTAGATTTTTCTTGCCGGTGCGTCCGGATCGCCGACAACAGGTACACCGTTGGTATCGACTGCTCCCGGAGGGTTCCAGGTTGCGTAGAACATCACATCATTAAAATCATTGTCGGCACCGGAACCTCTGCGAAGGTCTTCCCAGCCTAAAACGAGCTTGGATTCTTCCACATCATAAACCACAACAAGCTGCTCTCTGAGATCAGGATTACTGGTTTGCGTGTTCAGGTTACGGTCTGAGTAATGGATGAGCCGGCCGTTGGTAAGGCGCTCGCCGGGATCGTTGTCCGGTTTCCAGGCGTCTCCGATCAGGAACCAGCCGATGTAGGTGCCTGCCGGGAAAAGTCCGTCAGGTCCGGGACCGGGAAGCTGCACCCGGTCTCCGGGCAACAATGCACCCTGTGCCGGTCTTGCTCTTGGGAAGATCAGATAATGCGTATCGATTTCATTGGCGGTTTGTGGCCTTGTGTCGTCGGTGTAGGTGTAGAACCCCAAAGCATTATTCCAGCCGGAACCGGAACCAAGGAAAGTTACCCAAACCTGCCCGTCTTCAATAAGGTGAAGGTCACGGGGAATGGTCGGATCAAGCAGGTGAGGGTGGTTGTCCGGTACGCTTTGTCTCAAAACAAGCAGTGAGTTTACACGATTCAGGAAATTCATGTCAAGCTCATCCGGCAGGGTGAGGTAATTTGGCCTTCCGTTGGTTTCATCCCAGGTACCGATTGGCGTTAGGGTTACATTCATGAGCCCGGCTTTGTTGGCAGCTGAAGCTGCCTGAAACAGGTCGGGAGTTTCTGAGCCCCTGTTAGCAGCAGCAGAAACCGGCGCATAATGGTACACTATACGATTACCGTTTACCGGTACAATAGCGTGATTTTCAATACCAATAAAATCAGTGGTAATGTGAACTTCTTCAAGCCATGAAGGCACGGGAAGGCTTGTATTAACTGTACCGGAAGCGTCGGTGTAAAAAGAGGAGAGCCGTTTGCCGCCATTATCCGGATCGGCGTCAAAGATGTGATAAATCACCCCTGAGACGGGCTGTCCGTTTTTTAAAGCGGATGTGATCTCAATTGTGACATCATTAGTCGAACTGAAAAGAAAAGAGTTAGGAATGTTGAGTTCAAACGGGTTGGTGCCGGTACCATCGCCGGGTTGAAGTGTGTGCCCCTTGCAACCTCCCAAAAGAGTAAGGAAAAACGCGAAAAGAAGGATTCGGTATGGAGTAGTCATATAGGTGCGGAGTTTTATCATCACTTGGATTAATTATTTCTAAGGGCCTAATATCCGTAAAAACCACAGTGTTTTTGAGTTCTTTCGATGAAAGCACAGCTGTGCTCGATTAAACCCTGCTTCTTAGCAGTTTTGGCATTTAACTCCGGCCCCAAAGTGCCAAATAACGACAAAATGAATTCTTATGCCTGCAACCGCGTCATGAGAAAGCGCCCGGATCTCCCCCGGATAAGAATGGCTTTGCGGGGATGTTGCACGAAAGTAAGTGTAAATACGTGGCTTTAGTTTGGGAAAATATTGTGCGTAAGTACTGCTGCCATAAGTTTGTCTGATTTTTGAGCGGGTTAATGAGCCGTATATCTATAAAAAAAGAGCCCGACCGGTCAGGGCAGGGCTCTTGTATGGGTATATATGTGTTAAGATTAAAAAAATCAGAAGCTATACATGAGGGTTAATCCTCACCGCCGTTATCCTCACCGCCGTTTGCATTAGGATTGATGTACAGGTGAGAGGTATTTCGGAAGCCCGGATTATCTTTGTACCAGTCGGGGAAAGAAACTCCGCCTGATTCAGCCCAATCGCCAAAGCGGGTGTAGGCCTGGGTGAAGCTTGAGTTTTCGTTTGGATACGGGATGTGATCCGGTACATTTAAAGCCCAGTTTAAACCACCTCTGCCGATATAGAATAAGCCGGCCGCCGGGTCGGAGTTGTCGTCGTGCATGCCAAAAAGGCTGGTATCCGCAAGGGATGTAGGCCGGCGCCCCGGAAGGTGGATTTCCTTACTGCGATTTGTTGTACGGAAAGAAAAGACGTTGTAAGGGCTGCTTCCGAGAATAACTTTCGGCACCGGGTTTACAAATTCTACGGTAACAACCAGTGTGTCATAATCGACATGTGTACGACCGGGGTACACATTCGCAAATGACGGCAGGTTAAAGTTGGCATCATCAAAAGCGATAATCGTAGCCCACTGCTGCCCGCTTTCGGTTCCGTTGGCGTTTGTTGAGATATTGCCGGTAGTGAGGCGGTTGCCGGAAACGCTTGCCACATTTGAAGGCGGAACATTATCGAACTGTATGCCGATTCCGTTTCGGACAGCCGCGCCGGCTGCACGAAGTACCAACGTAATCTCAATCTCTTCAACATTGTTGTTCACGTTGGCTGTTTCTTTGGTCTGATAGCTAACAACAAGGTCATTAAGGTCATAATCGCCGTATGAAGGCCAAAGGTCTTCGAACAGGAGGGTGCCGAGGCGGTCCTGAGCAGGGCCGTAGTTAAAGATTTTTTGCTCAGGGGCATCAGGGTCGCCGGTAACCGGTATGCCGTTGGCATCAACTGCTCCGGGCGGGTTCCAGGTGGCGTAAAACAACACGTCGTTGAAGTCATTCTGGAAGTCACGATTTCCTCTGATCAAATCTTCCCATCCGAGAACAAGCTTGGATTCCTCAACATCATACAAAACAACGAGGTGACGTTCTCTGCCTTCAGGCGCGTGCGTATTCAGCGCTGCATCTCCGTAGTTGGTGTGCCGGCGGTTGGTAATCTCGCCGCCATTGTTTGGGCGCCAGCCGTCAGCCACAAGAAACCAGCCGATGTAAGTACCCGCCGGAAAGGCACCGTTAAGACCCGGACCGGGCAGCTGAACCCGGTCGCCGGGCTGCAGACCTGAACCAGCAGTCGCATTCGGGAAAATCACATACTTAGTGTCAATATCGTCAGGCGTAGCCGGTCTGTTACCAGCAGTGTAGGTATAAAAGCCCAGTGTGTTAACGTAAGTGGCACCCGGATCACTCCCGAGAAATGAAACCCACACCTGACCTTCCTGTTCCAGGAACAGATCTGTCGGAATGCCTGAGTCCAGCAGTTCAGGGCGGGTATTTGCAATATTAGTTCCGTCAAGCACCTGATTGATGCGTGTAAGGAAATCCGGATTGATGGCATCTGGCATCGTAAGGTAATCCGGCAGGCCACTCGAGTTCCAGGTACCGATAGGGATATAAGGGCCGCTGTTCATTAAACCGGCTTCCTGTGTGGTTTGTGTTGTTGTAAACCCGGTGTCCGGAATCTGCCGGTTGGCGGCAGCTTGCTGGTGGTTAAGCGTGATGCTGTTTCCGTTTACGGGTACAACAGCGTGATGCTGTGCGCCAATATAGCTGGTAGTGATGTGCACCTCGTTCAGCATTGTCGGTATTTCAATGCGTGTACTAACCGTACCGCTTTCATCAAGAAAGAAAGAAGACAGGCGTTTGCCGCCTTCGGCCGGATGTGCATCCCAGATATTGTAAACCGCGCCCGCCAGGGGCTGACCACCGGGGAGTTTGGCGCTGATATTAATGGCTACATCCTTTGTGGATGAAAACAGAAAGGACTGAGGTATTTTCAGATCAAACGGATTGGTATCGTTGTCAGCAGGGGGTTGCAGGGTGTTTCCTGAGCAGGCTGAAAACAAACCTGCTGTAACAACCAGGAGCAATATTTTATAAGCAGGTATCATAGTAAAGGGGTACTTGGGGTGCATTTTGTCGCAATTAAATGTTTCAGAAACAAAATCCGTATGAATCCCTAAGAATAAAAATGACTTTCGATTAACACCCTGTATTACTCGATGAATGAAAATGGTTCTGATTGAGATCAGACAGGGTCAGTTTGTCGGGGCTTGTAGTGAGCCAAAGCGAGTTTAATCAAAAGGTAAGCTCGATGGAGCTTGATCGTTAGGTGAATAAAAGCACAATTTTTTTTTGAAATGCCTCTCATGAACAGAAAACAGCCCTTACGGTAGCGTTTTTATGTAGAAATACGAAAATCTGAGTTTGGTCGTAAGCGCCCGTTTAAGTTGATTATTTTGTGCTGCGCCATCAACGGATGTGTATTTTGTAGTGTTAAAAGGCAAAAGAAAACTATTTAGTCACCATATCTACCCGATAATGCCCTCACTTGATAATAAAACCGTAGCCGCACTGCTCGAAGAAACCGCTGTTTATATGCGGCTTGCAGGCGTAAATGACTTTAAAGCGATTGCCTTCGACAGGGCAGCCCGTACCATTGAGACCCTCGAATCAGAGGTTGAAGCCCTCATCACCGAAAAAAAACTCACCGATATAAAAGGTATCGGCAAGTCGATCGCGCAGGATCTGTACGCCTATGCTGAAACCGGCGAAATTCCGGTACTTGAAGAGCTGAAGCAGCAGGTGCCCGCCTCTTTGGTGGAATGGCTCAACATTTCCGGACTGGGGCCTAAAAAAATCTACAAAATCCACAACGAGCTGGGAATTACCACCATTGAAGAGCTTCAGGAGAAGTGCGCTGACGGCTCGGTCGCTGCACTGAGCGGGATGGGGAAGAAATCCGCCGACAAAATCCTGAAATCCATCGAGTGGATGCAGCAGTTCTCGGAACGCTGCCGTCTTGATGAAGCTACCGAAATCGCACAGCGTTTCTACGAAGACCTGAAATCGGTCGCAGGCGTTCAGGAGATTTCCATCGCCGGCTCCCTGCGCCGCAGCGCGGAAACCATTGGGGATATCGACATCCTCATCGCGGCCGAAAAAGCCGAAACGGCGGGTATCTTCGAGACCTTTCTGGCACACGACAGCGTGCTTGAAGTGCTGGGGCAGGGCGACACAAAAGCTTCCGTGCGTACCAAAGAAGGGCGGCAGGTGGATGTGCGCATTGTGGACCAAAAGCAGTTTCCGGCTGCGCTTATGTACTTCACCGGCAGCAAGGAGCACAATGTGGTGATGCGGCAGCGGGCACGGGATAAAAAGCTGACCCTCAATGAATACGGCCTCTTCCACATGGATGCCGACGGAAACACCGATTTCAGCCGCCCGCTCGAAACCGGCAGCGAAGCCGGCATCTATCAGGAGCTGGGCCTCAGCTTTGTGCCGCCCGAGCTGCGGGAGGACCGCGGGGAGTTCGCCTTTTTTGCCGGGCACACGCTCGAAGAGGCCAATCTGCCCGAAGTTTCTGATATCCGCGGTGTGCTGCATGCGCACAGCACCTGGAGCGACGGCAAATATTCCATCCGGGAAATGGCCGAAGCCTGCATGGCGCGCGGTTACGAATACCTAGGCCTCACCGATCACTCGCGAACGGCATCCTACGCCGGCGGACTCACCGTTGAGCGGGTTCAGAAGCAGTGGGCCGAAATTGATGCGCTGAACAACGAGTTTGCCAAAAACGGCCAAAATTTTCGCATATTCAAGGGCATTGAATCCGACATGCTGCCCGACGGCAGTCTCGATTACCCCGACGACATCCTGGCAGGGTTCGACTTCGTGATTGCATCCCTGCACGCTTCGCTTGATATGGCCCCGGAGAAAATGCTGGAGCGCTACCTCCGCGCCATCGAAAACCCGTACACCCGCATTGTGGGTCACCCGACGGCCCGGCTGCTGCTTAAGCGCGACGGCTCCAAGGTGGACCTGAACAAAATGATTGAAGCCGCCGCCGCGAACAACACGGCGATCGAAATCAACGCGAGCCCCTGGCGGCTCGATATCGACTGGCGCTACGGGCAAAAAGCCAAAAAAGAAGGCCTGTACACCGCTATCTGCCCGGATGCGCACGATATAGAGGGCATTGACGATACCGCATACGGCGTGGCCATTGCGCGCAAGGGCTGGTTCAGCAAAGACCGCATCATCAATACCATGAGCACCGAAGCACTCGAAGCCTGGTTTAAAAAGCGGTAACAAAATCCCTTCGCGGCAGTTTGCGGAGGATAATTTTGAAGGATGATCAAAACCGGATACCCGGCTGATGGTCATCCTTTTTTTGTTTTTGGGATGTATGATGCCGCCCTGAATCAAAACGACCGGCCTGTACCGCTGAAAGATGCAGCAAAGATCCGCTGGGATATAAGTGTGAGGCAGGATCACAAACCTGCACTGACAAACTGGCAAAGCGCTTTCAGCAGGGGGAGTAAAATTATTTTGCAGGGTAACAGAACGATACTTGTCATGATCAGGTTCAAGCGCTTAACTTACAGTCAATTACTGACTACCAGTCATAAACTACCTGATGCCAACAACAGAACGAAAAAAACGAGAGCGGGAAAACCGGCGAAACACCATAGTTGAAGCCACCGAGCGGCTGATTACCGAGCGGGGTTTTGAATCAATTACTATGGACGATATCGCAGAGGCAAGTGAAGTAAGCAAGGGTACCCTGTATCTGTACTTCCGGAACAAATCAGAAATTGCACTCGCAATGCACACGGTCGGCATGCAGGAAATGCTGAACCGCATCGCAGGTCTGATTGCAACCTCCGGAACAGGTCTTGAAATTATCCAAAACATGGGCCGGCTGTTTGTCGATTTTGCCCGTGAAAACGACCATTACTTCAAGTGCATGGTGTATCTGGAAAGCATGGGGTTCGAAGCGTTTAAGGGGCTCAAAGACACCGATACCTTCGGGAGCCTTCAGGATTCGGACCGTGCAATTTATAATTACATCCGCCGCGCTATTCAGATCGGCATACAGGACGGGAGCATAGATACGGGGTTTAAGCCGGATCTGCTGCCGCTTCAGATTATGATGACCGTGCGCGGCATGATGCAGTTCATCATTTACCGCGATGCCGGCCTGTTTATGGCATCGGGTACCGAATCGGCAGGTGTTACCCTCGAAAGCCTCCTCGATGACTATGCGGAACTCCTTACAAGAGCCCTGCGGCCATCGCGCTGACTGTCAGTCAATTTTTGGTGAACATATATTTTCCAGACTCGTAAAAGCACCTCATCCCGAAAAACGTATTAAACTCAAATTCATTAATAAACAGATAACATGGCTAAGGCCTTTTTACTTAGTTTGCTGATTACCGGACTGCTGCTGCCGGTCGGAAGCCTGAAAGCGCAGCAATCACAGCCCGGACAGGTGCAAGCCGAAAACGGCACCGTTACCCTTTCTTTAGATGAAGCCATTCAGATTGCAATGGTGAACAACTATATGATCCGACGGGGGCTGCTCGATATTGAAAATGCGAATGCGCAGATACGCGAAGCCTGGGGCGCGGTTTATCCGCAGGTGAATGCCTCGGCGCAGTACACGCGCAACATTCAGATTCCCAATCCTTTTGCCGGATCTGATGCCGGGGGTATCTTTCAGGCTTTCGGCGCCCTTGAGTGGCTCGCATTTAATGAAGGCCGCCGCACCGACGGCGATCCGGGCACCGAGCCCATTCCGTTTGATGACTTCCTCGAGCGTCAGGCGCAGGGCTACCGGGATGCAGGCCTTACGCCGCCCGGCTTCGATTCGGACAACCCGTTCGCCATCGAAAATGAGTTTCAGTTCGGGGTGAATGTTACACAGGCGCTGTACAACGGCTCGGCCTTTGCGGCTATCCGCGGGGCAGAACAACTCCGGCAGATCAACCTCGATCAGGTGGAGCGCGACCGTCAGGTCATCACCGATCAGATAACCGAGGCCTTTTATACCGCACTTCTTGCCCGCGAGCAGTATCAGGTGCTTGAACTGAGCGTGCAGCGCCTGCAGCAAACCGTGGAAGAAACCCGGCGCGCGGTGCAGGCCGGCGTGCTTTCCCGCGTGGACCGCCTCAGCGCGGAAGTCGAGCTGGTGAATCTGGAGACCGACCTCATTCAGGTCGAAAATCAGGTTGCGCTCGCTGTCAAAAACCTGAGCCTGATTCTCGGCATTCCGGTAAGCACAAATCTTGAACTGCGCGGCAGCCTCGCCTTCGATGAAAGCATGGCGGAGCTTGTTCCCGATGTGGAAGCATCTTATCAGCTCGCCGTTCAGCGGCGGCCGGATGTTTCGCAAGTGGATAACCTGATTTCATTGCTCGACGTGCAGCGAAGCATCACCCGCTCGCAGTATTTCCCGGTGGTGAATGCCTTTGCCAATTACGCCTATATCGGTCAGGTACCGGATAGCCGTCAGCTCGTCACACAGGTACAAGGTCAGGATTTTCAGTTTGAAGCGCGCGACCGTTCCTTTTTCGATTCCGGCTACTGGAACCCGGCTTTCAATGTGGGCATCAGCATGAGCTGGAATCTGTTCAACGGCTTTCAGACCCGCGCCCGGGTACAGCAGGCAACCATTGCGAAGCGTCAGGCCGAAATTGACCGGGAGATGCTCCGCAATGCCGTGTACCTCGAAATCGAAGCCGCCGTGCGCAATCTTGAAAACGCCTACCGCCGGATTATGAGTCAGAAAAGAAATATTGAGCGGGCAGAACTGAACTACGAAATTGCAGCACAGCGGCTGCGTGAGGGGCTGGGTACCGCGCTTGAAGAGCGGCAGGCCTCATCGCTGCTTGATCAGAGCCGGCTCAACTATCTCTCAGCTATCTTTGATTATAAAGTTGCCCTCAGCAAGTACAACACTGCCGTTGGCCTCACCCGCGACGGGGCCTCCGTAAATCCATAAAACAGACAAAAACTTTCCATTCAGAAACGACCTATTGAATTTTCATCATGAATAAACTCAGTCTTTTACTTATTTCTGTACTGCTGGCCGTGCTGATAACCGGCTGCGATGATTCCAACGGCAACGGGGAAAACAACGGGGAGCGGGTTCGTGAAATCCCGGTGGAAACCATTACCCTCGTGCCTGACCGCTTCGACGATTTTGTGCGGCTCACCGGCTCGGTCGAAGCCATCAGCGATGCCGTGATTTCCTCCGAAGTGAGCGGCAACATCGTGCGCATTGCCGACCGCGGACAGCGCGTATCCCGCAACGGCATCATCGCCCGGGTGGATGACCGCATGCTGCAGGCCAATTTCCGGGCCGCGAAAGCTGCCTTTGAGTTTGCCGATGAAACCCTGCAGCGCCTTGAGCCGCTCTACGCCGACTCCATCGTTTCGGTGCAGGATTTCCGGGCCGCCCTTACCGAGCGCGATGCCCGCCGGGCACAGCTTGATCAGGCCGAAACCGCGCTCTCAAACGCAGAAATCCGCGCCCCTTTTGCGGGCCGGGTAGAAGAACGCATGGTGCGCACCGGTGAGCTCATCAATCCCGGAATGCCGGTCGTAAGGCTGGTAAGCACCGAGCGCGTGCGCGTTCGGGTTGGCGTACCGGAGCGCTACAGCAGCGAAATCCGTGAAGGCAGCGAAGCCATCGTAAGCCTGCGCAGCTACGGCGGCGCTGAACTTGTGAGCGAGGTGAGCTTCGCCGGAAGCGTGATTGATCAGGACCGCCGTACCTATCCGGTGGAAATCGAGATGGCAAACCCCGAGGGCATCGTGAAGCCCGAAATGGTGGTGAGCGTGCAGCTGAAGCGCCGTGCCATTGAAGATGCCATCATTGTGCCGCGTACCGCCATTATCCGCGATGAGGGGACCGAAAATATTTTTGTGGCCCGGGAAGTAAACGGGCATCTGGTGTCCGAGCTGGTGGAGATCAGAACCGGCACGGCAACAGGCCCGCTGGTTGAAGTGCTGGAAGGTCTCGAGCCGGGTGATGTGGTTGTAGTCGCGGGCATGAGCGCCCTGAGCATTGGCGACCGCCTGAACGTGCTGCGCAGCGAAACGAGCACCGAGCGTTCACAGCGGCTTCAGGCACGCAACGGCGGCCTTGCACAGGTCCGGTAATCATCACCCTGCAAACCGCCATTCTTCCCCAAAACAGATTTTTTAACGCATCAGGAAAGCTTCCGCAGACGACTGCACGCGAAGCAACCAAGCGCACATATCTATGAAATTAAACGAAATTACACTCAAGAACCGGACTGTGATTCTGGTGCTGGCCGTGATTCTGATCTTTGCCGGTGCCTATTCCTACAGTACCATCCCGAAGGAATCGAACCCCTCGATTGAGATTCCGATTTTTATCGTCAATACCATTTATCCCGGTATTAGTCCCGCCGATATGGAGGCCCTGGTTACGCAGCCCATCGAGCGGCAGCTGCAGGGCATCAACGGGGTGAAGGATATCCGCTCAACCACCCTGGAAAGCGTGAGCAGCGTGGTGGTGGAGTTTGATCTGGACGTTTCGCTGGTGGAAGCGAGTCAGCGGGTGCGGGAGCGGGTTGATATTGCCCGCGCCGATCTGCCGCCCGATGTGGAAGAGCCGATGATTATCGAGATCGACCTGGATGACTTTCCGATCCTGACGGTGAACCTTGCCGCGGATTATCCGCTTTCACGCCTAACGGAAGTGGCGAAGCGCATGACCGATATGCTCGAAACCGTGCCCGGCGTGCGGGAGGTTGACCGCATCGGTGAGGTGGAGCGTGAGGTGCAGATTAATGTGGATATCAATGCCCTCAACAGTTACGGCATCCCGCTGCAGGCGCTGGTTGGCGCCATTCAGGGCCAAAACCTGACCATACCCGGTGGTACGATTGATGTGGACCGTATGAGCTATCTCATCCGAATCAGCGGGGAGTTTCAGAGTCCGGAAGAAATTAAAGATCTGGTGATTATCGGCGGAGGAGGCGGCGGAGACGGGCCCGTTCCCGAAGGGCTGGTGTATATGCGGGATGTGGCCGAGGTGGTTTTTGGCTTCAAAGACCGTGAAAGCTTTGCGCGCCTGCGCTCCTACAAAGTGGATGACAACGGCAGGCTGATCGACGTACCCGCCGAAGACATCCGCGATCTCGAGGTGATTTCCCTCAACATCAAAAAACGTCCTTCTGCCAACATTCTGGAAACCGTTGAGGCCGTACTGGCCGCGGTGGAGCAGTTCCCGGTTCCGGGCGGCACGCAGGTTGTAATTACCGGCGACCAAAGCGAGGATGTGCGTAACCTCATCAGCGATCTCGAAAACAGCATCATCAGCGGGATGCTGTTTGTGGTGCTGGTACTCGTCTTTTTCCTGGGCATCCGGAATGCGCTGCTGGTGGGTACCGCCGTGCCGCTTTCAATCCTGGTGGGTTTCATCGTACTGCTGGCGCTGGGCTACACGGCCAACTTCGTGATTCTGTTCAGCCTCATCATTGCCCTGGGTTTGCTGGTGGATAACTCCATCGTGGTGGTGGAGAACATCTACCGCTACCGCGAGATGGGCTACGAGCGCTTCGAAGCCGCCAAAAAAGGCGCGGATGAAGTCGGCTACGCGCTGATTGCCGCGACCTCAACCCTGCTGGCTGCCTTTATCCCCATGACCTTCTGGCCGGGCATTATCGGGCAGTTTATGGGCTACCTGCCGCTCACGCTCATTATCGTGCTGTTGTGCTCACTGTTTGTGGCACTGGTGATTTACCCCGTGCTTACGGCCTATCTCGTGAAACTCGACGGAGAGAAATCCCGCCCGATGTCGAAAGGCTTCAAAATGGTGATGTACGCCCTGGCCGTCTTTTTTGTGGTGGCCGTTGGTATGGCAAACCCGATTACCCTGCTGGTTTCGGTGATTGCGGCCGTTCTGTTTGTGGTTAGCTACCGCTTCGTAATCAGGCCGCTTTCGGCGGTCTTCATGGAGCGAACCCTGCCGGCCATTCTGGACTGGTACCGTAACTTCCTGAACTGGATGCTGCGCCGGAACTACAAAATCCGCCTGGCGATGCTCCGCAACACCTTTTCGCTGGGCGCGCTCAGCCTCGGTGCCCTGCTGGCCATTCTTGGTGCTGTGGTGAATATCTTCTCGCCGGCCGGACAGTTTCTGGTGATGGCCGGAGGAATTCTCGCCGCAATCGGCGCCCTTGGCATCATGATTCACTTTGTGGAAATCATGCTCAGAGGCAACATTTACTCCGTTTACTCAGGCCTGATATTGGGCGGTTTTATCGCAGTTGTGCTGGCGGTGGTTTCTATTGGGCAGCCGGTTGGCGCTACGGTCTGGATTGTCCTGATGGGGCTTCCGGTGATGCTCGTTGTGCTGGGCGCCATCGGAAAAGTGTTCGGTGCCAAAACCAACAAGCCGCTGCTGGTAACCGATAACCGCTCGCTGCTGCTGAACTCCGTAATGGGGCTCATGATCAGCATCTTCCTGCTCTTTGCCGTAATTCCGACCGGCGTTGAGTTCTTCCCCGAAACCGATCCCAACCGGATTATTATCGAGCTGGAAGGGCCCATCGGCATGAATGTGCACGCGAGCAATGAAACGGCCTTCGAGGTACAGCAGCGCCTGTATCAGCTGATTGACGACGACCCGAAGGTGAAAGCCAACATCGAAAATATTCAGATCAACGTGGGCGTAGCCGGCGATCCGTTCTTTGGCGGCGGCAATCAGAGTCCGGAACTTTCCCGACTCACGGTTAACCTGGTTGATTACGGCGACCGCGCTGAGCCTTCCGCGATCACCCTGAGCAAAATCCGGAGTGTTGTTACCGATCTGCCCGACATCATTGTGAGCATTGCGGGAGAAGAGGTCGGTCCGCCGACCGGCGCGCCGGTCAACATTGAGGTTTCCGGCGAAGATTTTGATGAGGTGGTGCGCATTACCCGCGAAATCACCCAAAAGCTGATTGAGGCTTCGACTACCCGGCAGATTCCCGGCCTGGTCGATATCCGCAACAACATCAGCGGCGGCATTCCCGAGTACCGCATCCTTGTGGATTATGAGCGGGCCAACCGCTTTGGTCTGAACCTGGCCGATATCGCACAGACCATTCGCATCGCCAACAACGGCCTTGAAGCCAGCAAATGGCGCGACGGCGAAGATGAGTACGACATCGTAGTGCGCCTGCGCGAAGAAGACCGCCAAAACCTCGAAAGCCTGGCGAGCCTCAATATTGGCTCGCCTAACGGACTCATCCCGCTGGTTTCGGTAGCATCTTATGAAGAAGGCATCGGCCTCGGATCCATCACCCGTCTGAACCTGAACCGGACGGCAACCATCGAAGGTCAGGCCGAAAGCGGCTTCTCCGGTCCTGCCGTGCTGGGTGAAGTACAGACGCTGCTGGCCTCTTACGTCGCAGACCTGCCCTTAGGCTACACCGTGCGCTACACGGGCGAAAGCGAAGATCAGGAGGAAGCCTTCGGGTTCCTTACCGCGGCCCTGCTGATCGGCTTCGCGCTCATCTTCCTGGTGATGCTCGCCAAATTCAACAACGTGAAATCGCCCCTCATCATCATGACGGCCGTCGGGCTCAGCCTTATCGGCGTACTGCTGGGGCTGATCCTTACGCGGACGCCTTTCGGACTCATGACCTTCATCGGGATTATTTCGCTGGCGGGCATTGTGTGCGTGAACAACGTGGTACTGCTCGATTATGTGAAGCAGCTCACCGAGGGCGGCATGAGCAAGCGCGAAGCCATCGTAGAAGCCGGCACCATCCGTTTCCGTCCGGTAATGCTCACCGCGCTGACGACCATCCTGGGTCTGGTACCGCTTACCTTCGGTATCAACATCGACTTCGTTGGCCTGTTCACCACCATGGATCCGAACCTGCAGTTCGGCTCTGAGAGCACGGCCTTCTGGGGACCGATGGGCATCGCCATCATCAGCGGCCTTACCTTCGCGACCTTCCTCACCCTGGTTGTGGTGCCGGTGCTGTACTCGGCCTTCGACTCAGTCGCTGACCGCCTGAGCAGTAAACTTTACGAGGCCGAAACCCCGTAACGAAATCCGGCGTCAGGCCGCCGCGATAAGCATTTTCCTACATATCCCACTATCAAAGTTGAAGGGGCATCCGGTGAATCGGATGCCCTTTTTTTATGCAAATGAAGCCGGATTTCAGCATATTTCAGGAGCTTATTTATCCTCAGTAACATCCAAAAAAATACGTCATGAATAAAATTGAGCACATCGGCATAGCCGTAAGCAACCTCGAAGAAGCCATCAAAACCTGGGAAACCCTGCTCAGCACGCCCTGCTACAAAAAAGAAACCGTCGCCTCTGAAAAAGTGGACACCGCGTTTTTCAAAACCGGCGAATCCAAAATTGAGCTGCTCGGGGCAACTTCGGAGGAATCCGTGATTCACAGCTTTATCGAAAAGCGCGGGCAGGGCCTGCACCACGTGGCCTTTGAGGTAGATGACATTCGCGCCGAAATGCAGCGCCTGCGCGATGCCGGTTTTCGTCTGCTGCAGGAAGAGCCCAAGCGCGGCGCCGATAACAAGCTCGTAGCCTTCCTGCATCCCAAAAACAGCAACGGCGTGCTCGTTGAGCTTTGTCAGTCTGTAAGCAAATAAACGCCCTTCATCCGTCCCGCCCTCAAATAAACCGAACCTAAAAAAAATTTGTTTTGACTTCATCCCGCCGCAGCAATCCGACTCAGAACCCGTCTTCCTTCATCCTTCAAAAAATGTGGCTGCTGTTTGGCCTGGCTGTTTTTATCGGGGGGATGGCTCCTCAGCCAACGGCCGCGCAAACAGAAAGGCCGCCGGTTCCGGAAGACCTCGCGGCATGGATCGAAACCGGTATGGCCGCTTGGGACATCCCCGGCATGTCGGTTTCCATTGTGCGGGATGATGAGGTCATTTTCGCGCAGGGCTTCGGCATCCGAAAGCTGGGCGAAACCGAAGCGGTAGATGAGCACACCATTTTCGGCGTGGCTTCCACGACCAAAGCCTTCACGGCAGCGGCGCTGGGGCTGCTGGTTGATGAAGGCCGCCTCGGCTGGGACGATCCCGTGACCCGCCATCTGCCGGGCTTTGAGCTGTACGATCCGTACGTAACCCGTGCTATCACCATCCGCG
>JAFIET010000044.1 GCA_020832405.1 Balneolales bacterium
AAGTTTTGGAGGAAGTGCGTCTGAGTTGTTCAGAAAACGGGAACTTCTTCCTTTAAAATAGTTTCTTTGAGCAGCGGTTTAACCAATATAAAAAGGTCTGAGGTGAGGTGTCGTATCGGAAGGAACACCTGCCGCTCAGCTCCCATTCAATCCGCCACAGCGCCCGTCCGGTACCGGAAAGCCCTTCCCGGTTTGCCGCTTGTGTAACCAAAGTATTCTACTTTTCAGTTATATATGCATATATTGGAATCAAAATAAAAACATTCAATTTCAAAACGAAAATCACCGAATATGGAAGACATTGCAGGAAAAACATTCAAAGTTGTGATCGTGGGCAGCGGCCCTGCAGGCCTCACCGCCGCCCTTTATGCCGCCCGCGCTGACCTTGCACCGCTGGTGCTGGAAGGTCCCGAGCCCGGCGGACAGCTCACCACCACCACCGATGTGGAGAACTTCCCCGGCTACCCGGCCGGCGTTACCGGCCCCAAAATGATGGACGAGTTCAAAGAGCAGGCGGCCCGCTTCGGCGCGGATATCCGCTACGGCACGGTTGATCACATCGACTTTGAGCAGCGCCCTTTTAAACTCCGCGTGGATGAAGAGCACGAGCTTTTCGCGGAGAGCATCATCGTTTCGACCGGTGCTTCGGCCAAATGGCTGGGCATCGAGAGCGAGCAGCGCATGCGCGGCCGCGGCGTTACTGCCTGTGCCACCTGCGACGGCGCCTTTTTCCGCAATCAGCACGTGATCGTAATCGGCGGCGGCGATACCGCTATGGAGGAAGCCACCTTCCTGACCCGCTACGCGAGCAAGGTGACCATCGTGCACCGCCGCGATGAGTTCCGCGCATCGAAGCACATGCAGAAGCGCGCCCTCAACCATCCCAAAATCGAAGTGATGTGGAACTCCGAGCTCGAAGAAGTGCTCGGCGAGCAGGTCGTTGACGGCGTACGCATCAAAAACCGCCTGACCGGCGAAAGCACTACCCTCGAAGACGTAACCGGTGTGTTCCTCGCCATCGGCCACAAGCCGAACACAGACCTCTTCAAAGGTGTGCTCGAGATGGATGAAACCGGCTACATCATTACCGAAGGCAAGAGCACCAAAACCACGGTCGAAGGCATCTTCGCCTGCGGCGACGCGCAGGACTCCATCTACCGGCAGGCCATCACCGCGGCCGGCACCGGCTGCATGGCCGCCATGGACGCCGAGCGCTGGCTCGAAAATCAGGCCGAAGCCAAAGAAGAAGCAAAGGCACAGGCCTGACCTGACAAATCCATGCCCGGCCTTGCCCGCGGCCATCAAATCTGTTTCAGAAAAAAAGGAAACTCCGGATGCGGGGTTTCCTTTTTTGTTTGGAGGGGGGATATTATGCTCTTTGCGCCCCTTCGTGACATCCTTCGCGGCCTTCGCGGTAAATCCCGCTTTCCCTTTTAAACACAAAGTACGCTAAGGCTCACGCAAAGCACGCGAAGCGGTGAAGACGCAGCCCGAGAAAAATCCGCGCTAATCCCGCCCGATCCGTGTCATCCGTGTGCCATCACAGCGTGATCAAATCGCTATTACCGGATAATTACCGCTTTGCCTACGCCGCGCTCGTTGCCGCTTACGTCGTTGGCGATGATGAGGTACACGCCGCTGCTCACTTCGTTGCCGTTGAAATCGCGCACGTTCCATTCGGCGCGGCCGCTGCGCGCATTCAGGCGGCTGATCAGGCGGCCGTCAACGGTGAGCACCGAAATCGTGGTTTCGTCGGTGAGGCCCTCAATA
Organism: Balneolales bacterium; assembly: GCA_020832405.1. Taxonomy (GTDB): domain Bacteria; phylum Bacteroidota; class Rhodothermia; order Balneolales; family Cyclonatronaceae; genus Cyclonatronum. The sequence goes on from JAFIET010000044.1 coordinate 1,771, forward strand.
ATAATGTTGCCGGTGTTCTGATTGTAGCGGTAGGGGTTGGGATAAATAAAGAGGTCATCCATCTGCCGGCCTGCGGTACGCGGGGTATCAACGAAGGTGAGCAGGCCTTCTTCGGTTGCGATGTACACCATGCCGGTGCGTTCATCTACCATTAAATCGGTGATGGTGTCTGAAAACAGCGGGCTGTTGGCCGTTGTGAAATGCCGGAGGATGCGGCGGCCCTGTTCATCCACCTGATACAGGCCGTCGCCCTGTGTGCCAATCCATTTTTGATTGGCGGCATCAACGGCGATGCTCGTTGCGTTCACGTCGCGCAGCAGAAAGGGCGAATCGGCGTCGGGGTCGGCGTTGATGAGGAAGCTCGCCTGACGATCCTGCGCCGTGCCGTCAATCACGCGGTCGGGGAACAGGTAGCGGGCCACGCCCCGGGCCGTGCCGACCCAGATTTCGCCGCGCTTATCCTGCACGACGGCCTGCACCAGATCGTTGGGGAGGTTGCCCTGATTTTGCGCCGTTGTGAGGCGGACGCCCGTCTGCGTGCCGTCGGCTTCGATGCGGTTCACGAAAACGCCGCCCCCGCCGCCTGTGCCGGTTTGCAGCGGCAGCCACTTCTGACCCGCGCGGTCGATGTAAATATCAAGGTAGCGGTCGGCGCCGGCGTTAGGCGGTACCGGGAAGGAAAGCCACTCTTCGGTGGCCGGATCGAGGCGAAAAAGTTTATCGCCGTCGCCGCGGACCATCGCGATCCACACGTAGCCCTGCGCATCGCGGTCGAGGCCGCCGATTACGGTGAAAGGATCCGTGGGAGTGAGGCCCGGCAGCGGACTGTTGGTCGCGTTGAAAATGCGGATTTCGTCGGTTTGCTTGTCGTGCACGGCTATGCCGCGGCCCCAGGTGCCGAAAATGTAGTAGTCATCAGCAATCAGCGCGCGGTACACGCTGTTGAAGTTGGCGCTGTCGAGCACGGGGTTGGTCCGCCGGTTGAAGCTCACCCATTCGCCGTTTCTGAAAATGTAGTAGCCGGCATTGTTGAGCGGCACCCCGCGCTGACCCGGTGCAGAGGTCGAAGCCGATACCATTTCATCGCCGCGCATGCGCATGCGGATGAAGAAATTGAGGTCGGGGCCCGCAGGCCTCACAAAATCAAAATCGCCGCTGAGGCCGGTGCGCACGGCAAGGCCGCTTTCGCGGGTGCCCAACAGCAGCCTTGAGGGGGAGGCTTCATCGTCAAAAAAACCGCTCAGGTGCACTTCGCGGGGCACGGTGTGGGTGCTGCGGCTGCCGTTGGCATCAATCACGCTAACGGTGCTTTCGGCGATGGCGAGCAGGGCGCCGGAGGCTGACTGCCGGAAGCGCTGCACATTGCCTGAAAATAAATTCGTGCTGCTCCACGCACCTCCGCTGAGCTGCCGGGCGAAGTTTCCGCTGCCAGTGCCGGCAAACAGCTGCCCGTTGTGTACGGCAACGGCGCGGACTTCCTGCGTGAGGCTTCCGAGACCGCCCTGTCCGTCGGAGTTGTCCCAGTTTTGGGGCACCGCGAGGGCTTCGCTTAGTCTGCCGGCTGCGAGCCCGGCTGCGGTTGCCGCATAAAGGATGCCATCTGCTACCTGAAACCCGCTCACAGCCGTGCCCCGGCTGAAGCGGCCCAGGTTCACGAAGCTGTCGCGCACCAGGCCTGAGCGCGTGTCAAAAACGACGATGCCGAACTGTGCGGCCACAAAAAGCTCATCTCCGATTACCCGCAGCTGATTGATGCGCTTGTTGCTGAAACTCTGGTTCCGGGTGATGTCGCTGAGGGTGCGGAACTGAAACCGCTGCAGATCCAGGCTTTGGATGGTGCCGTCGTTGAAGCCGAGCCACAGCAGGTGCCGGCTTTCATCGTAGGTGATGGCGGTTGCACTGAGGCGGTACAGGCCGTCGAGCGAGGTGAGCGTTTCGATAGAGCCTCCGCTGCTGGGTTGCCAGCGGTAGATGCCGCCGTCGGTTGCGACCCAAAAAGCGCCGTCACGATCCTGAACCACATCAGTTGTGCGGGTGAAGGATGTTTCCGGGGTCCAGTCGCCGATTTGCTGTGCCGGAGCTTCGGCGCGGGTAAAAAGCAGCAGAAAAACGGCAAGCAGGGCAGAGCAGAGAAAAACAGGGGAAACGCGCATGGTGTTGAATCGGAGGCTAAAAAAAGAAATTCTGTTACCGCTTAAAATAACACTAAGCAGCGGCATTTATAAATGCCCGTTTAACCCCGTAAAACGGGCTTCGTTCCGGAAGCAGGTCGCCGCTGCCTGTTTTTCATTTCGGGCGGTTTCGCCTTAACTTCCCCATCTTTGATTCACGACTGACCTGAAGCCGGATTCCGGCCTGCGCGGTCAGCTCCCCCTAACCTCCAGTGTTTTTTTATTGATGGATGCTTCCCAAACTGTTCTGCTTACCGGAAACCTTACCTACATCGCACCCTTCGCCAAAGCGGTGTATGAGGCAGGCCTGAACCCCGTTGAGCTGCCGGTGATGCAGCTGACCAAAACCGCGGAGCCGGCTGACCTCACCGGGGCGCTAAAAAATTACGGCATAGAAAATATGGTGTACAGCCGGGCCGGGAATGCGGAAAAATTCCTGGAACTGATGGATGAGGAAAACACGCCCCTCCTGAAATCTCAGATTGTGCATTTTGTGATGGATGTGCAGAGTTTTAAGCTGCTGAATGATGCCGGCCTGCCGGTGCTGCAGTCGCCGGGGGACCGGAGTATTGATATGGTGGAATTTTTCCTGCGCCTGAACCGCACGGGGCCCGTGCTGACCCCCTGCGTTGACCCGGAGTCGGAGGAAATCCCGGAATTTCTCTCTGAGCTGAAGTACGAATCGCGCTACCTGCGCATGTACGAGCTTTCGCCCTACCCGAAGGAGGCGCTTGAGGAAATGCGTGCGCGGTTTTACGGCGGGGCGTTTCCGGCTGATTATGTGCTGCTGCATGAGCCGGGCGCGCTCACGCAGTTTCTGGTGGCCTTCCCCGATGCGCAGCTCAGCCGGTACACCTTCATCCCCTTGCACAACAAAACCGAGGCTCGGCTCAGGCACCTCGGCCTCCGGTCAACCGGTGTGCTGCCCTGGCACGCGGATAAACCCGGGAACCTTACCTCTGCGCTCCGCGAGCTTATGGCACGCGGATGACGCGGATTTTTTATTTCTCGCAAAACCGCAAAGGAGCAAAAGGACAAAGGTTTTGTTTTTTGAAGTGTCTTATGTTCTTCGCGGTCTTTGCGTAAACCTTCGCGCACTTCGTGTTTAAAACGGAAACCGGAATTTGCCACGAAGGCCGCTTTTTTACCGACGGGCGGAAAAAAACCACGGGATATTCCGTGGGTTTGGCAGAGATGTACCGGCACGAAAGACCGTGATGTGCACGGCGTTTCCCCCCCAAAAAAAATAAAAAAACAGGCACCACCCGGATTGCCGGATGGTGCCTGTGTGGTGAGCTGTCTCTCTTTGATAAAACCTGGGGGCAGCGCTTATACGTCGATGCTGATGAAGAACTGCTGGTTCTGGCGTACGACGTTCATCAGCAGGGTGCTGCCGGGCTGCACGTTTTGGACGAGGTTGCTGAACTCCTGCGGGTTGGTTACGCGGCGGCGGTTTACGGCGGTGATGAGGTCGCCTTCGCGCAGGCCGCGGCGGTGGGCAACGCTGCCTTCCTGTACGGCGGTTACGATAACGCCGCTGAGGTCGGCGCGGAGGTTGTGGCGCTCGGCCTGACTTTCAGAGAAGGTATCGATCGAGAAGCCGAAGCGCTCGAACATGCTCTCAACTTCTTCTTCGGTGAGGTCCTCATCGGGGCGCTCGCCCAGGGTTACGGTCATGTTGATGGTTTCGCCCTCGCGGTTTACAACGAGCCGGATCTGCGCACCGGGGGCGCGGGAGGCCACGTAGCTTTGGAAGGTGCGCCAGTTGGTGAGGGTGCGGCCGTCGTACTCAACAATGATGTCTTCGACGCGCAGACCTGCCTGCTCGGCCGGGCTTCCTTCGCTCACATCGGTGATTACGGCGCCTTTGGTGCGGTCGAGGCCGAAGGCGCGGGCGAGGGAGTCGTCGAGCTCCTGACCGGTGATGCCGATGAAGCCGCGCACTACCCGGCCGGTTTCGAGGATGGAATCCATCACGGCACGTGCCATGTTGATGGGCACCGCGAAGCCGATGCCCTGGAAGCCGCCGGAGCGGGAAGCGATGGCGGTGTTGATGCCGATGAGTTCGCCGTCCATATTCATGAGGGGGCCGCCGGAGTTGCCGGGGTTGATGGCGGCGTCGGTTTGGATGAAGTCTTCAAAATCGACCAGGTTTACGTTGGAGCGGCCTTTGGCGCTCACGATGCCCTGTGTTACGGTTTGGGCGAGGTTCTGGCTGAGCGGGCTGCCGATGGCCATGACCCACTCGCCCACGCGGAGGGCGTCGCTGTCGCCCATGGGCATGAAGGGCAGGTTGCGGGCATCTACGCGGAGGATGGCGATATCGGTGCTGGGATCGGTGCCGATGATGGTGGCCCCGATGTTATCGTTGTTGCTCAGCCGCACGATGATGGTATCAGCGTTGGCGATCACGTGGTGGTTGGTCATGATGATGCCATCGGCGGAGACTATTACCCCGGAGCCCTGACCGCGCTGCTGAAAGGAGCGCTCGCGGGGCTGCTGACGCGGACGGCCGAAAAATTCATCGAACATATCGAAAGGCGACATCTGCCGCTGCCGTACGGTGCGCTCGGTATTGACCGTAACAACGGCTGGCGCGGCGTTTTCGGCAAGGCTCACAAAGGCGTCGTTGAGGTCGCGCAGCGAGCGGATGGGCCGGTCGGTTGCGTGCTGCTGTACCTGTGCGGAGGCTTCCTCCGAATACACGTAGGTGTTGTTAGCCGGCTCGGCAGGGCGGTTCGAAAAATAGCTGACAAACAGCACAAGCAGCGCAAAAGTGAAGGCAGCGGCGAATTTTGGTGTGATGGTATGCATAAAAAGCGTAGTCTTTTTTTGGGATGTCGGTTCAGAAGCGGGAAGCCTGTGTTGCGGAAAGAATACCCCTCAGGCCTGGGTTTTATGTTGTTCCGGTGGTAAACTGCCGGTTTTGTTACGGCTTACAAGACGTTTCAGCGGCGGATTTATTTTAAAATCCGCCGGCCTGATTTCAACAAAAATCATGCCTTTGATTTGCCTGGTATCCGGGATGCAGCTTTGGCAGCATCACCCTTCAAAAATAAACCGAAAATTTGCGGGGGGATTTAAAACTTTCCGGGCGGAGCGGGCGTCATAGCTGCACTTAAATTGACTACACCTTTCGCAAACGATGCAAACAGCAGTCGCAGATTCACAACGAATGAGCCCCGAAGCAGGGTCTGGGTCCGGTTCCGGATACGGTACGGCAGAGCAGCCCGGGGTTGATGTGCGCCTTGTTGGGGCGGCGGCTACGGGCGATGAGCAGGCTTTTGCCGCGCTGATGCGCCAATGGCGGGTGCCGCTGTTCCGGTTCCTGCTGCGGCTTACCGGCGGGCAGGAGGAGGCGCATGAGCTGGTGCAGCGGAGCTTCATTAAAATGCATCAGCGGCTTTCGACTCTCGGCGATGCGGCGCGGTTCAGGCCGTGGCTGTATCAGATTGCGCTGAATCAGTTTCGGGACTGGTACCGCAGCCGTAAGCGGGAGCAGCTTCAGCGGGAGGCTTTAGCGGGTGAAGCGCAACCGGCTTCGGATTTGCCCCACCGCGATGCCCCGCCCCTGGCCGAGCTGGAAGAGCAGGATCGCAACCGGCTGCTGCAGCTGGCCATTGGCCGGCTTTCGCCTGAACAGCGGGAAGTGCTGGTGCTCAAAACCTGGCAGGGCCTGAGCTTTCCGGAAATTGCGCAGGCGCTGGGCATACCCGAAAACACCGCGAAATCGCGCCTGTACAGCAGCTACCGCGCCCTCGCGGCAATTTTTGACGACATGAATCTCACCTTTAATGATCTTTGGCCCTGAGCTATGAAAGAACAAGCTAAACACAACCCCAGGCTTACCGAAGCGCAGCAGCTCGAGCTGACGGATTTCCTGCACGGGGAAATGAATGCAGCTGAGCAGCAGGCTTTTCTGAAAACCTGCGACGCATCGCCCGAACTGGCCGCGGAGCTGCGGCGGATGCAGCGGCTTACCGCGCTTCTTGCCGTTGCAGATCCTGCGGATGCCGTCGCGAAAGAAAATCAGGCGGCCGCTGCCATGCCGGAGGCGGATCAGGCCCGTGAGCCCATCACCCGAAATCCTTCCCCGCGTGACCTGCCTGCACAGGAAAACTGGTGGAAACACTGGCTTGCGGCTGCGGCCCTGCTGCTGTTCTTTTTTGCCGGCGGGGCGCTCAGCGGATTTCAGCTGGGCTGGGCAGAGGGCCGGTTTTATGCGGGTTTCGGCACGGCTGATGTGCCCCCGGCCGTGAACCCGGCAGCCGTGGAAGCGGCCGAAATTCGGGAGGAGTCCGCCGCCATGCCCGAACCCGAACCCGCATCCGAACCTGAACCGGCACCGGAATCCGGCCAGGGGCAGCAGACCGGCCCGGGCTATCTGGACCGGGAGACCTTTCAGCAGCTTCAGCGCGAGCAGCTGGAGTTTTTTGCGGGGCTGTTGCTTCAGGAGCGCGAACAGCAGCTCAGCGATATGCAGCTGCTGCTCGAAGCCTACGCGCAGGATATCGAAACCCGGCGGCTGATCGACCTTCAGCTGATTGGGGCTGAGCTGGAAGAAACCCGCATGGCTCTGCACCGCCGCAATCTGGAACAGGAGCTGGTGCTATCCGAAATCATTGAGTTTATTCAATATCAACAGTATTTAAACCGACCTTAAGCAGCTATGAACCGTTTTTCCTTTTGTATTACCCTCAGCCTGATGCTGGCGTTGCTCCCCTTCAACACTGCGTGCAGCAGTACCGCGCAGCCGCTTGAGGGTACCGGAACTGCCGCACCGCGGGCGAGCGAAACCGAAACTACGCCCGCACCCGCACCCGCTTCGCAGCCGGCTGCCGATGCGGAACAAAGCCCCGAACTGCACCGCGATCTCGATATCAGCCGGGAGCTGCTCGCCGGTTTGCTGCGGGAGCAGCGCGGCAGCAGCGCGCGCACGGGCGCCATCGAGGCCATGCTGCTCTCCCCGGAGCGCATGCTGTTTATGGAAGTGACCCCGAATGCGCGGGCAGCGCAGCCCGTGATTCGGCGGGATATCCGCACCGAAGGTCGCGTAATTATAATGCGCGATCAGGAAGCAGGCGTTGATGAGGCTGAGGGTGCCGGTGCAGCTGCGGCAGCCGTCTTCAGCAGTGCGACCCGTGAGGCCGGGCTTTCCTTCCTTGCAGATTACGTGTCCGGCCTCGGTGAGCTGAGCCCCGGGGGCGAAGTCGTGCTGCTGCTCCGCGATGCCGGTACGGATGCGATGGTGCAGCTCTCGGCAACGCGCACGCAGATCGAACAGCTTCGCAGCGGGCGGATTACGGCACAGCAATTCGAAACCCGGGCAGTTGTGCGCGACACCGCCCCGGCTGACCGGGCACTGCTGCGTTTTGCGGAGGTGATGGCGACCGGGTTCAGCGCGCATCCTGAAAATCCGCAGCGGGTTGCGTTTGAAGCGCCGGTGTATGCGCAGGGCCTTGGGCTTATGCTGCGGGGCAGCCTCCGGCCTGATGCTGCTCCCCGCATGAGTCCGAGGGTATCGGTCAGCGACAGTGGCCGGCGCATTCTGGAGGATTTACCCGCTGAAAACATTCAGAGCATTGAAATTCTGAACCTGCCCGAAGGCGGACAGGAAATTCGTATCCATCAGAAGGAGTCAGACCCGGAAGCAGAAGCCGAAGCCGGGGCTTCGTTTGAAGTGCTTACCCGGCCCGGTGGCGCACGGGAGGTACGGGTGATTCAGGCAGACGCGGTAGCCGTTTCGGGTTTGGACTACGACCTTATGGAGCAGCTTGCACAAAGTGACTCTCTGTTTATGTATAATATTGCCCGCAGTGATTCGCTGTTCATCCGTACGATGGCAGAGCAGGATTCGTTGTTCGATAAACGATTTGGGGTACAAATGCAAGGTTTGGGCGAGATGCTGAGCCATCTGAGCGGCTCACTTCAGGTGCTGCGGGGAAGCCTCGTGGCCTCGATGGATTCCCTGCGGGCACACGGCGCCTTCCATGCCGATTCCCTGCGCGGGCAGGTGCTTGATTTTGATTTCGATTTCGACGCTTCAGGTCTCGCGGGGCGTGTACGCGACGAAGCGGTGTCGAATTTCACGGTTATTCGCCGCGGGGCAGCAACCGGCGGGGCAAGCTTCTGGCCGGGCCGCGAAGTGGTATGGCAGAATGAGCGTCAGCGCCGGCAGGCAGAAGCGGTGCAGGCCGAAACCCTGCGCCTGCTCACCGAATATGCGCACCTGCTGCGCAGTTTGGGCGATGAAGAGCACCTGCTTATCGCCCTCGACCTTCAGGGGCAGAGCCGGCTCTGGGATACGGTGCCGCTGCGGCTTAAAATCCGGATGGCGGATCTCCGCGCCCATGCCCGCGGCAGCCTCAGCGAAGCGGAATTTGAACGCAGGGTAGTAAAGCTCTGAGTGAACAAAGAAAAAGCGCCCGGCAGCTTGTTGCCGGGCGCTTTAAACTTTCAGGCTTAAAAGGGCCGGGTTAAGCAAGGGTATCATTTTTTTTTCTTGCGGTCAGGTGTTTTGCGCAGGCTTACACCGGATGCTTCTTCAAAAATATTGATGTTGCGGTTCAGCCGGGTTATCACATCATCGAGTTCCTTTGCGGTAGGCAGCAGGCAGTTGCGCAGGGTTTCGGTATCCGGATCGCCGGGGGCCATTTCGCTGAGGGCCTCGGTTACGGCTATCAGGCGTGCAAGCGGGGCGCGGACTTCGTGGGATTGCGACCAGGCGAGTTTGCGCAGGAAAGCGTTCTGCTCTTCAATTTTCTTGATGTATTCCATCTGGTCGGTTACATCGCGCAGGGTGCCGATGAGGGTAGGTTCAAAATTCGTTTTATAGAGGTTCTCCCGGTTGATGTAATCGGCATTTACCTCAATCCAGCGCCGTGCTTTATCTGCCGGCCGGATAATTTGGTAGGTCATACGAAAGGATGAACCCGATTGAACCGCCTCCGAAAACTTTTGCGGTACACTTTGCTGAAACTCAGGGGTTAGCAGCGACACCCAATTATCAACGGTTCTGACAAATTTGTCGTCGATGCCAAGGATATCGTCAATTATTGATGAGCCTTCCCAAAAACCTCTGTCGAGGTAGATCACATAGTGGCCAACTCCGGAAACCAGCTGTGACCGTTCCAGGAAAAACTGCTGCTCGCGTTGTTCCATCTGCCGTTTTTTCTCGTCGTCAAAATTGTGCAGCAGAAGCGTAAATACGGGTTCAGTGCCGGCACCCTGCTTAATGTTAACGTAAGCTTTAAACCAGTTTCGCTTGCCTTTGCTGGCATACTGAAGCAGGAAATCACCAAGCCAGATACGCTGGCCGAAAGTAATATTCATGTCTGCGCACAGCTGTAAAACATGAGGTATGAAAAGCACCTGCTTCCCGTCGATAATGGCTTTAAGTTTGCGCTTTATGTGTATAGCCGAGTTTTGTATTTCGGGAATGTCAAACAATACAGGCAAATAACCGCAACTCCCGATATAGGATAAATCAGGGGTGAATTCCAGAAAACCGACGTTAAGGGTTTGGCTGCTCAGGTAAAGCTGTTTTTGGGCATCAGTCAGCTTTTTTTCAAGCCGCAGTTGCTGGTCTGATGATGTGTTGAATATTTCAAATGTGCCAATAATCCGCATCCTCCCGGGGGATTCGGCACTCACACATTTAAAGGAAACAAGTGCCGGAACCCTGGAACCGTTTCTGGCATACAACACAACTTCGAGCGAGGAAATCATACCCGGGTTTTCAACCGAACTGCTGATGGTATTTGACAGGCGGATCTGATCTTCCTTCGAATAAAAATCAAGGCAGTTATCAAGAGTGAGATCAAAATCGTAGCTTACCCCGTGTATCAGGTACATTTGAGACGACCAGAATACGGTTCCGTCATCTACCCGGAGCTCCCAATACCCGGCCTCGGGTGATTTAAATCCATTCTGAACGAGCTCATTTTCCAGAGTCTTGGTTTTTTGGATGATGATATCGCTCGTGATGTCGTGGTGGAAACCCAGAATGCGGATGGCTTTCCCCTTTTCATTATAGATAGCCCGGCCCACACAGCGCATCCAGACGGACCTGCCTGACTTATGGCTGAACCGGATCAACTGATTGAACTGGAAATCCGGCTTGCCCAGGTTCTCGTCGAGGAAGCGCGATGTTGCTTCCAGGTCATCAGGGTCGGCAAGTTTCATCCATGCGGAGGGCCGCTGCTCAACTTCGGCGCTTTTATAGCCGAGGGCCTCCCAAAACCGGTCGCTGAACCACTCATTGTCAGGGTTTTCAAGATCCCAATACCAGATGCCATCGGCGAAACCGGAATCAAAAAACCAAAGCAGCTCTTCAGGGCTGTGTGAGAGTTCTTTCAATTCCCGGAGCAGGTAGTTGAGTTGGCTTTCATAAATATTCGGTGAAGGCGCTAAGTAGTAGCGTATGAATAAACCGGTAGGAAAAAGATGAGGTGGACTTGTTCGGGGCAATAAATTATTAAACTGATACCTGGTGCTTTTGGGAATATAAAAATCCGCAACCCCTCCTCAAAGTTTTTGGAAAATGGTTCTGAGGAAAAAGTTTTGCCAAAAAAAATGACCTGTTTAAAACGTAATATCATGGAATAAGAAAGGCCTTTTGGGTGCTGGTGTCATCCTAATGTAAAACATGATGAAGAAGCTGAGAGCATTAGGGGCTTTCAGGCAGAGGGTTAGGCACAGCTTGAACTTGAGAGGTCGGGGGAAAGTAATAGCGCTTAAACATTAAGCTTTGATAAGAACTGAATATTACAGGCGAGTGCAAAATAGCCTTGGCTTTAATTTCGGCAGTGCAAACCTTGAGAATATGTTGCAGCCAAATGAAAGCTCAGAACTTAAGCGATCGCACATCACGGAAATGCAGCGTATCTTACTATTCGACCTGATGACGCTGAATCCGGACCGAACGCCTTCAAAAGTGAACCTGCTCTCTGATAATGACCATATTTATGCAATTGATCACGAATTAGCTTTTTCTGCCATACCTTTTCTTTTCCCGGCACGCAGAAACCCATGGGAGTTGAATCAGGGAGATATTCAACAGATCAAGGGCGGCATTATCAGCAAACTGATAATGGGCAGGCAATTTATTCAGGACCCTTTTGTTTCCGATATCCGTTCGATTACACCTGCTTTTTGGGATAAAGCACTCTCTCATCTCCCTGATGAGTGGCAATGGGAACACTGGCATACCGTGAGGTCGTTTATAAATGATATTGTAGCCCATGCTGACGAATTTGTCTATAATGTAAAACGGACACTCCTATGAAACCCTACGAATACCAAATCCTTCGCTACGTACCTGATCAGGTCTCAGGTGAATTTTTAAATGTGGGTGTCATCCTGTACGGAAACGCAGAACAAGAGCTTTACGCTGAATTTGCCAGCAGCCGGCAGCGGATGTCTGCTTTTTTTCAGGGCATTGAGTCCGCTCATATTCTGAAGCGTCTCAGAAATATGCAGGCGAAAGCAGCAGGTTTTCAAAAGCAGTTAAAGCAAGAGCTTGTTTTTCCGTCAAACCGTAGCGTGACTTTCTTTGCTGAACAACTAATTCCTAAAGATGATAGTGCCCTTCAATTCTCTGAGGTAAAAAAAGGAATTGCTCTTAGCGCAGCCGCAGCCTTCGAAGATCTCAAATACAGGCTTTTATTTAAATGGACCATGATTAAGGGTGTTGATTATCGTTCCGACACGGACGTGTGGAAGGAACGCTATAAAATTTTTTTTGAAAACGCAGGGATAGCTGAAAAACTGGTAGCGAGAACAGTTACAACTAAATCTGATTCCATCGCTTTTGAACAAGCCTACAAAAACGGGATTTGGAATTATTTTCAGCCGCTTAACCTCAATTTGAAGAAAGATGAGAGTATCCGAAATAAGGTTTATAAATGGAGAGGCATTCTGTCTGAAATAGGCACCGCTGATGAAGCGCTTAAAGTAATATTTCTTACTGAAATGCCGTCAGCCGATCACGGTCTTGACAGCTTTATACAGGAGCACCTCAATCTTCAAATCGCTCCAAATATAGAAGCCGAGTGCATTACCCCGGAAGAAATCCCCGCACTCCTTTCGCGCTTCACCCCAACACCATGCCCTCATGAAACTTACCGCAAGGATCAATAAGCAGGAATTGAAGAAGGCGATCCGGCAGGTTCGGTTCAGCCTCGATAAGTACACTAAGGGGGATGTTTTCTTCCGGCTTGAGCTTGATATTCATCCTGAAATGATGACACTCCGGGCACCGGGGGCATCGGTGCCGATCGAGGCGCACGCTACGGGCTTTGGCCGGTATCTTTTCCCGATCTACCTGCTGAAACAACTCACCAAACCCAGACCTGAAGAGCCGCTCGTGTTCACGATCGCAGACCGCTACCTGAAAGTCGAACAGGGTCCGGAGATCATCCGGTTCTCCTTAATCGAATACCTTAGCGGACGTGCATCGGCCCTGCCCGAGCTACCCATGAACTACACCGACCGGCACGTACTTGCCCTGCGAGCCCGCTATACTGATCATACCCTGCGCGACATGGGCGTTGGGTCGCAGCTTCAAAAGGCCCTCCTCACATTTGATGACAAGCTGTATGCTGCTTTCGAAGAGCTCAAGCTCTACGGTGTAACCATCGAGGAGCTTAAGACCCTCGCCGAGCGTAAAATCCGTGAGTAGGGCACAGCAGAGGGGGTCAATATGCAGGGCGCCTGCGATGATGGTTCGCGATGGGTGCCGTTTTGGCAGTTGTACGGGATTAGAACTGTTAGGAAATTAAGCAGCCATATCTGCGGAATTCTGATGCATGGAGATGGATTTGTTGGGTATTGGCAGGTTTTCAGGATACTGCTTTGGGAAAAGGCGCGCACGTTGATTGCGCAAATAAGTTCGTGCCGGGGTCAGCATCCGCCGGAATGACAGGCTGAAATTTACGATGAAAAGGCACCGCTGGTGGGGTAAGTGTGCTTCGGAATATTCGGGCTGTGAAGATCAGTGTAAGGTAGTACCAGGTATCCCAAAGCAAGGGGCAGGCCGCCGGTTTGGGATTTTCTACAAGTACGAAAGACAGTGATGTGCACGGGGTTTACCCTAAAATACAAGACGCAGGTGTGCCTGTGTAGTTGGGTTCAGGGCTGAACCGCCGGGCGGCCTGACCAACCGTAGGCCGGTAACACGAATAAAGGGAGGCGCAGGATGTACTTGGCCGGAACAGACTTTTACCCCCCTACACCCAGCCCCGCCGTCTGAAATAGTACAGCATGCCCAGTGAAATGAGCAGCATGAAGCCCATCACAACGGGGTAGCCGAAGTACATGCCGAGTTCGGGCATGTTCCAGGGGCTGGCTTCGGGGTCGAAATTCATCCCGTAGATGCCTGCCACAAAAGTGAGCGGTATGAAAATGGTGGCGATGATGGTGAGCACTTTCATCACCTCGTTCATGCGGTTGCTCATGCCCGACATGTACATGTCGTAGAGCGAGAAAACCATTTCCCGGCTCGTTTCGATGGAGTCGATTACCTGAACAATGTGGTCGTACACATCCCTCAAAAAAACCTTGGTATCCGCAGAAATGAGGGGGAGGTCGTCGCGGATGAGGGTGTTGATACCGTCGCGCAGCGACCAGATCGATTTCCGCATGATGATCAGGTCGCGCCGGAGCGTGTGGATGCGGGCAAGCTCAGCCGGATCGGGCTGTGCGGTTATGGCTTCTTCTGTGCGTTCGATGAGCTCGCCGAGCAGGTCGAGCGCTACAAAATAGTGATCCACCACGGTGTCGGTGAGGGCGTAGGTGAGGTAGTCGGGGCCGAGCCTGCGCAGCCGGGTTCCGGCCGTGCCGATGCGCCGGATGACCGGCTCAAAAACGGGCTCATCACTTTCCTGAAAGGAGAGTACGTAGTTTTTGCCCAGCACCAGGCTGATTTGCTCGGATTGCAGCTGCCGGGTTTCCTCGTTCAGGGTAACGGAGCGGAGCACCACGAAGATGACATCCTCATATACTTCCACCTTAGGCCGTTGTGAGGTGCTCACGATGTCTTCTTGTATGAGCGGGTGCAGGCCGAAATAGTCCCAGATGCTTTGCAGCCGCTCAAGGTCGTGAAGCCCCTGCACCTGAATCCAGGTGCGCGATTTGTTTTCGAGGTATGCTGCCGATTTCTCAATCCGGCTGATGACCGCGCTGTGGTAGTGCGTTTCGTCGAAATCATGCAGGGTGATGCGGATCTCCTCCATGCGCCGCGCCCCGGTGTGTACCGGCGTTCCGGGAATCTGCCCGGGCTGCTTCCGCCGGACTTTGGGATGCGCTTTGATGCCGAACAATCCGGCGGTGTGAAGGGCAATGCCTTTGAGGTGGTTTTTCATGCAGGGGGATGTGATTTTGCCGTTTAGAAATTCCGGGTCAGCAGCCGGCCACAAGCATAGTAACCAAATACAGGGATGCGGGCAAACCGGCTGAGGCTTTTCGCTTCATCATAGTCATTTTTGCAGGCAGCTGCTTATTCATCAAGGCGAAGCCTTATCAGCATGTCTGTGTTAAACGGCACGTCGTGCTGATCGAGATTGCTCGTGATGATGTAGATATCCCCGTTTTCGTGCTGCTCAACAGCTCTTATCCGGCCGAAAACACCCTGAAGATGGCGGCTGAGCTCACCTGCCGCGACACTTCCCTCAGGCGACTGATTTATGGTGAGGCGCCACAGGCTCTGACTGCGGAGTCCCGCAAACAAAAAGGAACCGTACCAGGGGCCGCTGTGCAGAAAAGCTGCTCCGGATGGTGCCCAGGTGTAGTCGTCGCGGGGTTCACCCACGCCGCTGTGTATGAGGGGCGCCTCCATGCCTTCGGCCGTTTCATCGCCTCGGATGATGGGCCAGCCATAATTTTTGCCGGCTTCGATGTGGTTTACTTCATCGTGGCAGCAGCCCTGCGGCCCAGAAGGGCCGTGATCGGTGCCGAGCATTACCGCTGTTTCGGGGTGCCAGTCGAACCCCTGCGTGTTTCTGAGCCCGTAGGCAAAAATATTGGACCCGGGTATGGGGTTGTCTGCGGGTATTTCGGCATCGCGGGTCATGCGGAGCAGGCTGCCGCCGGGGTCATCTAAATCCTGCGCGACTTCCGGCACATGCCGCTCGCTCACTGACCAGTACAACATGCCGTCGGGGCCGAACCGGATCTGCGCGGTGTTGTGCATGCTCAGCCCTTTGATGCCTTCAAGCAGCACCCGGTCGAAAACCGGTGTTTGGGTTTGCGGGTCGTCGGTATAGCGCACGAGGCGGTTAAGGTCGAATTCGCTGTCCGGATCGTCGTAGCTGTAGCCGATATACACGTAGCGGTTGGTTCCGAAATCGGGATCGAGGGTTATGCCCGTCACCCCGCTGTTGGTTACCGGTACCCCGGCGGCAGTGCTCACCGAATCGCGCAAATCCAGCCAGGGTTCACTGCGGAGCTGATCATTTTGAACGATGCGGATGAGGCCGTTTCGTTCACTGATGAAAATCCGCCCGTCGGGTGCAAAGGCCATCTGCCAGGGTATTTCAAGTGCATCTGTAACGATGGTATAGGAAAAAGGATGATGCGGGGAGGGGGCGTCATCAGAGCCGGCGGGGTTTCCGCAGCTAACCAGAAATACAGCCGCGAGCCAGGAAAGTGCGGCTCTGAAAGAAACAGAAGGGAGGTGAGAGGGGGCCAAAATGCCGGTAAATTACATGAGTATTGCAAGTATTCCTGGCAATATGTTGAAAGATAAGTGCATATCAAAAACAGATTTGGACGGCCATATTAGCTGAAGAGGTGGATTAATACTCAAGTCGGTTCAATTGTGCTTAAAAAAAAGCCCCTGCATACCGGGGGCTGCAGGGGCTTTCATCACAAACAAAAGCATTTCAATTAGTCAGGATTGTAGATTTTTTCCTGATTTCGGAAATCCAGCCCCGTATTGCTGAACCAATCCTGAAATAAGTTGCCGCCGCTCTGCGCCCAGTTCGTAAAACGAGGGTAGGCCTGCATGATATCAGCGCGTTCTATCGGGTAATCGAAGCTGTGAATCAGGTTGATTGCCCAAGGCAGGTTGTTTTTACTTACATACCAGCGGTTCCGTGAGGGGCTCGAACGGTCGTCGCTTGAACCGAAAAGATCCATATTGGCAAGGTCTGTTGGCGGGTAGCCCGGCAGATGGATTTCGCGGCCGCGATCGCGATTTACGATAAGGAAGGGGTTAAAAGCTGAGATATCCACATCGCTGTAGGTATAACTGCCGCCCACAAATTCGATGCTAATCATAAATACAGCAGGCTGCACGAAGGGTGCATTCGGCTCAGTATTGACCCCTGTGCCAACGCCCGGGTGCTGCATCTGAGTGTAGGTGTTGTCGAATACGATGATGGTAGGCTTGCTTTGGCCCGCTTCGGTGCCGTTCGGGTTGAGGCTGATAAAATCTTCGGTGAGGCTGAAGCCGCTTACCACAATATCTTCATTCTGAATGTTTTCGGAGAGCTGAAAGCCGAAGCCGTTCCGGAAAGCCGCGCCAAAGGCACGCAGCACAATGATGGCATCAATACGCTCAACGATATTCTGATTGTTGGAGGATATCTGAAACTGATAATCTACCACCATATCGTTGAAGTCGAAGTCGCCCTGAGCGGGCCAGAGGTCTTCAAAAGCAAGGGTTCCCGGGCCGGCAGCAGGGAAGAAATTGACAATGCCCATGAGGGTTGGCTCCACGGAGATACTCACAGTTGCTGTATCGCAAAGGTAGTCGAGCGGTGCAGGCAGGCATAAGGTGTAAACAAAGGTATCAGAACCCTCGAAGAAGGGATCAGGCGTGTAGGAAAAGGAGCCGTTCAGACTGAAGGTAAGGTTTCCTGATGCGGGTTCGGTTGTGAGTTCAAAGGATGAACCGGCGGGGAAGATGTCATTACCGGCTACACTGCCTTCAAGGGTGGTTTGAACACCTATGGAGAAAAAGTCGTCTTCGGCCACAATAACCGGGTTTGCAGAGAAGTAAGCGCCGCCAGCGGCGATATCAAGCCCACCGTCGGTTGCATTGGTATCGGTCGGGAAGGTGCTTACATCTAACCATTCGGCACTGTTAGCCGGTGCGTCGCCTGCGGTAAGGGCGTATCCGTAAATGATTTGGCCGGGGGAAAGGCCGAGCGCCTCGAAGGTGAAGAGAATCCCTGCCATAGCCTGAGCGTTGAGGTTTGCGCTCATTTCAGCGGGAACGTTCGGGTTGGGGCGCCGCATGACCTGCGTGCTTAGGCTGAAACCGGCCGGACCCCAGTCTGAGGCTTCGGCAAGCACAGCCGGTGCAAAACCCGCGGCATTGCCGTTTGCATCGAGTGAGGTGATTGCGGCAATCCTGAAGCGGTCGTTGCCTCCTCTTTCTTTAATGATAAACCCTTCTTCTGCGATCAGAGCCGGAACTTCAAGACCGTCATCAAAAATAAAATCAAGGCGCATCACATTGTTCACATTGCTGCTGTTATCGCCGGTTTGCTGAAATATATTATCTACCCCCCGGTTCATAATAGGGTTAAGCAGTGCCTGCCGCATATCGCTGATGTAACCCGGCCTCAGGTTAATGTTGCTGCCCGAAACGGAGCCTTCGTAATAGAAAATTTCCCGCTCATCGGGTATGGTCGGAATCGAAACCCGCTGCATTTCAATCCGGTTGGCGAACAGGGCCGGTGTAAACGTTCTGCCCGCGGCCTGCACATTGAGCAGCAGTAAGTCATTTTGATTACCGGAATTAAACCGGTAGTTGAATCGGCCGGCAGTATAGTCGTTGCTTGAATCATCTACGGAGGTATAAACAGTGGTTACGCCGCTTATCGGTATCTGCGCCATGGCAGCAGCAGTAAACCCAAAAGTGAAAAAAAGGATTGTAACGGCAATCATAACTGAATACCTGTTGAGAAGCACCACTTTGGCAGCATAGGGATGTACAAGGGCAGCTGCTGTGTATTTGTTCATGGCAGATGTGCGTTTGCTGTGTTGGGATATGGAAGAAAAGGGGAAATCAGCGCAGAAGCGCCGGTTGGTACAGCCGTTGTCGGGCCGGTGAAATTGGGTGGGGTGATAACTTTTTCCGTACAGAGGTTTAGCGCCGGAAAGTGTGCGTTATTTCAGGTCGGTCGAGCCGCATTTTCTGTTCATGGCCGTTGTAGAAAACGGTGATTTCGGTCATATAGGCCGGTACAGTAAGTCTGAACGTGTACGGCTGTGTATCAATCAGATTGGCCTGATGATAGACGGTGCCGTCCTCAGCTATAAACCGCATGAGACCGGTTTCGTAGCCGGTTAGGGTGAAGCTGATATCCCGCTGCGTTCGCCAGTCGAACGAGTCGGGAACCCGGAGGTCTTGCGTGCGTTCGACCGGCAGGGTGGTGTCAGGACCCGAAGACGGAGCGTTGCACCCGAAAATAAACCAGGTGGAAAACAGAAATCCGATAAGTAAGAGTAAAGGTGTTGGCCGCATAGCGAGTACAGGCTTTTTAAATTAGAATCATCATATTCTGGGTATAATTACGCAGGAATATACCAGTTCCAATTTAAAGTCAGCTTATAATTCGACCAACTCTGCCTGGCATTCGATGAAAGTGAGTACGGCTGGACGGCCTCCGGCTTAAACTTGCTGATCAGGCAATTCACTACACCTTACACCCGGTACCCTGGCCACCCGGCAAAAAAGCTTGCACGGATACGTACTAAGGAGATAGGCGGTCCCCAGCCCCAAAACCTCTCCAAAACAAAAAAGCCCAACCACTCGTAAGTGATTGGGCTTCAGTGCGATCCGGAAAGCCTGCTCCGACCCATCGGAGGGACTCGGACCCTCGACCTTCCCGAAGTATCGGGACAGGCATTCTGACCAGCTGAACTACGGAAACGCGTCCCCAGGGGGTCCCCAGCCCCAAAACCTCTCTAAAACAAAAAAGCCCAACCACTTGTAAGTAATTGGGCTTCAGTGCGATCCGGAAAGCCTGCTCCGACCCATCGGAGGGACTCGAACCCTCGACCTTCCCGAAGTATCGGGACAGACATTCTGACCAGCTGAACTACGGAAACGCGTCCCCAGGGGTCCGCAGCCCGAAAACCTCTCCAAAACAAAAAAGCCCAACCACTTGTAAGTGATTGGGCTTCAGCGTGATCCGGAAAGCCTGCTCCGACCCATCGGAGGGACTCGAACCCCCGACCTTCCCGAAGTATCGGGACAGGCGCTCTGACCAGCTGAACTACGGAAACGCGTCCCCAGGGGGTCCCCAGCCCCAAAACATCCTCAAAACAAAAAAGCCCAACCACTTGTAAGTGATTGGGCTTCAATGCGATCCGGAAGGGACTCGAACCCTCGACCTCCTGCGTGACAGGCAGGCGTTCTAACCAACTGAACTACCGGACCTTTTGTTGATAGGCTTTAAATATAAGTATATATCAGGGTTCGTGTCAACCTGTTTTTGCCGAAAACGAGGCTAAGTCAATAATCAGGTCTCTTAAAATCCTGATATCGCAGATTTATGCCCTTCAGTGCGCGAATCTTTTTTTGTCTTTGGTGCCCGTGAGGGTTCTCACAAGTGCAAGGATACCTTTGCTGATGCCCATAACAGTCTTGGCAAAAACAGTCATGGTTGCGTTGAAAAAGCGGATTCCGAAATTGCTGTGCTGCTTTTTCATGGCGTGCCTCCGATTAGATTAAGGTGAGGAAGAAACAGGCTTAAAGTGAAGCCCCGTATTCTAATTCAAAGATAAGATTATTTGCGCAAAACTTCACCTTATTAAACAAAAAAGCGCTTTTTATTAGCACAATTTTCTTTTTCAGCAGCAGGCAAAGCCTGATGTGGCTGGCTGGCTCTTTGTCAGCTTTTTGGCCAAAAGCCGGGAACAACTTGCATTGCATTTAGCGCCAAACAGCTTCATTTTAGGCGGGTATCTGCCTGCCATCAATCCTGCATCCATTCCATGCGCTTTCTCCCGGTTCTGATTTTTATTCTGTTGCTGCCTGCCGCTGATAATGCAGCAGCGCAGCAGCTGCCGGGGCAACCGGCTTTTGCGGCCTCGCTCTCACAAATTGCGGCGTTCCACGATGCAGCCGGTATGGCCGTGATCGGGAGCTGCGGAAGCGGGCAGGCCGAAGTGTACCTGGGTAAGCGGGATATTGCCCGAAACCTGCCTGTAACCGCTGATACGCACTTCCGCATCGCTTCGGTGAGCAAGCTTGTCACCGCGCTTGCGGTACTGCACCTGCATGATGAAGGCGCACTCGACCTGCATCAGTCCGCGGGTAGTCTGCTGGGCTTTCCGCTTCAGAACCCGGCATGGCCGCTGCACAGCATCCGGGTCATCGATCTGCTCACCCACCAAAGCAGTATTCAGGATGGCAGCACCTATGCTGCATTCCTGTCTGAGAGCTATTCCGCCACAGCGCCCCCGCCGATATCGGCCCTGCTTGTGCCCGGCTCGGCCTGGTTCGCTGCCAACAACTGGCGAACCGAAGCCCCCGGCTCCTTTTTCATGTACAGCAATCTTAATTACGGCCTGCTTGGCAGTATCATCGAAGCCGTTACCGGTCAGCGGTTTGACCGCTACATGCGGGATGCGTTTCTGCCCATGCTTGGCATCGAAGGCAGTTTTAACCCTGCTGACCTTGCCGACATCAATCAGCTCGCCGCCCTCTACCGCAAACCCGGCGGAACGTGGACCCCTCAGTTTGACCATTTCCAGGGCGTTGCCCCGCCTGACCGTGAGCTGCCCGGCTATGTTCCGGGTCATAACGGCCTCATCTTTGCCCCACAAGGCGGCCTGCGCACAACCGCCCGATCGCTGCTGCAGCTTGCCCGTTTCCTGCAGCAGGGCGGCATGGCTGGCGGTACGCAGCTCATAAGCGAAGAAACCATGGCTTACCTGCTGGAACCGCAGTGGACCTATTCCGGCGGTAACGGCGACCCCTACTTTGGCCTCTACTACGCGTTTGGCGCCGGCGCCCATCACACCACCAACCGGCCGGGCGAAGACGTGGTCGTTCCCGGTCATCTGTTTGCCGGACATCCCGGAGCGGCTTACGGCCTGGCCTCCAACCTCTATATTCGCCTTGGTTCTGAAGCCGGCACCGCTATCCTATTTATTACAAACGGCGTGGGTGCCGGCTTTGGGTTCGACCAGCGCTCCGCTTTCTACACCATCGAAACCGATGTTTTTGAAACCTATGCCACGCATATTCTCGCACACTGCCTGCCGTCAACTCATATCAATGATCCCGAATCCGGATTGCAGGAAGGGCCTGCTGATTTTCGGGTGATGCCGCCCTTCCCCAATCCCTTTAACAGCCGAACCCTGCTCCATTGGGAAATGGCCGTTCCCGCTCAGATGCACATTACCCTGCACGACCTGAACGGCCGGCTGATCCGAACCCTCGCAAACCAGGCTTTTTCTGCCGGCCGGCATACGCTGCCTTTGGAGGCTGCTGATCTTTCAAGCGGAATATACTTGCTGCGTTTCCGTAACAGCTCTGGCCAATCGGCAACCATCCGCCTAACCCATCTAAAATAAGCCCGGGCCCGGCCTGCCGCCATGCTTTTCAAACAGCTTTTGGGGTAACCCGGATGTAATGGCAGGATGTATTATGAACTTTTGCTTGTAACCCAAACGATACCATCTTGCTAAAGTAGTTCTGTGGTCATGTTTTCTCCTCCCAATTGTGAACCCGGCATTGTTGGTGTATCTGATTGTTTTTAAGTGTTTTGTGGAAAAATGAAGCTGGGATGGAAAAAGCGGTCATTATTTTTGCAATTCCGCTCTTAAATCAGGTTTTTAAAAGCCAATCAATGAGTCATTTGGGGAAGCGGTACAACATCACCTTGCCGGTTCCCTTCATCCCCGCAAAACCGTCCTTAACCAATGCATGTTAACAAGCAGCGAGTTGAAAAACTGAATCCAATACAATCACATCTGATACTAAGATTAAAAGCTAAAGAAACAATCGGTACCCTGTTCATATTGATGGTGCTCCTTGCCTTTGGGACCGAACTTCTCGCACAGAACAGCGCCCCTGAGCGTTCAGTCCGTGATTTTTTAGACGAGCACGGCAATTTTCATATCCCGGAAGGGTATCAGGGAAGCCTGGATGTGGCCGGTTTTGACTTCGCCAAAGGGGATGACGGCGCGCCGGTTTTCAGGCCGGCGGGCACCGGTCATCCCGATAATCAGTTCTGGACCCAACCGGAAAGCTACCTTTGGGGGGCGAACGGGAACGTTTTTTCGATGCTCATTCATGGTGATAACCTCTACATTGGTGGTCGGTTTGACCAAATCGGTGATTTGGTTGCCAACAGCATCGTGAGGTATAATCTTACGGATGACAGCTGGCATGCCCTGGGGGATGGGGTCTTTGGAGAAGTTTGGACGCTTGCAGTGAGCGGAGACGATCTGTATGTAGCGGGTGTTTTTGAAGAAGCCGGTGGCGTATCTGCAAAGAATATTGCCCGTTACAACCTCATCGACGGCAGCTGGCACCCCCTCGGAAACGGGGTAAACGATAGGGTTTGGACGCTTGCAGTAAGCGGAGATAATCTTTATGTGGGAGGCAACTTTACAGAGGCTGGTGGCGCACCTGCGAGCCGCATCGCACGGTATGAGCTGTCTGATGGCAGCTGGCATGCGCTTGGTGAGGTAGCCGGCATTTTGGTATTTGCACTTGCGGTTAGCGGGGATGATCTGCTTGTGGGAGGCGTGTTTACCGGGGCCGGTGGCACGCCCGCAAATAACATCGCGCGATACAGGATGACCGATGACAGCTGGCATGCCCTGGGCGAAGGGGTCAGTGATCTGGTTCGGGCACTTGCGGTAAACGGGGATGATCTGTATGTGGGGGGACAGTTTACAGAGGCCGGTGGTGCGCCCGCCAGCCGCATTGCCCGGTATAACCTGACCGATAGCAGCTGGCATGCCCTGGGCGGTGGGGTCAACGGTACGGTACTCGCTCTTGAAATTAGCGGAGATGATTTGTATGCGGGAGGTATGTTCACACAGGCTGATGGCGCACCCGCCAGCCGCATCGCCCGCTTTGAGCCTGCCGAAGGCAGCTGGCATGCCCTGGGTGACGGGGTGAATAATTCAGTTTGGATCCTTAGGGAAAGCGGGAATGATCTGTTTATGGGAGGGCAATTTAACATGGCTGGCCACATACCTGCTTTGCGAATGGCAAGGGCTAATATTGAGTCAGCGGTTGTTGAGCCACTGTTTGTTGGCTCTGATAAAGCCTTGAATGCAAACATTCTGGCTGCTGCGGTAAGCGGAGATGATCTTTATTTAGGTGGAACATTTACCTATATCGGAGATATGCCCGTAAACAGAATTATTCGCTACAACATCCCCAATAGCAGCTGGCATACCCTGGGCGACGGGGTCAATCTGGGGATCAGGGCACTTGCAGTAAGCGGGGATGATCTGTACGTGGGGGGCTTTTTTACCGAGGCCGGGGGCGCGCCCGTAAATAGTATCGCGCGCTACAACCTGACCGAAGGCAGCTGGCATGCCCTGGGTAATGGCGTAAACGGTAATATAAATGCCCTTCTGATAAGCGGGGACGACCTGTATGTGGGCGGCAGTTTTACCGAAGCCGGCGGCATACCCGCCCGCCGGGTTGCCCGGTATAACCTGACCGATGGCACATGGCATGCAGTAGGCGACGGGGTCAATAATGTGGTATTCACTCTCGAAAAAAGCGGAGACGAACTGTATGCAGGAGGTTTGTTTACCGAAGCCGGTGGCGTACCTGCCGGCCATGTTGCACGGTACAACTTCACCGAAGGCAGCTGGCATGCCCTGGGGGATGGGGTAAACGATGTTGTTGATGCGCTGCTGCTAAGCGGAAATGATTTGTATGTAGGGGGATGGTTTACCGAAGCCGGTGGCGCACCCGCCAGCCGTATCGCCCGGTACAGCCTCACCGACGGCACATGGCATACCCTGGGTGCCGGGGTCAATAATGATGTTTTTGAGCTTAAGGTAAGCGGAGATGATCTGTATGTGGGGGGCAGTTTTACCGAGGCCGGTGACGCGCCCGCGAACCATATCGCGCGCTACAATATGACTGATGGCACATGGCATGCCCTGGGTGACGGGCTCAGCGATTTCGCTTATACGTTTGCGGTAAGCGGGGATGATTTGTATGTCGGAGGCGGTTTTTTACAGGCAGGGGGAAGGCCCGCTGCTTATTTCGCCCGTTGGAGCGGGCCGGAATTTACCAGCATCGCAGAAGGCGCACAGCTGCCGCGCAGTATGCACCTCTCCCAAAACTACCCCAACCCCTTCAACCCGACAACCCTCATTGAGTACGCCCTGCCGGAAGCGGCGGAGGTTAGGCTGGAGGTATTCAACCTCACGGGTCAGCGGGTGGCGGTGCTGGTGAGCGGTCAGCAGGCAGCGGGCCGCCACAGCGTGAGCTTCGATGCAGGCCGCCTGTCAAGCGGCATGTACATCTACCGCCTGCAGGCCGGCAGCTTCGTGCAGACAAGGAAGATGATGCTGGTGAAATAGGACAGGGCAGGACAGGGCAACAGCACTGTTTTGGATAGAAACCATTAATCCATTAGCTGTGGGAAGCCCTGCCGCCATGCTGTTTTTAAACAGCTGCTGTGGTAACCCGGATTTAATCGCAGGATGTATTATGAACTTTTCTTAGTAACAAAAACGATAACATCCTGTTTTAAAACAAAAAGTCTTGTAGGTTGAGAACTTACAAGACTTTTAGTTTTTCTTGTGGAGTTATAGGTCTTAGTAAGCCGGAGATTAAGGCCTTCCTGTCAAGTTTACTGAGGTTCATGGATAAACTGATCTGGTTGAGTTCCGGATAATAGCGTTTCGAAAAAGCATTGTGCTGCTTACGGTTCTTTAAGGCTTTAATAAACAGCTGATTCAGGTGTTCTGCGGGGATAGTTTTCATTTTTGTTTTGCAGCACTCAAACTGAGTAAAGCTGTTCATTTGCGGTAGTGCACCGAAATACTGCTTGATTATTTGTTTGTATTCATGGGTATGAAGAGTTTCCATGATGATGTCTGAATCAACCTGCCTGTTATCCTGTGACTTCCGTAAGACGCTGAATTTTTTGTCTGATCCGTTGTTGTAGGTGATGATGCCAACTCTACTGTCAAGATTTTCATACACATCACTTCTGCTTGCGGGCACAATCAGATAAATTTCATTAAAGGCTTTTTGATAGGAAGCCAGCTGATGAGTTAAACGGTTGTCAGAATCCAGTTCGGTTTTAATTTCAAATGCTTTGGATGTACCGTTAAAGAGTACAAGATCTGCTACAGCTTTCCCGACTCTGAACTCGCTGTACACTTTTGACTCAGCTTTGCCCAGTTCCTGTATGATCCATGCCGTCAAAAAGTCATTTTTATAAATATACTCGTTAGGGTACGCATCACGAATAATACTGTAGGCCGTACGCAGATAATCAAAATAGCTCTTATCGCTACGGTTCAGCCACTCCGGGAAGTAACGCACAATTTTAGCATGAAGACCGCTGAAGTCGCCCTTTTGCCACGCCTGCACCTGATTTCTGGAAAAAACGGATGCAATATCCCGCAGCTGAGTAATACTATAGATTTGGCTGTGTACCATGCCTAAAAAGTACGCAATAAGCCCTTTTTAGGCTAATTTTTTAATTCCGTTTAACCCCCCAGCCCCCCCCTCACCGGTTCAGTTCCGCTCTCACTTCGCGCCAGTTGGGGTAGTGGGTGTCCATGAGCTGCCGGAAGCGGGTGTTGTGGTGGCGTTCGAGCAGGTGCATCATTTCGTGCACGATAATGTACTCGAGGCAGCGCTCGGGCTTTTTGGCGAGTTCGAGGTTGAGGGTGATCCGGGCGGTTTCGGTGTTGCAGCTGCCCCACTTCGTTTTCATTTGCCGCACCTGCCAGTGGCTGACCTTCACCCCGAGTTTCTGCTCCCATTTTTCGAGCAGGGCCGGGATTCTCTTTTTGAGCTCGCTGCGGTACCATTCATGGAGGATCCGGCGCTTGTAGGCCGTGCTGATACCATCCGGGAACCCGCGCCCTGATTCCGCGGCCGGGTTCCGGGCCCCGCCCTTAGCCTCAGCTGAGCCCTGGGTCTCGCCCCCTCCCTCACCCCCGCTTTCGCTTGTGCCGGCGTTCACATTAAGGTATAAATCTAAGTAGGTCTTGGCTTTGAGGTCTGCATAGCCGGCGCCTTCCGTGGGTTTGAGGCGCAGCAGGTAGCGGCGGCCCATAAAGTAGTGGCTTTCGCGCTCTTTGAATTCGCGCGGGGTTTCCCGCTCGTGTTTGAGGAAATTCCGCTGATGACGCCTGATCCAACCGAGCTTCGAAATCACAAACAGGCGCAGGCGGTCTTCTTTTACGTGCAGGGGCGCAGCTATCCGCACCCGGCCCGTGGGCGGGTACACCGCAAGGTGCATGTTTTTGATATCCTTCAGGATTACATCAATACAAATTCCGCTTACCGTGAGCGTCCGCGCGGCGGGACCGCTCAGCAGATCCGTGTCGGCTTCGGTATCTTTTTCGCTGTCCGTTTCAACAGGCCCGTAAGCCCCGGTTTCGGGTTCTAAGTCTAAGTCCAAGTCCAAGTCCAAATCCAAATCTGAGTGCGTGTTCATTTCTGCGTCCGTGTGCGGCTTTGACATCAGTAGTCCGGCTGATCTACAATAATCTGGAAAATCGCATCAACTTTTTCTTTGTCGGTGATGCCTTTTTGCCTGAGCACTTCTTCCACTTCAAGCCTCACCCGTTTCGTTTTAAATTTGTTGTTGCGCCAGGCATCCTGCTTGGTGTACATCACCGCATCATTAAGGGCAAGGGCGAGTTCCTCATCCTGCGCTAAGTTGTCGTAGAGGGCGCGCTGCGGGGCAGTGCTGATCACCTCCGGATAGCTGCTGCCGGCCTCCGTTTTTCTTACTTTCCGGGCGAGTGCGATAATCTGATCGAGGTAGGCTTCGTATTCCAGGCTTTGCTCTTTGCGCAGGCGGATGAGCTCGTCGAGCAGGGTGCTCATTTTTTCGAAGTAGGCCGGGTTGGTAAGCTGCTCTTCGATAATGACCTTGCGGATGTTGTTTTCCAAGGTTTCGGCCATGGCTTCTTCGTTTTTGCGCGTTTTTTCGGGCACCTGTTCAAGGGCGGCTTTCCCTTCGGAGGCGAGCAGCTCCACAAGGGAGGTATCCTCGAGTTTGGAAAGTTTGCGGGCCGGGTCAGCATCGAGGTAAAAATCAATCAGCTGCCGCATGCCGGGTTCATAGCTTTTGAGGTCAACTTTTTCGTTGGCCGCAAGCATGATCTCATCTTTGGTGTGCTGGAAGTGCGTAACCTCGGCTTTTATGCGCAGGCGGTCCCGCTCGTGGTAGCCGGCAATTTCCATCTCGTCGGCGATGTTGGCGTAGGCGCGCACGAGCCGGCTCACGGCTTTGTAGAGCGCATGCCGCCGCTCCTCGCTTTCTTTGAGGTCGTCGGGGTTTTCGGGGTCGCCCACAAAGTAGCGCTGATACTGAAGCTGCTCCTTGGGCGGGGCTACCGGTTCGCACATGGCTTTTACGGCTTCCAGCATTTCTTCGAGCCGGTCTTTGGCGGTTTCGAGCCGGTCTTTGAGCAGGCCCTGTACGTCTTCTTTTTCGTAGGCGTCGAAGGCGCCGGAGGTGTAGTCGCCGATGGATTGCTCCAGGCTTTTGAACAAATCTTTGTAGTCGATGATGTAGCCGTATTCTTTGCTCTCCCCGTCGAGGCGGTTTACCCGGCAGATGGCCTGGAACAGCCCGTGATCTTTCATGCTTTTGTCGATATACAGGTAGGTGGCCGGGGGCGCGTCGAAACCGGTGAGCAGCTTATCTACCACAATCAGCAGCTTCATTTGGCCGGGTTCGTTCACAAACTGCTTCTTTACGTCGAGCTCGAAATCATCTACCCGGGTGTGGGCCTTGTCGGGCTCTATGCGGTAGTAGTCGGCTATCATCTGCCGGTAAATCCGGTATTTGATGAGCTCTTCGCTTTCCCCGCTGCCGGCATCCTGCAGTTTCACGGAGTTGTGGTCGGGCTTGTAGGAGGTTACGATGGCGCATTTGTCGAGGCCGAACTGCCGGAACAGATCGTAGTAGCGGCAGGCATTGTACACGCTGTCGGATACCAGCATGGCGTTGCCCTGACCCGTGCTCAGCCGCTCGGCTTTCTCCATATCCATGATGATGTCGGCTACTATTTTTTCGAGCCGCGATTTGGCGCTGAATACTTTCCGGAGGGTGCCCCAGCGCGATTTCAGCTCGGCTTTGGCGTAGTCGCTCAGGCCCCGGGTTTTGGTTTCGAACCACTGATCGATGGCATCGTGCGAGCTGATGCGCTGCTCAATATCACGGGCTTCGTAGCGAAGGTCGAGCACTACGCCGTCGGCTACGGCTTCGTCGAATTTGTAGGTATGGATGTATTTCCCGAAAACCTCGAGGCTCGTTTGCTTGTCTTTTTTGAGCAGGGGGGTGCCGGTGAAACCGATAAAGAGCGCCTCCGGCAGCAGCGATTTCATGCCCTCGTGCAGCTTGCCGCTTTGGGTGCGGTGGCACTCATCTACAAACACATAAATCTCGCCCTTAGCCCGGAAATCGCGGGGCAGGCTGCGCTTGAGCTCGCTGAGGTAGTCGTCCACATCTTTGTCGCTTGCGTCTTCTTTGCCGCCGAATTTGTGCACCAGCGAGCAGATGAGCCAGGGGGAGTTGCTGTGCAGGGTCGCTATGAGGTCGGCGCCGCTTTTGGTGCGGTAAATGTTCTCGTTTACGCCGTGATAGACTTTTTCGATCTGCTCGTCGAGCTCTTTGCGGTCGGTGATGATGAGTACCCGCGCCTCTGGGCTGTAGCTGCGCAGCCATTTGGTGAGCCACACCATGGTGAGGCTTTTGCCGCTGCCCTGCGTGTGCCAGATAATGCCGCCCTCACGCCGGCGGATGTGATCCTGCGCGGCTTTTACGCCGAAGTACTGATTGGGCCGGCAGAGTTTTTTTACGCCGCCATCAAACACTACAAAGTCGTGAATGAGCTCGAGGAGGCGGGTTTTGTTGAGCAGCTGACAGATGTGCTTGTCGAGCAGGCTGTCTTCTTCCTTCACGAGGCGGCGCAGCGGGGCGGTAATGCGCAGCAGGTCGGGGTCGTTGGGGTTGCGGGCAGGGTGCACTTCCTTCCACTGCAGGTAGTATTTGGCCGGGGTGCCGGTTGTGCCGTAGCGCAGGCCCTGCGTGTCGTTGCCGGCCAGCACCAGCTGCATGGTGCTGAAAAAAGATTCGGCAAACATCTTTTTCTGACTGTCCCAGTTCTGCCGGATGGCCTCATCTATCAGTACGGTGCTGCGCTTGAGCTCGATGATGCCGAGGGCGATGCCGTTTACGTATAGCACCAGGTCGGGGCGCTTGGTGTGCTGCCCGCGTATGCTCACCTCCTCGGCTATGCCGAAGTCGTTGGCCTCGGGGTTCTGCCAGTCGATGAGCTGTACCGTTTCCTTCTGCTGACCCACATCGGGCAGTACGTTCACGCCGTAGCGCAGCAGGGTATAGGTTTCTTTGTTTACGTGATAGGGCTGCTGACTCTGATCTCCGGCGGTTTTGCTGAGCTCGTACAGCGCCCGGGTAATCAGGTTTTTGCTGTAGCCCTGCCGGTGCAGCCAGCGCTTCAGGTAGTGCTCCTCAATATTGCTGTTGCCCTCCCGCTCGGCCCAATGACCCAGATAGGTGTAGCCCAGCCGGTGAACAAACAGCTTGATGACCCTTTTTTGGGTGATGCGCTCGGGTTGGCCAACAGTGCTCATGGGGTTTCCGGGTTGGGGTGAGCGGAGCTTGTGAGATGCGTGTAGGTGCTG
This sequence comes from Balneolales bacterium, assembly GCA_020832405.1. Lineage (GTDB taxonomy): Bacteria > Bacteroidota > Rhodothermia > Balneolales > Cyclonatronaceae > Cyclonatronum. The sequence continues at coordinate 31,789 of JAFIET010000044.1, forward strand.
AATCCGGCCTTCATTTCTGCGACCCGGCGCTGCATGAAATACGCCAGCTTGCCGGCTGCTGAAAGGCTGCTCCACTCCCCCTTACGTTCAAAGGCGAAGAGGGCATAGAGCAGGGATGCGCTTGCTGCGGTGAGCCGGACTTCTTTTGAGGGATGTTTCATAGGGGGATGTTTTTGCCTGAATGCGGGAAGCAGGAAAATGGAGGGGTTTCTTTTTGGGGAGTTCTGAAATTACACCAGTCGTTTCCTGCCGGTGAGCAGCTCCTGCATCATGCCGGTTTTGAGCTTGCGGTACTTATCAAGCTCCGCTTCAAGCTGCTCAATCTCAGCATCCATGTCTGAGAGGATTTGGGAGATGCGGATTTGTTCTTCTTGATTTGATGGCAAATGAATTGACATATCAGTTAAGGTACCCATACGGATGTAAGGGGTATTTCCTGCATTAACCTCAACATCGATTCTTTCAGAGAGAAATCTGTCAAGATAAGTTTTTATATAAAATATGTCCTCTTCAAAACCAGTAAGCACATATGTGCGCTGATATGCATTAAACTTTCCTTTGTAATAATGAACATACCCAACATTTTCTCCATTTCCAGATATTAATAATGCTTCATCGTCAAATGCAAATCTATCTATTTTATAATATTTCTTAGCACAAGTATAAAATCGGTATTGACCATTAGAACTCATTGCATTTGCGTCAAGTTTTCCGGTTGTTATTTTTGAGCATATTTCCCCCAATCGCTTCACCTTCCAGCCTTCTTTGGGTTTGAGGAGTTCCTGCATCGCGCCTTGTTTTACGGCGCGTTTTTTGGTGATGAGCTGCTCCTGCGCCTCAATCAGGGCATCCATATCGGACAGGGCAGCGGAAATGGCGGTCTGCTCAGCAAGTGTAGGGGGGAGGGGGATGGGAAGTATTTTAATTTTTTGAACTGATATTCCGGGCTGAGCAGAAGATTCCGAGTATTGGTTTAAATTCATTCTGCCCAATACATAGTACAACAATAAAATATTGGTAAAATTAGTAGGTGTAACAACTACTGCATGCTCTGATGCAAAAAAAGAGCCGGTGACGAATTGTAAGTTCCCGCAGAGTGCTCCTTGTCTGCCAATTAGAGCGAAGTCTCCCTCATGCGTAAAATTATCTGTATATCCCCTGAGACCATTACCTCCATAACACGGGTAAGAACCACTGTTTTTTATCTTTTTTGAGGTTATTGAACTGCCACTTTTCATATTACAAACATCCTCTAGCAGAGCAACCTCCCAATCCTCCGGAATCACCCCGACTTCGTTTTGTTTGTAG
>JAFIET010000153.1 GCA_020832405.1 Balneolales bacterium
TAGGGTTTGGGGCGTGAACCTATACATCCGGCAACAGCTAAAAGCTAAAAGCCAAAAGCTAACAGCTAACAGCCAAAAGCCAACAGCTAAAAATCCTACCCCGCCAGCAACCCCTTCAGATACGCCCCATACTGACTCTTCTTCAGCTCCTCAGCACTTGCCAGCAGCTGTTCATCGGTGATCCATTTCTTGCGCCAGGCGATTTCTTCGAGACAGGCGATCTTGAGCGTTTGTCGCCGTTCGATAATTTCCACAAACTGTGAGGCTTCCAGCATCGCTTCGTGCGTGCCCGTATCGAGCCAGGCAAAGCCACGGCCCATCACCTTCACGCTCAGGGCACCCATCTCCAGATAGGCATTGTTCACTGAAGTAATCTCCAGCTCCCCCCGGTGCGAAGGCTTCACGTTTTTGGCAATGTCAATCACCCGGTTGTCATACATGTAAAGACCCGTTACTGCAAGGTTGCTCTTCGGTTTCTCCGGTTTCTCTTCAATGGAAAGCGCCCTGCCGTCAGGACCCATTTCCACAACGCCAAAGCGCTCCGGGTCAGCGACCTGATACCCGAATACCGTTGCACCGCTGAGGCCTTCACGGGCTTCCCTAAGCAGCTGACCAAAATGATTCCCGTAAAAAATATTATCCCCCAAAATCAGGCACACATCATCATCCCCGATAAAGGTCTCCCCGATGATAAACGCCTGCGCCAGCCCGTCAGGACTCGGCTGCACCGCGTATTCAATCTGAATGCCCCAGACCGAGCCGTCGCCGAGCAGATGCTTAAACAGAGCCTGCTCATGCGGGGTTGTGATAATCAGCACCTCCCGGATCCCCGCCAGCATGAGCACCGAAAGGGGATAGTAAATCATCGGTTTATCATACACGGGGCAAAGCTGCTTCGAAATCGCCTTGGTTACAGGATACAAACGCGTGCCGGTTCCACCGGCGAGAATAATACCTTTCATAAGAATGTTTTTTTGATAATTGAAGATTCAGCCTTCATCAGCAAAGACTGTGCTGAGTAAGATAAAATAAAATTAATGCAGAAAAGAGAGGATAGGATACGATATGCTGTGTTAAGGCCGCATTAACGGAAAGTTTTTTTGAATCAGGGATGAAAATAAGCTTATATAATCGGGAATGACGAGGTCGAATCGACATCTGCTGCGCTGCCCCGCCCCCGCTTACCGGCATTTCACGAGATGAGATGACTCGCTTTGTGACGCAATGGGGTGCTATGCTATGATATGATATGCTATACTATACTATACTATACTATACTATACTATACTATGGGATGTGATTTGTCCGACCGGTATTTCATCCTCCCAGCCGCAGAGGGTTGGGCAGGGCAACCACGGCCTGCCCGGTCAGGCCTTTTGTGTTACTTATTCTTTCTCCCGAAGAGCCGCTTGGGCACAGCTCTAAGTGCGCGCATCAGCAGATGACGCGCAAGTACGGAAAAGCGAATAGTACCTGGATCCGCAGCTGCCGAAACCTGATTCTGTGATTGTTGGGGATGCGGTTGCGGTTTGAGTGCTTCTCCCTTCGGAGCGGCAACAGCCGAAGCCTGCGGCTTTCGGTGACCCACAACCGTGTACAACGGCATCGGCCTGCCCAGGCAAAGCTGCTCATGATAGCTGATCTGCGTATGCGGAAAACCCAGGATATGCAGAAACTCCTCCACCAGCTCAGGCGACAAATGCCACCAGGTTTCATGAGGTTCATTCGTGTCGGCATCGGGCAAAAAGCGGATCAGCCGCTTGTCAGCACCGCTCATAGCGGATGAAGCTGGCAGCATATCGGTAACAATCACGGTTTCTTTCGCATGTGCACACATCCGCTGCAGCGCAAGGAAAGGGTCGCGCAGATGCAGCAAAATCGAACCAAAAGTCACAATATCAAAAGAACCCATTGCTGCGGGCGGTTCATAAACTGTGCCATAGACCACCTTCGCCCGCGATTGCTTCGCCTGATGCGCAAACCAGTATCCCCTGTTGATACGGTTCATGTGCTTTTTACGCTCACTCACATACAGCGCATAATCATATCCCGCATAGGGAACAAGATCCCACTCCTGCGCCTCTGAGAGGTCATACCCGACCACCTCAGCTCCCATTTCCTCCATATAAAAGCAAAGCTGTCCGCTCGCAGTACCGGCCTCAAGCACCCGCTTGCCCGACAACGGAACACCACCCAGATAGATCGCCTCTTTTCCGCGTAAATCCCACTCCCCCTCCACCGTACCATCCTCGCCGGGCAGATCCATGGTATGATAAAAATAACAGTCCTCACGGCGAACATCCGCCAAAGGCTCAGCCCAAACCGGAGGTTGGGTGTGAAGTTGAAGGTGAGGCGGAACCGAAGAATCAGTATTTGGCATGATCAGAAAAAACTGAAGGGTTGAAGATTATATTATTAATGATGATGATGGTGCAGATGCAGATGAGAAGCCCTGAAACAAAAAAAGGGCCGGAGCCCTTTTTACAGTATGTCAGTGTTTCAGTATGTCAGTGTTTCAGTATGTCAGTGTGTCGCAGGTTTGTAGTTTCAGGTTTCGGGTTTCTGGGTTGTTTTTTTTCATAACTCGAAGCCCATGATCAGCGAGATCCTTCGGCTCCGCTGCGCTTCGCTCAGGATGACAGGATTCCGCTATAGCAAACGGCGCGGCATGCCGCGCCGGGTTTTAAATCATTACTTTGTCATCCTGAGCGAAGCTGTAGCGCAGCGGAAGCGTAGTCGAAGGATCCCGTAATTTCAGCAACTCAGTGCCCGAATAATCCGGCCAAATCCGCTCAGTCCGCGTGCCGTCAAGCCGTCACAGCCCCTGAATAACACCTACCCAGTGCTTGCCGCCTTCGCCTACGGTGATGAGGCCGGGATTGAGCAAATCTTCCTTGTTGTACATGAGAGGGGCACCGGATTCTGTGAACACGTGTCCGCCGGCTTCCTCTACGATGGCCTGTGCAGCTGCCGTGTCCCATTCGTAGGTTGGTGCATCGCGGAGGTAGAGATTCGCAACACCCTCGGCTACCATGCAGAACTTGAGCGAGCTGCCCATGCTTTTGGTCTGCGCATGCGGAAATTCTTCAAACAGCCGCTTCACCTTTGGACCTGCGTGATCTTTACTTGCTACCACCGTAAGCCCCCACTCCTTTTTATACTCGCGATGCGCACGTATCTGCTGAGGTTCCTCTTCGCGCTCCTGCTTAAAGGCACCCTTGCCGCGCGCAGCATAGTACAGCAGCCGCTCTGCCGGAACGTAAATAACACCAAGTACCGGATTCCCTTCCTCTATCAGGGCAATGTTGACCGTAAAGTGACCGGTTTTTTTGATGAACTCCTTAGTGCCGTCCACCGGATCCACACAAAAGAAGCGCCGCCAGAACCTGCGCGCTTCATAAGGAATCTCAACGCCTTCCTCCGACATCAGCGGAATATCCGGAAACAGCTGCCCCAGCCCCTTCGCAATAATCGCATGGGAAACCCTGTCAGCCACCGTAAGCGGCGACTGATCCGATTTCCAGTCCACATCCGAAGGAACGGGTTTGTG
>JAFIET010000154.1 GCA_020832405.1 Balneolales bacterium
GAGGTCTTCAACCTTACGGGTCAGCGGGTGGCAACCCTGGTGAGCGGGCACCAAACCGCAGGCAGCCACACGGTAAGCTTCAGCGGGCAGAACCTGGCCAGCGGCATTTACCTGTACCGGCTGCAGGTAGGCAACCAAAGCATCATCCGCAAAATGACGCTGGTGAAGTAAGGCTCCTTTGGCAGCACCAACAATCAGATCAGCAGGTCAGGCCGGTATATGCGTCAAATTGGCGCCTTTGCCGGCCTCTGCCCCCCGCATCATCCGAAATTCAAACAACCTGTACTATGCAATCCCTTCTGACTTCTTTCATCACAACTACCATGCTCACCTTTTTACTGATCTCGCTTCCGGCTGATGCCGAAGCTCAGTATCGTGATCAGCAGGTCTGGCGCGACAACCCGCCTGCACAGCCCATGAACAACCCGGGCCCGCCTCAGCTACCCGGTGCCCCTACCCAAACGCCCATCGGCAGCGGGCTCGGCCTGCTGCTTGCGGCCGGCGGGGCCTACGCCCTTAACCGTCTGCGCAGACAGCAGGATCAAACCGGTTAAGCTAAACGATCACAGCTCCGCTGCACAAAACCATAGCAGCTGTTGCAATGGAAACATGCTGAAAGCACAGGCGGGAGAGGCCGCACTTCTCTCCTGCCTGTGATTCTGCTCCTAACGAAAAGCGGGTACCCTGGCTCGATCCGGGAAGAGCTCTTAAAACTAAAAAAACGGACAATTACGGCTCATTAGAGCATCTTTTGAATCAATCGGGGACAAAAATGAACTGTTCGGGGAAGGGATTCCCCACCCGGCAGCCATATGTTGTGTGCGTGATTCGAAACCAACGCAAACAAACGAGCACATTTTTTATGAAAAAACTACTGACACTCTTCATACTACTATTCGTCTGCTATGAATCGCAGGCACAAACCCCGGAAAACCCGCGGTCGCCCTTCTCCCGCTTTGCCGATGCAGACGGGCGGCTTCAGAGCGACCGGGCACTCAGCGGCACGCCGGACCTGTACCGCTATATTAACAAATTTCATGAATCCGGGCATCCGGCTTTTATGCCCGCCGGAGATGTCGCAGGCTGGATACAGCAGGAAGTGCCGGGCGGCACAAACGACGGCATTTTCACTATGGCTGTTCATGAGGAAGATCTCTTTCTGGGCGGATGGTTCACCGAAACAGCCGGTGCCCCAATCAGCTTTATCGCCCGCTTCCACATACCGAGCAGAACCTGGCATGAAGTTGGCAGCGGTGTAAACGACGCTGTTTATGCCCTTGAAGTCCACGATGGATACTTATACGCCGGCGGTGAATTTACCGAAGCCGGCGGCGTAGCTGCAAGCCACATTGCACGTTTTAACCTGGCAACAGAAACATGGAGCGTACTCGGTGATGGCGTTGACAGGCCTGTATATACAATAGCAGCTGATAAGGTTAACCCTGACATCATCTATGCAGGCGGAGAATTCGAATCGGCCGGTAATCAGGAAGCCTGGTATGCAGCCCGGTTCGATATCGGTACCGGCAGCTGGAGCACCATAGCCGACAACAGCCTAAGCAACATTGTTTATAAAATGGTAACGGTTGGACCTGAGCTGTTCATTGCGGGAAATTTCTCGAATTCAGGTGAGAACTCGGTCAGTTTCATTGCAAGATACGATGCTGTAGCTGACCAATGGAAACAACTGAGTGATGAAACTGATGCAGTTGAATTTATTGAAAGCATCGCTGTAAATGAGGATGATTTATATGTGGCACGTTTTAATCCCGAAATTTTCACCTATGAAATAACGCGCTATAACATAACAAGCAGAACCTGGCATACTATTGATGCACTTTCACAGATGAATAGCAATACAACAGCTTTATATGTTCACGGCAATTACCTGTATGCATCGGGGTATTTCACAGAAATAGGAAACGAAGATACCTCAGGTTTTATCAAATATAACCTGCACACAGAAACCTGGACCGATATACCTTTAAATTATAACGGCTTGGTTTATGCTTTTCAGAGTATTCCACACCTGAATAACGACTTTGTTTTCTTTTCGGGTGAATTCACTGTTGATGGCAACTCACAAATCAATAACATTGCAGCTTACATTCCCTCAGCTAACGCAGTTGATCCGCTCATCGTTAAAACCAACGGCGACATTTACGCAATGACACGCTACGGATCGGATTTATTTATCGGGGGTTTTTTCTCCGTAGCCGGCGGTATTCCGGCGGCAGGCATTGTTCGGTATAACATTGAGAGCAGGGGGTGGTATCCCCTCGGTGAGGGCGTCAGCTACGACGGAGATATCGGAGAGGTTTCTGCCATAGCAGTTTATGGCGATTATCTGTATGCCGGCGGATATTTCGATCAGGCAGGTAGTGTTTCTGCCGACCACGTTGCCCGATATCACCTCACAAACGGTACCTGGGAATCTCTTGATTCAGGATTAGATGATTTTGTTTCTTCAATGCAAATAAGCGGGGGAAGCCTTTTCATTGGGGGCGACTTTACACAAGCGGGAGGAACTACCGTCAATTATATCGCCCGCTACGATATAGCAAACAGCAGCTGGCACGCGCTTGGCAGCGGACTGGACAGCTGGGTTTCCGTCATATCAGCATCCGGAGATGATCTGTTTGTTGGGGGGAGTTTTAATAATGCCGGAGGCGTTAGCGCCCCAAGAATTGCCCGTTACAATATATCAGCAAATACATGGCATGCACTTGGCAGCGGTTTGACCGGAACTCCTTATGCCATGGCTTTTTCCGGCACTGACTTATTTGTGGGTGGGAGCTTCTCATTTGCAGGCGGGATTTCGGCCGGGGGTTTTGCCCGGTATGATGTAACAACAGAAAGCTGGCATTCGCTCGGAGGCGGTTTTATCGGAACGGCCTATGCATTGGTTTTTTCCGGTGAAGAGTTGTTTGCAGGCGGTAATTTTGTTACTGACGGCAACTCAATCGAGCTCAGCCATATTGCGCAGTTCAGCACAACCTCCGGTACCTGGAAGGCAATGGGAAGCGGTTTAAATGGCACTGTGTACGCGCTTGCGGCAAGGGGACAGGATGTCTTTGCCGGCGGTAGATTCTCGGAAGCCGGCGGGTTACCGTCTTCCTATTTCGCCCGATGGTTTGACCCTGAATTACCCGCTGCAGACCCTGAACCCAACCCTAACTTCTTCCTTGCCGATAACGGCGTAACCGTGATGTGCCCCGATGCACAGATCGGGGAAACCGGTACCTTAATCATCAACGGCAGCCCTGTTACGTTCACCAAACGTGACCGGGGAGGGCTCAACACCCTTCGTGCTGCTGACGAGAACAACCCCGCCTTTGCCACCACCTGCACCAGCGGGATTACGGATATGGAGAACTTGTTTTTAGACGAAAGTAACCATAACACAACTACATTTAATCAGGATATTGGCAGTTGGGATGTAAGTAGTGTAACCAACATGCAGCTTATGTTTGGTGATGCTACAGCATTTAATCAGGATATTGGCA
>JAFIET010000155.1 GCA_020832405.1 Balneolales bacterium
ATAATTTGATTTATATGAATTTACCTCTGAACTTTGAAACCAGAAACCAGAAACCTCTGCCACTTTGCTTCTTTGCGTGAAATATAATCCGCACCTCGGAATTAACGGTTTTAGGCGTGGAAATGCGGCCCCTTTTTTCGTATATTTATAGTCTTCAAAAAAATGCGCCCGTAGCTCAGCTGGATAGAGCGTCAGATTCCGGTTCTGAAGGCCAGGGGTTCGAATCCCTTCGGGCGTACCAAAAAAAACACAAAGCCCTGCTGAATCGCGTGATTCGGCGGGGCTTTGGTGTTTTGTGGGGGGATTAGTATGTGTTCTTGAGAAGGTTTTGGGGATTGATGCCCCTTCGCAGCCAAAGATGGCAGTTCGCTGATTTACCGGAGATACCCGGTACGCTTGAGGGCTTCCCGCGCTGATTCTTCAAACGATTGGAAGGAAGGCAGCATTCGCAGACAGGAAAGCCGGGTCAGCTGACCAATGAGCTGATATAGCCGATCTAATTCCAACGACTTTCTTCTCCGACCCTTACCTTTCTGTAAAGCCTCAAGCGTTTGCTTTAGCTCATGTTTCGGATCAGAAATTTGTTCCGGAGAGCCGCTTAAGCTGCCGGAAGAAAAATTACAGGCGGGAATATCAGTGATGCGTTCCCATGCCTCAGGGTCTGCAAGCATCCATGCTTCCGTCATTCTTACAGGAATGACCGGCACAATTTGCGGGGCAGCATCAGCTATTGATTCAGCGTCAAGATGTTCGAACAAAGGTCTGAACTTCGTGTCAAAAACGATTGAGGAATCAGGGCTGTCAGCATCTGCGTGAATGCACAGAATCCCTGTACCATTGCCTGCAGCTTCATTTGACGCTGCGAACATCTGAGCCACAAAACCCAGGCGTTTCGGAAGTGTTTTCAGAAGCCTGATTTCCTCAACCTGTATCTCTTTCCTGCATTCATAGGCAAGTTCATGAAACAGATTTTGAATTACAGGTTTCAGAAAGCGGTCATCGGTTGGCCCTTCCGTAACCAGGGAAATAAAAAGCTGCGCTGCCATTCTAAAAATCCGACAGTTCGGGTACCGGGCTCATGGTTTCAAGGTAACGCGTTAGCTCAGCAATGTTCCATTTTTTGGAAGCAGGGTCAATGGCGAGTTCAAACTGTCCCTGTAAACTCACCTGATGGATGGCCGTGCAGAACATACTCGTGCCGGACTTTCCGTTTGCCGGTTTGACGAGCTTTACCATGCGCGAGAGCCAGATGCTCACCCGCGGATCGCCGCTGATTTCGCTCAGCTTTTTCACAAGTAGCGGGGAGTGGGTATTTATGATAACCTGACGCAACCGGCTGCCGGGCTCCTCAAAATTCACGGACAGATCGAGCAGTAAATCCGTAATGTCGGCTATTCTCATCGGGTGAACGCCGTTTTCAGGCTCTTCAAAGCAGAGCAGGCCGGTATGTTCGTCATCATACTTCATCACCATAAGCGCAAGCAGACGAAGCGTACCTTCAGATAACACACGTGAGGAAAACTCGCGCCCGTCATGGGTTTGCAGTCTTATGATGAAGTGTCGCTGTGCTTCCTCGTGCTGAACATCAACGGCGGTAAACTCAGGAAGCAGCACATTGAGATCTACGGCGAGATCTTTGAGGATGTGCGGATCTGAATCTTTGATTCTGAAAAGAGCCGCTGCAAGGTTGGCACCGTTGTGGGTTAGGGTGTAGCTCATGCGCGGATCCTGTGGAGTGGGTTTTCGCAGCTGATCCGGATTGAGCTGCATAAAGCGCCAGCTCATCATTTCCTGCTTAACCGCAAAAACATGCGGAAAATCGACTGAATTGATACCGGCCAGTACAGTTTGGCCTAAATCTTTTGCCGGTGTTGCTTTCCCGCCCTGTTTCCCGTCCTGCCGGATTAATATGGTAGGTATGCCGTTGGTGAGGTCCGTATCTATGAAGGGCTTTGCGCTGCCGCCGCTCTGTGTGTTTTTCCAAAGACGGGTTTCCTCTTTTGGGATGAGCTCCTGTGCCCAGCTATCGTCCGTTACTTTGATGCGCGTAAGCCGCTCATGTGTAACCGTGAGCTCCTCAAAACCGTGCTGACCCGGCTTTCTGGCAATCCCAAGCTCATAGCGCAGCCTTGGGGATTTGATTTCAGCGGTCTGCCCCCAGTTGTCTTTTACCGTACGGCATACGAGAAGCTCAGCTTCGAAGCTCATTTCCGTGCCGTACTCCCCTTTTTGTGTGAGGGTAAATAACTCCGTGACGCTGCCCCGCCGCTCCGGAAAGGCCTCTTTTAAGTTCATGGAAGCCAGCCGGGAAAGCAGTTCAAGGGCATCAAATAAATTGCTTTTGCCGGATGCATTTTTTCCCGCAATCACGGTGAAGGGCGTAAACTGCATTTCAAAATCCTGGAAGGATTTGAATCCGCTGATTTTTATTCGGGTAAGCATGGTTGCGCAGATTTGAGGGGGGAGCTTGCTTTACAGGCAGTATAATAAAAAGCATGCAATTATAATGATAATCCTTAGCCCTCCTGCCTGCCAAATCCTTCACCATTTATTTTTTTAGGGGAAACTCCCTGCACATCACGGTCATTTGTACTTGTGAAAATTCCCAACCCTACGGTTAATTCCGTGGTTTTGGAATGTGGCGCCACTAAAAAAACATCCCGCCATCCCCCCAAAAGCCCCCCCTAATTCCGCACCACGAACGAGCGGTTGATGTTGAAGCCGAAGCGGAGGCCGCCGTCGAGGATGTCGCCGTGCGTTGCGGCGAGCAGGTAGGCGTCGTTGAGGGCCTGCGTGTTGGTGAAGAACAGCTGGAAAACGTGCCCCCCGGTTTTGATGTCGATCCCGAAACCAAAGCCGTGACTGAACTGCCCGGGCGTATCGCGCCAGGCGGGCAGGTATTGCAGGGTGAGCGCGTGCCGCTGCGTGAAGCCGAAACGGCTGCCCAGCCCGAGTCCGGCGTACCAGCTGTCCCGCACATCATCTACCCGCATGTTGCCCGCTGTTTTGCTGAACTGCGCAAACATGGGCACCGCCAGCAGGCTCAGCCGGTCGCTGAAGGCCCGCGAAACCGGCATGGCGGCCGAAAACAGCAGCCGGTCGCTGAAGCCGAAGCTTTCAAAAAGCAAATCAGACGGCATGGTCATGATGCCGCCGCTCAGGCTCAGGGCCAGGGAAACGGGCATGTTCCGCGCCCCGCCTGTTTGCTGCTGAAGCAGCAGGTAGCGGCCGCCAAGCTCAAAAACCTTATCCATCGAGGAGCGGCCAAGCGAAAGCGAGAAACGGTCCGTAAACCCGTACTCGATATTAAAGCGGATGTTCGCCCCGGAATCTATCCCCCAAAGATTGCCCGCGCCGTTATCAATTTCGCCGAAGGTGTGCATGATGCTGTAGTACAGCTCGCCGGCGGCAAGCGGCTCGGTAGTGAGCAGGTTGATGTGCCTCGGGGTCGGGAACACCAGCTCAACCGGCCGCTGAAGCTGTGCCCGCTCGCGCTG
>JAFIET010000156.1 GCA_020832405.1 Balneolales bacterium
GGCTTCTTTGAAAATACAGGGCTTCAGAAAGCCGGTTTGTACGTGATGCATATATCCTCCAGAATGTTCAGATTAAACATTGGAGGTGCTTGTCGTGTTGAGAATCAAAGCAGCGGATGCAATTAGGAAAGGCGTTGCTGCATCCGAAAGGTTTCCCTACGCCGGTATTACCCGGATCAGGTTTTGGGGTATGATCTCAGCTCACAAAAGTAAGCACCCCCAACCTTGTGGTTGGTTGGTTGCAAAAGCCGTTCTGGCGCTTGCAAGTTCCAAATATAAGGCATGCCCCGGCAAACAGCAATGAAATCCGCACCGGAAGGCTGCCAGTGTGGATTCAGGCTAAGTTCAAAAAAGAACCGGGCGAGCAGCTGTAAGCAGGAAGTTTTCGGCTTAACGCTTTCTCCATGCCGGCTAAATGTTACGCCTCAATTCACTTCAAAAGCAGCATTTGCCTGTAAAGAACCTTGTCGCCTGCACGCAGCCTGTACAGATAGAACCCGCCGGCGAGCCCGCCCGCATCAAAGCGGACGCTGTGCGAACCGGGTGCAAGCTGACCGTTCACGAGGCTTTGTACATGCCGCCCGAGTACATCGTACACATCAAGATTCACAACCGAAGCTTCCGGAAGATGAAACCTTATTAGGGTCGCCGGATTAAACGGATTGGGGTAATTTTGCTCAAGCCTGAAGCCGGCCGGCATTTCCGGGGCAACAGAGGTGGCCGGGGCCCGCACCTGATTGAGGCGCTGCCAGAGCTCATTGGTAAAAGCAAAAATGTTTGTTTCCGGCTCCTGACCCATCCGCACGACAATCAGTTCTTCGGAAGGCACAATATTGAGGATCTGCGCATTCATCCCCATAGCGGCATACGTATCCGCAGGAGCATCGGGCAAAAGCATGCCCGGAAAGGAAACCGCAAAATTAGGCGGGATGAAGGATTCCTGACCGTTAATCCACCAAAGGTAGCCATACGCGGGATTAAGGTTTTGTGAGGGGGATATCATTTGAGTGAAGAATTCTTCAGAAAGAAGCGGATCGTTGCCGGCCCAGGAAGTTCCGTGCCTCACAAAGAGGCCAAAGCGTGCTTTGCTGAGCGCATTGCTCACAAAAACCCGGTTAAACCCGGAAGCGCCCTCTGCATAAAAGCCCGAAAAACCGGGAATCACAGCCATTTTCTGCTGGGTGAGCTCATTCAGCTCCAGCCCCGATGCCGCTTCCAAAATGTGGGTGAGCAGGGTGTAGGGCGCGTTATGGTAATACCACTGTGTGCCTGCTTCTGCCCGAAACTGAAGGCAGCCGGGCAGGGTGCAGTTTTGGTCATCCACCGCATAATCAAGCCCGGTTGTCATGGTGAGCTGATGCCAGGGCGTAATCAGCGCCTCCTGATCGGGGCTGAGGGAGGTCCAGCCCTCACCCAGCCAGATAGAAGAGGGCGAATGCAGGTCAATGATGCCCTCATTTCCCAGCGCGCCGACCAAAGCCGCCGTTACGGTTTTACCGGCTGAAGCCCAGTACCAGGCCGTGTTTCGGCTGTGGCCGTAGTATTGCTCGACCACAATGCGCCCGTCCTTCAGAATGATGAACGCACGGGTCTGCTGCTCTTCAAGCCATCCGAGCATTTCAGCGAGCGCTTCCGCATTCCAGCCAAGGGCTGCCGGACTTGTGGTTTCCCAGGCCTCATTATCAGCCGGAGGGAAGTACGCCTCCTGTGCCGACAAGCTTTGAAATGCGCCTGACAACAGGGAGGAAATAAGCAGGAGCAGAGAAAAATTTTTCATAAAAGAAATTTCAAAAAGGGGGGAGGATTCGAACCCGAAAACCAGGCTCAGGCCGACGACGCCCCGTCGGCCTTGATGTCATCGCCGTTGAGGAAAAGGTTTTGCGCCAGGCACATGCTCATCATCACCCGGGCGACTTCCTCCGGCTCGGCGATGCGGCCCATCGGGCTGTTTGCACCGATGTTATCGAGGCTGCCGCCTACAAAGCGGCGGAGCAGTTCGGTGCGCGTGCCGCCGGGCGAGAGGCTCAGCACCCTGATGCCGTGCCGCGCGTTGGCCGCCGCAGCCGACCGTGTGAGGCCGATCACCGCGTGCTTGCTTGCCGCATACGCCCCGAAAGCCGCCGAACCCCGGTGCGAAAGCATCGAACCCACGTTCACAATCACCCCGCTGCCCTGTTCCCGCATGTACGGAATCTGGTGCCTCATGCAGTACATTACCCCGTTCACATTGGTCTGCATCAGGTCGTCGTAGCCCATGGTGCCGCCCGTGCTGATTTCCTCAAAGCCGCCCCGCGGCCCCTCTATGCCCGCATTGTTGAACGCGATATCTATTCGGCCATAGGCCTGCACGCAGCCGTCGGTGAAGGCTTTCACTTCTTCTTCCAAACGCACATCGGCCCGCATGAAGGTCGCTTCGCCACCGGCGGCTCTGATTTCCCGCTCAACCGCTTCGCCGCGCTCGGTACGCCTTCCGCAGAAAAACACCCGCGCGCCTTCCCGTGCAAACTCGCGCGCAGCCGCCTCCCCGATGCCGGAAGTCGCCCCGGTGATGAGCACGACCTTGCCGGCAAAAAGTCCGCCGAAACCTTCACCGCTGTGCTCGTCTGCTGAAGCCTGCGCCTGCCCGCCAAGCCCGAGCGCAGCCAGCCCCGCAAGACCGGCCGCCCCGGTTCTGATAAATTTCCGCCGGTTAAACTCTTGTGATGAATTCTTTCCCTGATCCGCTTTCATAAGCAGTACCTCTCTCCGATTATGTTTTTAGATGTGTAGGGTGATGTGCTTCCGGCCCGAAATCCGCTCCAAAAGCTTTAATCCGACCGGAGGTTTTTTCATGGCATGATGCCATCACCCTAAACAGTAAACCAAAATTCTGAGAAAAAAACCAATAAAAGCCATCCGGGTTGCTCAATCTGTAATCAGAGGTGTCAGTCAGCAGACTTTATCAGCACGAGTAAGGTAAGTGCTAACCTAAACGCTACCTTCTGAAAACGAAAGCACCCTGCAATCCCTGGACGTTGCGAACAATGCAGACACCGTGATCACATTCAACGCAGTCACAGCAGCAAACCCATCGTTTCAGTTTAGCGGAGATCCGGCTCAGTACCCACTTGCAAATTTTCCAAAGGCTACAGTTACCATCAACATTGTTGGTGACAGGGTGGGGTCGGGCGTAAATGCTCTGGTGATGACGGAAATTATTGACCCCGACTTTTCTGAAGTCGTGTAAAGCGCCTCCCGACTCCCCTATAATTTGCAGGTAATTTGTAGGGGATTTTATGAATGCCCTAATTTTGTAGGGGATTTGTAGGGGATTTTTATGAAAGCACTGGAATTATTGGAGCATTGGGCCAATGGGGAAGAAAAAAAAACCTGCTCTGAATGCTTGATTAAGCGATTCTGAGCAGGTTTTTGGGGGT
>JAFIET010000157.1 GCA_020832405.1 Balneolales bacterium
CTTAACTATCCTGCCCGTGAATCTGAATGCCGTCTTTCCAGCTTGCGGTGCAGGCGTTGGGGCGGAGGTGATAGAGCCAGTGGTTGACGGAGGGGGCATCGATGAGGGCGAAATCGGCGCGTTTGCCGGGTTCGAGGCTTCCGATATCGTGCTGCATGCGCAGGGCTTTGGCGGCATACAGGGTAGCACCTTTGAGCACCTCCGCCGGACTCATGTGCTGAAGCGTACAGGCCATGGTCATGGCGGCTGGCAGATGGAAGCTTGGAGCGGAGCCGGGGTTGAAATCCGTGGATACGGCAACCGAGACACCCGCTTCGATAAGTTTGCGGGCAGGGATGGCGGGCTGTCGCAGGTAAAAGCTCGCGAGCGGCAGGCTCACGGCTACTACGTCCGCGTTTTTCATAGCCTGAATGCCGGCATCAGAAATGTACTCGAGGTGATCTGCTGAAACGGCACCGAGTTGCGCGGCAAGTTCCGCACCGCCGCCGGCACTCAGCTGATCGGCGTGCAGTTTGAGCATAAAGCCGTAATCGATGGCATTGGCCAGGATGGAGTAGGCTTCATCTATGGTGAAGGCCGTTTCCTCAATAAATATATCGCAGAAACGGGCAAGCTGTGCTTCAGCAACGGCCGGGAGCATTTCTTCAACGAGGAAGGAAACATATTTTTCTCGCTGATCAGCGTACTCCGGCGGCACCATGTGTGCGCCCAGAAAGGTAGAGACAATATCGAGCGGCTGCATGCGGTCGAGATCGCGGTACACCTGAAGCAGCTTGAGTTCGTCGTCGCGGTTGAGGCCGTAGCCGCTCTTGCACTCTACGGTTGTGATGCCAAGCGCCTTCATTTGCTCCAAATGCCCGAGACATTTGGTGAGGAGTTCTTCGGGTGATGCTTCCCGGGTGGCACGGACACTGCTGAGAATGCCGCCGCCGCTTTTTGCAATTTCGATATAGGGGCGCCCGAGTGAGCGGAGTTCGAACTCATCGGCCCGCCAGCCGCCGAAAGCCAGGTGCGTGTGGCACTCAACCAAACCGGGAATCACCATTTTCCCGCCGGCGTTCACACGCTCCCACTCCTGATACTTCGCCGGAAGACTTGCCTCGGGGCCTGTCCATAAAACTTTATCCCGCTCCCACACCAACGCGGCGTACTTTACAGGGTGAAGCTCGGCCTGACCGCCGGCCGCGGCGCAGGTGTACAGCATTCCGATGTTGGATAGAACGGGCATTTTGGAAAGTATTAGTTCAGTAATATCAATTAGTTGAATTAAATTACGTAGCCACTGTCGGGCTTTGTGATACCCCGGCAGCAGCAGCAATCTTACCCTTCCAAAATAACAAAAGCAGCCCTGACCGCAAGGAACAAGCCTTTGGTCAGCAAATCCCTTTGAGCGCATCCCGCACGGCCTGCCTGTAAGTTGCGCCTACCGGGATGAGCTCATCCCCAATCCGTATGCGGTTGCCGTCGAGCGCCCGGATGGCATCAGCGCGGACCAGAAACGATTTGTGAACCCTCAGAAAACCATGCGGCCTGAACAGGGTTTCGAGTTCGCTCAGCGTGATGCGCTTGGTGTGCACCGAACCGGCGGTATGCAGTTTTACATAGTTAGCTGCCGATTCCGCCCAAAGGATTTCAGGGAGCGGAATCCGCCGGAGTACGCCTTCTTCTTCAACCGTGGTGAAGGCATCTGTTTCAGCTGCTTTTTCATGGCGTGTTTCCGGCAAAGGGATACTCGTTTCTATAGTATTGTGCTGCAATCGTTTGCGGACTTTTTCCACGGCCTGTAGAAAGCGTGCGTAGCGAACGGGCTTCAGCAGATAGTCGGATACCCCAAAATCATAGCTTTCCAAAGCATATTCGGCGTATGCGGTAACAAGAACGACTTGCGGAGGCTTCTCCAGCGTTTGAAGCAGCTCAAGGCCGGTAAGGTCGCTCATCTGAATGTCAAGAAACATCAGATCGACATCCTGCTCACGCAGCAGGTTCAGGGCCGAGGTAGCATCATAACAGTTCCCGACAATCCTAAGGTCTGAAACCCTCCCGCAATAGGTTTCCAGCACTTTATGCGCCGGGGCTTCATCATCAACAATCAAAACACGAATCATAAGGTAATCCTCAGCTTGCCGAGCCACATCTTATCCTGTGGTTCACTGTGCAGGGTGAAGCGGTCCGGATACAGGATGGAGAGCCGGCGGCTTAGGTTGTTGAGTCCGTTGCCGGAAGAAACCACTTTGCGGCCCGGCTCAAAGCTGTTTCGGGTTGACAGGCTCAGCAACCCGTCTTTGCACACGATATCGATATCAACAACGGAATGACCACCCGGAAAGCAGCCGTATTTGATGGCATTCTCAATGAGGGGCATAAGCAGGAGGGGAGCGATTTTGGTGTCGGGGTTGGTGATATCAGACCGGAAATGGATATGGTTGTTTTCCGTAAGCCTGAGTTTTTCAAGCTCCACATAATGACGGATAAACGCGAGCTCTTCCTTTAGGGAAACCCGCTCTTTTTTTTGAATATCGAGGAAGTAGCGGTACAGCTCGGCAAGGTGCAGAATCATTTCCGAACCTTTCTCCGGATCGGCAAGGTTGGTTCCGTAAATGTTATTCAGCGTATTGAACAGAAAATGGGGGGAGAGTTGTGATTTCAGGGTTTCAAGCTCTGATTTAAGGAGCAGCGCCTCCGTTTTTTGTAGGCGATACTGATCTATAATGCCCCGCTTCGCATAGCGCACGCCCAGGGCCAAAGCCATCACAAAGGTGAAACTGATCACGTCATTAATTAAGCTTTGAGCAAAACTGGTATCCAGCATAAACTCGCCCGCAAAACGGAAAGCCATCGCGACCGATACAGACCCTGCTACGAAGGTTATTCCATACTGAACATACTTCCCCTGTTTAAAAAAATACGTGTGCAGGAAAAGGCTCAGATAACTTGCCGCAATGATACACACCCACAGCAAAAGTACTACCAAAAGAGGCTCAAGTCGTGCGACTTCTTCGTTCGGATCGTACGATTGATGCACATTAATGGCGAGAATTAAGAGCGCAACCAGCCACCCGGCCAGGTGTTTGAGGAGTGTTTTTCTGATGGGAGCGGTAAGTAACATAGAAATATGTTAGATGTATCGGATTGGCTAAAAAATACAGCCTGCTCACCTCCCATAAAATCAACAGGGATGAACAGCATTCGTCACAGCCGGTACTGAATCATCCGGTGTAGTGGCCGCGGCTGACCGGGGACATGTCTGATTACGCATAAGGCAGAAATGCAGACGACATTTCTTCGATTTCACTTTTGCCAATATGTAATTTTTCGGCCTCTGTTCTCCAGCTCTTGACAACCTGTTCAATTTCCGCGGCGATCTGAATGGCTTTGGTTTGGGATAACCTGAATAAAGGTGCAACGC
>JAFIET010000166.1 GCA_020832405.1 Balneolales bacterium
AGCCTGCCCATGAGGGGCTTTTTCTTGGCCTGATGCGCCTGCATGCGCTGCAGGATGTTATCCAGGGTTCGGGCGGCGGCGGTGATGTGCGGGCCTTTGTTGAGCATCACGCATTCGGCGCGGTTGCCCATGGCGGCGTCGGAGATTTCGGCCCGTGACGGCAGCCCGGTTTTGGCGAGGTTTTCGAGTACCTGCGTGGCCCAGATTACCGGTACGTGCGCGGCCTCACAAATCCAGAGGATTTCCTCCTGCACCTCGGCCATGCGCTCGAATCCGCACTCGATGGCGAGGTCGCCCCGGGCAATCATCACCCCGCAAAAACGCGCCTGCATGGCTGTGAGCAGCATATCGGGCAGGTTTTCGAAACCCTGACGCGTCTCGATTTTGAGGATGATGGCCGGCTGCTTCGGCTCATCACCGGGGGTCTGCTCTGCGTCTTCTCCCCCGCGCCCGGCTGCGCCTTTCATGGCATCCATGAGCTGCTGCACGTCGGAGGCGCGGTTCACGAATGAAAGCGCGACGAGATCCGCATGCTGCTGAATCCAAGGCAGGTCGGCCAGGTCCTTGGGCGTGAGGGCATCAACGTTTATGGGCGTTTGCGGCAGATTTATGCCTTTGTCGGCCCGCAGTTTGGTGCCGCCGGGCCGGGCCTGACGGATGCGCACCTGAACGCCGGCCTCAGAAACTGCTTCGATTATGCCGCCGATTTTGCCGTCGTCGAACCAGACCGGCGCACCGGGCAGGGCATTTCGGAAGGCTTCGGGTAGCGTACAGCCGATACGCACGTCCGGCTCAGGCAGCGGATTTTCGGTACCGGCATCCGGGGCGGATTTTTGCGGGGATGCGGACCCAAACGAAATTTCAAGGAGGTCGCCGGCGCTGAGCAGTACGAAAGCATCGGGGTTCAGCACGGCTTTGATGGTGGTGACCGGCAGCCCCTCACGCGCGGCGCGCAGCAGCAGTCCGGGTGCGGCATAAACGGTTTTGTGGCAGCGCGCGCACAGGGCGCCGGTATCATCCCGCTCAAGCAGCAGTTTCCGGCGGGAACCGCGGGTGTCGGTGAGGTGCAGCACATCTCCCGGCTTTAGCTGAGCGAGCCATTCGGGACCGAGGCAGAGCACGGGGGCATTTCCGGCCTCTTCAGCGGCCATCGCTTCATCCTGCGCCGGCAGCAGCCGGATGCGGGAAGGCGCGACAACACGGCCGAGCGCGTCCCGCTGCGGACGAACTTTGAGCACCTGCACCGCCGCCGGAACCGCTGCCGTGCGGATTTTGGGTCCGGCAAGGTCGGCCATCACCCGGCAGCTTTTCCCGGTTTCGCGGCCTGCCTGCCGCAGATTTTCGACCATGCGCTGCCAGTCAGCCGGCTGATCGTGGGCGCAGTTGATGCGGGCCACATCCATCCCGCTTTCGAGCAATTCAGTGATAAGCTGCCTGTTTTGGGCGGCTTCCTCCGGCATAGTGACCATGATGCGCGTGCTGCGGTGCGCGGGCGGGCTGCCAAGCAGCCGCGCTGTATTCTCGGCGAGGCGCGAACTACCGGAAGGCGGCTGTAAAAAAGCGGGATCCGGATTGCTGATTTCAGGCTTTGCCAGACTGCCGTCAGTGGCAGCAAGGGCCGTGTTGATGAGACGGATGACCGCCCGGAAGCTTTCCATCACCCCTGCTTCGGCCCGGCCCAGCGACGAAAGCCCCAGCCCTGCCAGCTCCCGCTGCACCCCGCGCATGTCGTGCTGCCGCAGCACAAGGTACTGCAGCAAGTTCACGGCACTGTCCCGGTTTTCGGGATAGATGCGTTCCAGCCGCTTTGCATAGCGCTCGGGCACAAGCCGCATTTCGGCCACCATTTCCTGCAGGGCCGGCAGCAGCTCGCGCATTTTTTGGACGCGCCACGGCCGCATCCGGGAGTCATCATCAAAGGAAATCATGGGAGTTGTGCAGCTTGGGGGTTTAGAAAAAATCCGTCTGACACGAATATAAGCTGCATTTGTGAAGCAAGTATTACTTCAAAAGCGGGATAAAGCCCCCATCCACCGATACAAAAAAAGTTTCTCTGCTGATGCGGCCTGCTCAGGTTTGGGAGGCCATCACCCTACACAAAATGAACCCGCTTTGCCAAAAACCGGATGCAGCCTCAGGCGAATTCGTCGAGCTTTTTCTTTTTGTTGGCACCTTTCAGAATCTGATGATCGGCATCGTGGGCGGTCTGTGGCTCGAGGTGCAGGGTTATGACGCCGTCTGTTTTGAGGGCGTCGATGAGGCGGCGCTCGAGCCGTGTGGCGTCGGCGTGCGCCTGCTCGAGGCTGATGTTATCGGAGAACACAAGGTGCAGCTCCACCCAGGTTGTCCGGCCGGAAGTGCGGTGCCGCAGGTGATGCCAGCCGGTGATGTGCCCCGGCAGTTCGCGGTCGAGCTCCTTTCGCAGGGCGGCATCAACCTCGGGGTTGCGCTCATCCATGATGCCCTTCACCGAAAAACGCAGCAGCTGCCAGCCTTCGTAGCTGATGTAGCCGGCAATGGCAAGGCTCACAATCACATCAATATAAATCCAGCCGGTAAAGTGGATGATGATGAGCGCCGTAACGACGCCACCGCTGGTCCATACGTCCGTAAGCGTGTGTTTGCCGTTGCTCACGGCGATCATGCTGCCGTGCGCCCTGCCCACGCGCAGCACGTAGGTGCCGAGCAGCAGGTTTATGAGCGCCGCCCCGATCAGCATAATCAGGCCGGTCCCCATGTTTTGGATTACGATGCCGGTAATCAGGCTTTGTACCGCGTAGTACACGATGGTGAGGGCCGCCGCGAGAATGATGGCGCCCTCGGCCCCGACCGAAAGCAGCTCGATGCGCTCATGCCCGTAGTGATGGTCGTCGTCGGCGGGCTTCAGGCTCAGGTAGTAGCCGTACACCACGAAGCCGACTGCAAAAATGTGCACTACCGACTCGAGCGAATCCGACAGTGCCGCCGAAGACCCGGTTACGACGAATGCGCCGAGCTTGAGGGAAAGGGACACGGCTGAAACGGCAAGACTGAGCAGCAGCGCCCGCTTTACCGGATCGGAGGCCTGCGGGATGCGGATGTTTATACCCAATGTTTTTTTTGGTTTTAGGATGATGCGGTTCGGAGTGGTACTAACGGAGGATACTGAATCCTGCAAATTAGCCAATCTGCCCGTGAGATGACAGAATGTAAACTTCCCGGGAAGCTAAACAGGCTGACCGGAAGCTCCCGGACAGCCTGTCTTTAATTCAACGGTTATGAATTATGGATCACTCACACCCCGATCAGGTAGGCCACAAGGTAGAAGTAGAGCCCGAGGCCGGTGAAGTCTTTGATGGTGGTGATGAACGGATCGGCTCCGGGCGCGTGGTCGAAA
>JAFIET010000158.1 GCA_020832405.1 Balneolales bacterium
GGCCCGTGCCGTCCTGCTGCTGCATGGTCGTCTCTTCCATGTCGTCCATGGTGAGCGCGCTCACGCTCAGACCCAGCGTACCCGCTCCCGATACCGGCAGCACTATGCCCACAAAGTTGTGGCGAAGGTCCGCAAACCATTCCGAGTGCTCGATATGCACCTGACGGTCACGCACCCCGGCAAGGGCGCCGGGGTTCCAGTACATGGCCGTTGCGTCGTTCACCGAAGCCGTTATTGCGTTGCCCACACCCGTGGCACGCGTGCCAACAGGTATGTTCAGAAACTCCGCCGCTGAGGTACCTGATTTCGATATCTCCTGCGCCTGAAGCTGCGCCGGCTGTACAAAGGCACCGGCAAACAGTACCAGCAAAAGGGCGGAAGCAGCCAAAAGGGTGCCTTTCATGCTCAATTTCGTGTTCATTTGTTTAATCATTGATTTAGCCCCTATTTGATTACCGCAAATTTGCCCACTTTCTCACCAACACCCGGGGCATCCACATGGTAGATGTACACCCCGTAGGAAAGTTCCCGGTTGTCGTTTGTGATCATATCCCAAACGTAGCGGCTTTCAGTAGCCGGGTTATTTATGTTCAGGGTCTGAACCAAACGACCTGCAACTGTGAAAATCCGGATGGTTGCCTGCTGCGGAAGGTTCGTGAAGTGCAGCTGACGGCCACCTGCACGCGGTTCAGCTTCGTGGGTTGTGAGGTAAGGGTTCGGTACTACTCTGATGAGTGCGAGCGGATCTTCAACTTCTGTCAGGTCCACTCCGGGGAAATTTGACCCCTCAATGGTGAAGGTGAATTCATCAGCCGAAGTAAGCGGCTTCACCGTAAAGAATTGCAGCTCATCTCCTTCAACCGGATCAACGGTGAGGCCAAAGGGGCTTGTTGCCGTGCGCGCAAGCATGGAAATACGCCAGGTATCTACGAGTTCGCCATCGCCGTTCACATCTTCAAGAATATAAATGATATCACTTCGGGACTGATTGTTGTTGTCGAAAGCGGCACGGAATCGCCGGAAGTCTTCTGTTGCGGCCCAGTTCTGCCCGCCGTCTGTACTTCTGATACGGGTTGAGTTTGCCCCTGCAACCACAAGTTCGTTTGCGCTAAGAAAGTCGAAACCGTACAGCTCAACGCTTGTACCGCTGTTTAAAACTTCCCAGCTGAGGCCGCCATCCGTTGTGTTAATGATAGTACCGCTTCGGCCTACAGCCCAGCCGGTAGTGCTGCCCGCGAAAGAAATCGCATTCAGCTGCTGATTGGTAGGGGTAGTCAGTTCAGTCCATGTTTCGGCAGCATCTTCCGTTTTGAAAATACGGCCGCCTGTACCGGCAAGGTAACCGGTTGATGCGTCCGAAAACGTCATTCCGAAAAATTCCAGAATCGGCCCTACTTCAAGAAGCTCCCAATCGGCACCGCCATTGGTCGTTTTCAGGATGCGGGAGCGCCCGCCTGTAAATACAAGACCGGAAACGTAGCCGGTTTGATCATCGGTAAAGTGGACATTGTTGAAGCGGTTGATAACGCCTGAGGTTTGTGCCGTCCAGGTGTTACCTCCGTTTGTGGTAGCAATGATCACCCCATTATCGCCCACTGCCCAGCCGTTGTCAGGGTCAGTAAAATAAATGTCCCGAAGGATAGCTGTCGTGCCGGTATTTTGCGCAGCCCAGCTGTTCCCGCCGTCTGTTGTACGGATGATAACGCCATCGCGGCCGGCTGCCCAGCCGTTTTGTGCATCCGCAAAATGCGCTGCTTTGAGCCGTACACTTACGCCGCTTTCAATATTCGACCAGGTTTCCCCGCCGTCCGCTGAACGCTGAATGAGGCCTGCGGAACCAAATATGAGTACATTATTATCGCTCAGATAAGCGACATCGCGCACATCACGCGGGAGCTGCGGGTTGGTGAAGAAGGCGAAATCCACTTCCTGACCCGTAACGGTGTTGGTAATCGACAGGTTGGTGTTTTCCACAGGGATGTTGGTGTTGCCTATGGTAAAAGCAGTTGACTCACGTACCGGGCCGTCAAAAAATTCGAGGCGATAATCAGACGGGGTCGGGTTACGGCCGGAAACCCCAATCACAAAATTGTGGATGTTCGCGCTTTGACCCGTTACCCAGTTGGTACGATCCTGATCTACATCTACGCGGGTCGGGATGTCATCCACAGAAAAGAGAAGCCCTTCTTTTACCGGCAGCTCAACGCCCTGAAAATTTTGCAGGCGGTCGAACAAGGCTTCGCCGGTTGTTGTGTTGATGAGGGATACACTTTTGGTTACCAGATCAACAACATTGCCCGGCCGCTCGATGAGGGTATCGGTAAATACAATTGAATAATTGTTGCCGTTACGCAAGGCAGCGGGGTCAATAACCTGAAGCTCAATGGTTCCGGAACCGGAGCCGCTCACGCGGCTGATAGCGGGGTCCTGAGCCGGCACAAAACCGGCTGCACCGCGCTGTGGCGTTACTTTTACTACGTTCACGCCGGTAATTACGCTGCCATCGGGCAGTATTTCGATATCCAGACCGGAATCAATCGGAGGAACGGTGTAGATGGAATTTGGAAGCGGAAGCACCGGCAGCCCCTCATCATCAAACTCGATGGGCAGCTCAAATTCAGGCAGGGCGTCGCCGTGCGTGAAGGAAACAACCGCGTAATAATAGGTACGCCCGTTGGTGAGGCCGGTATCTTCCCAGATACGGCGGATGCCGGTATCGGAGCCCATCCAGATGCGCTGCCCGCCAACCGAAGCCGGGTGATACCCGGTAATTTCGTTCTGAAGATCAAATACATCTTCAAAAGCCAGCCGGGTGCGGTTTCCCTGATTATCGGTGATGCGAAGCGCATCCGTAAACTCAGGGTCGGTCGATTTGAAAATCATGTAGCCCTGAAAGTTATTCGGGTTGGCAAAAACATCTTCAAAAACACCGGTCGCTACCGGGCGGCGGTACACTACGTAGCCGTCAAAAAACGGATCGAAGTGAAATTCAGCGGCATCATCCCAATAAAGCAGTACGCTTCCGTCGCCAACTACCGCGCTAAGCTGCGGCTTGGGCGGACGAATGGGCTGTACAGCGCCATTCTCATCCTGCGGGAACACATACAGCCCGCCGGATGTGATTTGCTGCCCCTGAACTTGTGTGCTGAAACCGGCCGTGATAAAACCGGCGGCAGCCAGGCTGAGCAGCATCGTAGCAAAAAATCTCATAGATAACCTTGCGTGTTCGGATTGAAGGATCCGTTGAGAGAGGATATTTGTAATGTCAAAAGTATTTTTCATATCGGTAATCCTCCCTTAAAATTTAACTTTAAGTGAGAAGCGGTTGGTTACGCCCAGAATTTTGTGGCTTTGCAGCGCGT
>JAFIET010000045.1 GCA_020832405.1 Balneolales bacterium
AAAAAGCCTTCCTGAAATTATTCAGGAAGGCTTTTTTTTTGCATTTGTTTCCGAATCCGAATCCGAATCAGGCAGGTTTCACCTTTACATTTTTTTTGCGGATGCGGGCCTTGTTCATCTTATCCATTACAAGGGAAACCTTATCGGAAGGAATATCCACAAAAGAGAAATTACTCTGAATGTCGATATGCCCGATGGTGTAGCCCGGAATGCCTGACTCACCAGCTATGGCCCCAACAATATCGCCGGGGCGGATATTGTCGCTGCGGCCTACATTAAAGCGCAGGGTCTGCATGTTGGAGTCGTCGCGGGAATCCACAAAGCCGCCTCTGTCTTTTTTGCCGCCTTTCTCGCGCTTTCCTTTCTTAAACTTTTTATCGTCACGGAAATCCTGCTGCGGAGCAAAATTATCCTGCTCAGGGAAATCGGTGCGGTTTTTCTCGAACTCTTCCATCCGCATTTTCAGAAACGCGGCGGCAATTTCGATCGGAGAATAGCTCAGTTCCGACAAAGATTCAATCTGCTCGATATAGGGCTTGAGTCCGCCTTTGGTGAGTACATCGCTCAGTTCATTGATCTGCAGGGTCATGCGGGATTCCTTCACATCTTTAAGGGAAGGCATCCCAACCGATTCGATCGCACTTTGGGTGAAGCGCTCAATGAATTTGATGCTGCGGATACGGCGGCCGCTTGCAAAAGTGTAGGCGGTTCCTGATTTTCCGGCCCGGCCTGTGCGGCCGATACGGTGCACATACTGCTCCGGATCCTGCGGGATGTCGAAGTTAAACACCACATCCACATCATCAACGTCGATGCCGCGGGCGGCAACGTCGGTGGCAATAAGCAGGTCAATCTGACCGCTTCTGAACTTCTGCATCACCTTATCGCGCTGCCCCTGAGAGAGGTCGCCGTTAAGGATTTCGCTGGAATACCCGCGCGACTGAAGCTCTGCCGACACATTTTCCGTTGCCACTTTGGTGTTACAGAAAATGAGGCCGAGTTTGTAGTTGTTCACATCCATCAGCCTGCAAATGGCTTCAACCCGCACCGAATCGCGGACTTCAACCACAAACTGCTTAATGTCGGGGGTGGTAACGGGCGAGCGTTCGATGGTGATGCTCGCCGGATCAACCATGAAGCGTTTCATGATTTCGCGGATCGGCTTGGGTACCGTAGCCGAGAACATCAGCATCTGCACCCTGTTTTCTTTTTGCTTGTAGGTGAGGATTTCTTCCATATCCTCACGGAAGCCCATGTTCAGCATCTCGTCGGCTTCATCAAAAATGACCATTTTGAGATGACCGAGCTTGAGCGTGCCGCGCTTGAGGTGATCGATAGTACGGCCGGGGGTACCCACAAGAATTTGTGCACCGCGGCTAATTGCCTTAATCTGATGGGAAATGTGCTGCCCCCCGTAAACCGGAACTACGCGCAGACCGCTGGTTTGGCCGGATAGCTTCTGAATTTCACCCGTTACCTGAATGGCAAGCTCGCGGGTGGGACACTGGATAAGTACCTGAATCTGATTTAGGGAAGGGTCGGCTATTTCAATAGCCGGGATGGCAAAAGCTGCCGTTTTCCCGGTGCCGGTTTGCGCCTGCCCGAGCACGTCGCGCCCGCTAAGCAGCAGGGGGATGGTCTGGGCCTGAATGGGTGTTGGCGCTTCAAAGCCCATTTTCTTAAGGCTTTCAAGTACGGCTTCGCTGAGACCAAACTCAGCAAATGATTGGATTGACATATAATGGAATTACTGATAAAAGATAAATGAAAGAACGGGCCTGGTGTTCCTGCAACATGTGCTTCTACTGATACATCTGTCGGTGGCGGGCAGGTTATACCGGTGAAATATTTCGCCGGCACAATTACCCTGTACCAATCAACAAGATGCTCCCCATAGTGCTGTTCCCGACCCGACCCGATGCCCGTTACTGCATTTTTATCTGTTATCAGGTTCCTGAACTGCATAGCCGGATTCAATCCTGTTAAGGAAATCCGGTTACTTCTACAAAAAACAACCAAGCTGGTAAGATACAGCTATTTTGTGCCAATACCGATTTTCTAATTTACCGGCCATCAAGGGCTGCCGCGCAACCGCTCTCAAAAAGAAATGTCCGCTTTTGATTTAATTACTAAATTGAAAAATTGCCTGATTAACTGAACACCGTTGGCTGAATAACATGATGCTCCGCATATTCATAGTCAGTACGTAAACTTGTTATGAATATTCAGGGATTAAAAAAAGCGGTTTTATTTGAATTCAGCCCTTCACCATAACCCAACCTGTTATGCACTTTAAAAAAATACTTTTCTACTCTGTTGCTTTGTTGTTGATATCATGGGTAATGTTTTTCCCGCAAGCAACGCAGGCGCAATGGGGCGAAAATCCTAATGAGAACCTGGTTATTTCGCTCAAGCAGCTGGAGTCTCTTCAGCCCAAAATTGCTTTGAACCCTGCCGACGGCGGCGCCTATGTGAGCTGGTTTGAGCTTTCCGGCTTTGGCGGCTATCACGTTTTCCTGCAGCGGCTTGATGCGCAGGGAAACCTGCTGTGGAACCCGAACGGCATCAGGGTAGCGCAGCGCAATTTCACCTCAACACAGGATTACGGCCTTGCCGCTGATGCTTCAGGCAACGCCGTGCTCGCTTTCCGCGACGATCGCCGCGGCGGGGAGCGCATCACTGCCGCGAAATACAGCCCGGACGGCACCGCACTTTGGGGCGAGCTCGGGATTGATGTTTCCGGCACCACTGATTTTGCAGGCGCACCGGCTGTAGCCGCAACAACCGACGGCGGCTACGTTGTAGCATACACCGGCGCAGGCCCTTCTGTGGTTGTGAAGCTTGATGCAAGCGGTGAACTCCTCTGGACCCGCGAAGAAACCGCGGCTGCCCTGCTCTCCGTGTCGGACATTACCGCATCTGACGCGCCCGGCGAAGCCGGTGAAGTGATCGTGCTGTTCCGCACGCTCGGTCCGCCCACCGTTCCTGGCCGGTTAACGGCACAGAAATACGCTGCTGACGGCACCCGGCTTTGGGGAGAAAACCGCGCCGAAATCATGAACAGCGGCTCCCTGCAGCTCGGGAATTTCCCGAAGATGAGCGATGACGGCACCGGCGGGATGCTGGTGAGCTGGTATCAGAGTCAGCCGGCGCTGCAATCTTATGTGCAGCAGGTGCTGGCCGACGGCAGCTTCCGCTTTCCTCAGAACGGCCTGCCACTTTCATTTAAAGCGGGTCAGCTTCGCACCGATCCCTCTGCCGTGCTCGATCCCGAAACCGGCGATGTGTACGCCTTCTGGCGGGAAACGAGCGGCAACCAAAATCTCATTGGCCTCTACGGTCAGCGCGTGAGCGGTGAAGGCACAAGAGCGTGGGGTGATGACGGCCGGCAGTTCATCCCCCTGGGCAGCACCAACATTGGCAACATCCGCGCTGCTATGATCGGGGGCGAAGCGCTCGTTGCCTGGATGACCGCTCCCTCCTTCACAGAAAACACCCTGCAGGCCGCACGGCTTGATACCGATGGCAACTACGTGTGGACTTCTGAGGCCGTTACCCTTGCCCCCGGGGCAGGCAGTAAAAACCGGCTTTCATTCACAAATGCCGGTAGTGAGGAAGTCTTTTTTGTATGGGAAGATGAGCGCACGGGCGTTCGCGGCATATACGGCCAAAACCTGCAGGCCGATGGCAGCCTGGGCCCGGTTGAAGACCCTGAGCCCGACCCTACGCCCGTTGTGACTTTTCAGGTTGATATGAGCGTTCAGCAGCTGAAAGGCGATTTCGACCTGAGCCTGGGCGACCGCGTGCATGTGCTCGGCTCCTTCAACGGCTGGTCCGTTTCGGATGAAAGTGCCCTGGCACAGGATCCCGAGCAGGTACCTGAAATTTTTGTGCTCACTACAGAAATTGAACAGGAAACCGGCACAACCATCGCCTATAAATTCTACATCGAAGCCGGCGACGGCAGGCCACTGCCAAACGACGGCTGGGAAGGAAGCGTAGGCCCCGGCGATAACGGCAACCGTGAATTTGTACTGGAAGAAGAAGTCGTGCTGCCCCTTGTATTTTTCAACAATGAGGATGAATACGATACCAGCCTGCCGGAGCGGGAAAACCCGTTCGCCCTTGTGCTGCATCAGAATTACCCGAACCCGTTCAACCCCGGCACGCAGATCGCCTATGAGCTGCCCGAAGCCGGCGATATTCGGGTTGAGGTGTACAACACGGTTGGTCAGCGGGTGGCGGTGCTGTTCAGCGGCAGGCAGGCCGCGGGAGCGCATCAGCTCTACTTCGATGCCGGCGCCCTTGCCAGCGGCATGTACCTGCTGCGCCTTCAGGCAGGCGATCAGGTTCTCACACGAAAAATGACGCTGCTGAAGTAAGTCTCTGCACGGGCTAAGGCCCGGAAACGCATCACCCTAAAATAATACCACTAAACAAAAAAGGCGTCCCCTTTGGGACGCCTTTTTTGTTCGTAAAACCGGATAAGGGCAAGGGGGCCATCACCCCACACACTGCACCAACTGATACAGACGCGTGATTACCAGGTCGGGGCTGATATCGGAAACCCGGGGGTCGTCTTTACGCCATTTGAGGGAGCGCTGATCGCCGGCGAACAGCGCCGTTTTGAATCCGAAGTGGTGCGCGGGGTAAATGTCTTTGAGCATGTCGTTTCCCACAAAAAGGACCTCTTCGGGCTTGATGCCGTAGTGCGCCTCAAAGGCGGTTTTGAGCCGTTTGTGGAAATCGAGCGAGGGCTTACAAAGCCGCTCTTCATAGCTCCAGATGCAAAGATTGATATCGAAGTAGGCCTGATCGGGCTCGGTTTCGATGTGGGCCTCGTAGATCATGGGTGTGTAGAACTGCGAATTAGACAGGATGCCAAGTTTCAGCGATTTGGCAGCGAGGGCCTGCAGGGTCGATTCGAGATCGGCCATGGGCCAGGTAGGATTGTTCCGCATTTCGAACTCGATGGTGAGTTTTTCAAGAAACTCCTGACCCGGATCTGCTGGCAGCTCCTCATTACCGCAAGCACGCAGGCGGCCCAGCACATCTTTCCAGACTTCAGTGATTTCGACCTCAGGGTAATCAACACCTTCATCCTTCATGGCCTGCTTGTGATCGTTAATCACCCGCTTGTAGATCTGAACGCCCTCAACGGCATCGGGCTGTATGCTGAGGGAGGGCAGCAAGGTTTCAAAAGCGGCTTTAAATGCGACCGACTCCTCGTTTTTAGGGTCATCGATGATGGTATCGCCCGTGCCCGACATAAACATGGTGCCGTAAAAATCGAAGGCTACAGCTTTGATGCCTTTCATTTTCTGCAGAACCGGCGGGGTGTAGGTTGGTTCCGGCTCCATGGGTTTGGAGAGTTCGAGAATCCGTCTGAGGAGTTTCTGGCGGAGCGTGAAGGCGGTAGTCATTTGAGTTTCGCTTTGGTGCTTGTTTTTTATGATGAAAGAGCCTGACACACAAGATGCGCAGGCTCTTTCAAATTAATGAAAAACGGCCACTATAAACAGCCGCGGAGGGTTCTCAGCCGTCGAGATTGTATTTTTTTCGGTATTCGGGTATTGTGTTCATCGGCGGCCGTTCATCTTCGGTAATATGATGTTCAACCACATCATACTCACTTTTTACGGCCTGAAACTGACGAAAGATGGTTTCATAATCTTTGTGTAAGTCAAGGATGCCCATCTCTTTACCCCGGGTGAGGAATGTCTGTAAAATACCGAACGACATTTTGCCGAGGTCGCGGGTCGATTTGTTGTCGTGTATCCGCTGATCGAGGTCGCACTGTGCGAAGGCCTCCATGCCGTATTTGCCGTACACATCAAGCAGATGCGAGGTTTCTACTCCGTAACCGATCGGAAAGGCGATTTCTTCGAGCACGCCGCGCCTCACCGCATACTCGCCCGACAGCGGCTGAATGATGGCAGTGAGTTCCGGGAAAAAGAGCGAAAACAGCGGGCGGGTCAGGATCTCGGTCACGCGACCGCCGCCTGATGGCCGGGTTACATTCGAGAGCGTAAGCGGCCGGTCGTAGAAGCCTTTCACATACTTCACTTCCGGACGGTAAATCAGCGGGCCTATCAGGCCGTAGGCAAAACGGGGGTGGATGTTTTTGATATCGGCATCAACATACACAATGATATCGCCTTTGAGCTGATAAATGGATTTCCAGAGATTTTCACCCTTGCCCTTTTTCTTTTCAAGATGCGGGAGGATGTCATCAGCCAGATACGTATCGGCGCCGAAAGACTGCGCAATTTCGATGGTTTTATCGGTTGAGCCGGAGTCGATTACGGCAATTTCATCAAGCAGCGGATAACGGCTCATCAGCTCTGAGCGGAACAGCACTACTTCTTTACCGATGGTCGTTTCCTCGTTCAGCGTTGGCAGACACAGAGAAATGGTAAGGCCCTGCCGTTCTTTTTCTTCCACCATTTTCCTGATATCCCAAAAATCGGAATGGTGGTAGGTATTTTGTTTAATCCAGTGTTTAATTGAGCTCACAAGCGCCTCCGTCAATAGCTTTAATAGTTGCGATTAGCTGGGCCAGCCCTTTGTAAACGGGTTCAATTGTTATAGATTCCTTATCCTCGCCCATGCGGTTTCCTTCTGTTATCCCGATCGTTACCGCAGGTATGCCCTTATCGATAAAGGCAGCCAGTTCGGATGTAGATGGGGCCAGGTGTGGCTCAACGCCCAGCGACTTGATAATTTTGCGCGTTGAGCGAACCAGCGGATGCGAAAATGCAATACCGCCCGGTTCACGCCGGGCAAAGATGTCGAGTTCGACCGTTTCACTGTGGCCGGATGTTACTTCAGTGGTAATTTCCTCGATACGATCTGCAATTTCACGGGTTAGTTCGGCGGACTCTGAGCGAATTTCAAACTTCAGGCGCGCATAAGTTGTAATCGTGTTGTAGGAGGTACCTCCCTCAATCGAACCCATCACAACGCTGCTTTTCGGACGCTTCGGCAGGCGGATATCGTTAATTTTGTTGATCACCTCATTTAGCGTTAGAATAGCACTTGAAGAACCAAAGCGGGACCAATCGTACTGCTCCGGGATGCGGCAGGTAATATCACCTCGAAGCATGCCAATCGATTTGTGGCTAAGCCTGCCCAGCCGCACGCCTTCAACGCAAATGCCGTAGCTAACCGGCATCTTTCCGTTTGAGAGAAAAAAACGAAGACCCTCAAGATTTCCGCGGCCGAGGCTTTTGGTTCCGGCAACTAAAATGATGTTATTATTTGGCTTGTATCCTATCTTTTCAAAAATATAGGGCAGTGTTGCAAGCACGGCAACCCCCAGGCTGTTATCAGCTACTCCCGGGCCTATCACTTCTTCAGGTGTAATGGTGAAAGTGTGATTTACAGTTTCGGGCACAATGGTATCGGCATGGGCTACGAGCATAATATTTTTATCTCCGCCCTGCCCGTCGATAACACCGACCCCGTTGCCTACTTCGTCGATAGATGTTTTGGAGAGGCCGAGCTCGGTAAACCGATCGAGCAGCAGCCTGATGCGCCGTTCTTCGTGGAAACTTGGTGAGGGTACTTCACCCAGCATCGCAAGGTTGGCCAGCAGAATCTCTCTTATTGACTCCGTACTGCTTATCAGGCCCGGTATTTCCTGAATTACGGCATCAAGAACCGGATTTTCAAATGGTGTCATATTGTCTCAGTACTGAAAAGGTTGATTAATAGTATTTTAGCAATTTACGGCGTACTTCAGCTTCTCTAAGCACTCACACTTATGCCGTAAACCCCGCAGACTTTTTAATATAATTCAGGGAATTTGGCTAATTTATTTGCCTGCAGCTATATTTAACCCAAATAATAATGACTTAATTCAAAGAGCGACTTAAAATAACGATAGCAGACTGAATTCCCAATTTTCATTTTGACGCCGGCTTTACCGGCCTCCTCTTCACTGTTTTATTAAAAATAACTTCTCAATGTTATGGAAATATTTCCCGTAATTGCCGCTCTGGAACTCGAATCTTTGTGGCTGCTTATCGGCTTTTTCGTTTTTGTTGCGTTGTGTGCGGCAGCTGCCATGCTGCTGTTGCTCAGGCAGCACAATTACGGGCTCCCCCCGAATTCAACACAGGCTATCATGCTGGTAATGCTGCTTATAACCCTGCTTGTTTCGCTGCTTGTGGCTACGGGCTTGTACCGCATCACAGAACAAACCGATTCCGGCAAAGATGAGGACCGGAATTCAGAACAGCTGCAGTGGCACCATCCCCGGCCTGATCAAAACAGCATTCCCGAAACTGAAGCTGAGTAAGTTGATTTTGGGGAGCAGATGATTTCTTTTTGAAGACTAACTGCGCCGGATACCGAAACGACAGGCTGCTTACTCTAACAGCTTCTTCAGCTTCACCGGGCGGCACAGGCTTTCTTTTTCAGAGGCTGCACGCCCGCATTTGCGGCAAATGAACTCCGGTTCCGCCACAATAAGCGCGAATTCCCGGAGGTTCTCCCTTATTTGCTTACGGTCGTATTTGCAAATAGCTTTTTCGGGTGTCATTGAGATGAGGTTTCTTCCGTTTGAACATGGCCGCATAGACGATTATAAAAAGAAAGCCGGGCAAATAATCATTCGCCCGGCCGGAAAATCATTTCAGGCTTGAAACCTATTCCCGTTACCATCACCCTTCAACCATTCGGCCTTCATCACGGGTGAAAGGATCGAGCTGATGTGCACGCTCCATGAAGGTCTCAGCCAGCTCTGTGTTGCCCTGCTGTTCGTGCATTTTGGCACCTATGTAGTAGGCTTCCGATGCAGCGGGGTACTGCTCCAGATATTCAGCCAGATACTGAGGTGCAAGCTGTATGTCGTTTTCTTTCCACGCAATGCGCAGCGCATACAGCAATGCAAGCTGTGGCTGCTGCTCGCGAATCATAGTGATGTACTTTTTGCAGCGCGAAAAAATCTGATTTTTGAAATAAAACCGGAGCAGCTCGAAACCAAAGCCGGGGTCAGGCAGGCCGCTGAGGCGTTCTTCAAGATCACGCATCAGGCCGCGGTTATTTACTGCCATCATTGCACGGATAAAATTGCGGAGATCCGCATCGCTTACCCCCTGAATGTTTTTGAGCTCGGTCTCCAGCTTGTCATCCAGAAGTTCCTTAATGCGGGCCTGAATTTCTTTGGAAGGGTTCAGCATATCAAGCTGTCCGCCAAGCAGCCAGATTTCTTCAAGGGGATGATCTGTACTGCCGGGCTCCGGCAACTCGGGGGTGCCGCCCCATTTCAGAGAGAACACATTCAAACTGTTTACAAAATCATCGGAATAGGCCGGCACACCCAGCTGCGAGGTAAAAACCCCTGAGGCGTGCTTCACAAACACCCCTGCGGCAATCAGCACCTTTTTCCCTTCCTCCTGCATGCGGCAGCAGAGGTCGATCGTTTCGTACCAGGCGAGGCGGTAGCGCTCATCAAGCCGAAAGTGATCCTCCGCGCGCATCACAAAACAAAATCCGTCAATCCAGGCCGTTTCCAGCACTTGAAGCGGATCTTTGGATACCGAGCGGACCTGCTCTTCCTGCATACTCTGTGTGGTTACCGGGCCGGCTATGGCCGCTTCCGGGTTGGCCTCAAGTACATCGGCGAGCGATCGTGCGATATCGGTCTCAAAAGTGACATCTGCGTGCATTACGAGGGTGTATTCGCCCGATGCTGCTTTCAGGCCCTGATTTACAGCCTGCGTGAACCCCTTGTTCATCCGGTTGGTGATAACTTTTAAATGGAAGAAATGATGCTCTTCCATTTGCTTCAGATACTCCCAGCTGTCATCAATACAAGCATTGTCGATTATGATGAGTTCAGTATCGGAAGGCTCACAGAAATTGTACAGGCAAAGCGCGAGTTTTTCCAGACTTGGCTGAGCAAAACCGGCTATGGGCACAATAATACTGTGCCGAAAATGAGCCGGGCGCTCATACGGAACGGGCGGCTGAGCTTCTTCTGCGTCTTCTTCAGCAGCGGCATCAGGCTCAGCGCTGTCGTCATCACGCAGTTCAGGCTCTGTTTCGGGCTGTTCAGTCTCTTCAGGTTCAAGATCAGCTAAGGCCCTTTCTTCGGCTTCGGCATCCTCTTGCGTATCAGCATCCCCGGAGGTTTTTTCCGGAATCAAGGGGGCTTCTTTCGGCTCAGGCGCCTCCACTTTTTCACCGAAAGCTTTTATTTCGGGTTCATCCGGTCCGTTTTCAGTTTCAGTTTCCCTTTCGGATTCCGTATCGGGCTCTGTTTCGGATGGGGAAACAGCCTCTGCGGCTTCCGTTTCCAGTTCAGATAATACTTCTGATTCAGCTTCTGATTCTGATTTTTCAGCTGCTGCAGCCTGTTCCTCAGCCTGCTTCATCTGATCTGCTTCAGCTCCCTGACTGATCAGCTTTCTTCTTTCCGAAGCTTTGATGTACTTTTTAAGCCGCTGCAGCAGTTCTACCGAAAGCTTCAGCGTGTGCTGATGCCGTGGGAAGCGCTCGAGCACCTCTTCACATAAATCGAGCGCATCAGCGATGCGGCCATCCGATTTCAGGGCCTCCGCTTTTTCATATAACAAATCGGGATCGTCATTGCTGCCAACGCCGCGCACTTCCGTGCTGCTCAGTTGTGAATGAAACATGATGAGCCTGGAATCCTGCGTGGTGAGGTCAGAATAGGTTTCTTCGTTATAATGCAGGTGAAAAAAAGTCGGCGCTTCGAGCGCTTTAGCCGAAACCCCGGCACGCATCAGCAGCTCTGACGAATGGCCATTCTGCAGGAAAGGATTAAAAAACAGGCGATCGGGCCTGATGCGGTCTTTTCGGATAATGAAATTGATGGACGCCGGCACCTTTTTCTTGTGGGCATGCCGGATGGCAAGCTGCGTTGGGTCAAGCGCCGGGTTACTTGCCGGAAAAGTAAAGGCCGCATTGCTGTAAGAAAGCTCCTTCAGTACCGCCCCAAATGCCTCAATGTTCAGATCGAAGTGTTTATCAACAAAGTAAAACGCCTTGGCCGCACTGTCTTCGAGCGCTAAGTTCAGGCACATGCCGGTACCTCTGCGCAGGTCGTGTTTATGGAAAACGACATGATCGCCCGCCGCCTGCTCTATGAGAGATTCAACAACGAAGGGTGTACCATCAGTGGAACCGTCATCATAAATAAAAACCTGTAACGGCAAAAACCTTACGGCCTCCAGAAACGGCTGAAGCATAGGCTCAACCTCATGCTCCTGATTGTAGAAAACAAATACAACACAGCACAAAGGGGGCCCCTGAGCTGCGACAGCGGAACCGGATTTCTCGGGGTTCATGCTAAAAATGGATCGGAATTTATTTTGGATACTCAGAGCAACAAACGTTTAGACTGGTTAACATTTTTGCTGATAAACTAACTTATTAAGATAGAAAGATTTTCTGCAAGCCTTCAATACAGAATGAATTAAGCTGAAATCCGGCTTTTTTGACGCTTTTTTTAACAAAGCATTCTGTTTTAATTGATTTTTTCAGGACGCCGCTCAGCATCAATTTCCGGCATGACCGGAAAATCTTATTTTAAGCCACCTTCAGGAACAAGCGCCAATCCGGCGATTCACTTCTTTATCCTTTTTTCTGTTTTTATGAATGCTACCTCAACCTTAAAAAAACGCTTTTCAGCAGGTCTTCTAATTCTGCTGCTGGCCGCGCTGCCCCTTCAGTTGCAGGCAGGGCCCGCCGAACAAGAACCTCAGCAACTCCGGTTCACCGAATGGCTGCAGGCCGGCCCTGTTTTACAGATTCTCCCGGCCTGGCATGATGTAAGCAACATCCGCGGCAACACCTTCGGGCTTCGTGAACTGATGGATACCGAACTCATCGACCCGGCTGCGATCGATCCCGTGAGCGGCACCGAACTGCTGAACCGCTTCGGAACACCTGTACGCTGGCGTGAAGTGCGTTTTGATTCGGGGGATGCGTCCTTCAGTCGGTCCGAAAATGAGCGGCATTTCCACACCTATTACCTGGCCACGCAGCTGCACACCAGCCGCTGGACCGAATCGACCCTAAAGCTGACCTCCCCGCACGCCCTTGCCCTGTACGTGAACGGCGAGCGGATGAACACCAAAACCAGCATTCAGTCCGGAGATGCGGAAGCCGGCACCCTCAGCCAGAAACTGCAGCTTGAGCGCGGCCGCCACACTATTATGGTGAAAATTATAAGCGGCAGCGATGCTGAGGTCTCCTCAGGCTTTTCTGCAGAACTCGAATACGATGCCCTTTTTGAAGACGCTTTCGCCGTATCAACCTCCCCGCAGCGGCCGCTTTCGCTCACGCACCTGATGACCCTGCCCGAAACCACCGGCGTTTCCATCTCTGCCGACGGCACCTACGTAGCCGTAGTGGTGCGGCAGGGCAACCCCGATACCGGCAGCTGGGACAACTGGATCGAGCTGCGCCGCTTCGAAACCGGTGAAACCGTACAAACCTGGCGCGGCGGCATGCGCATCACCGGCATCAACTGGTCGCATAAAGACCACGTGCTCACCTACACAACCCGCAGCGGAAACAAAGGCACCATCTGGAAAATCGACTTGCAGGCCGGCACGCACGAGCCGATTCTTCGGGATGTGGAACACCTCGGCGGCCATCAGTGGGGGCCCGATAACCGCTTCCTGCTGTACACCGCGCAGGAGAGGCCGGCGGCGAACAACACCGGCGTGCACCGCCTCGACGGCATGCACGACCGCTACCCGACCTGGCGGCACCGCAGCTTCATCTTCCGGCTCGATCCCGCAACCGGTGCAAGGGAGCGGCTCACTGCCGGACTGCTCAGCACAGGCATGGGCAGCATCAGCCCCGACGGCACGCAGCTGGTGCTCAGCCGCACCCATGTGGACTACAGCACCCGGCCCTTCACCTATGCCGAAATGCTGCTGATGGATCTGCGTACCCTCGAAACCGAAACCATTATTGAAGCTCCCTGGATTGGCGGCGGCAGCTTTTCGCCCGACGGCCGCCACATCCTGCTAACCGGCAGCCCCAACGCCTTCGGTGATACCGGCCGCACGGTAGAAGGCCTCGCCAACGACTACGACAGTCAGGCCTACCTCTTCGACCTGCAAACCCGCGAAGTACGCAGCATCACCCGGCAGCTTGATCCGGATGTGAGCAGCGCGCAGTGGGGGCACGACGGCCGGAACATTTACATCACCGGCGGCGAAAAAAGCCGGACCGCTGTTTTCCGTTATGATCTCCGCAATGACCGCTTCGAGCGCCTCGACACCGGGGTTGACGTCACCTCCGGGTTCACCGTAGCCTCCAACGCACGGCGCGCGGCCTACATCGGGCACGGCATCAACGACCCGCACAAAGCCTACACCTTCGACCTGCGCCGCGACCGCGCAACCATGATTCATTTCGCGGCGGCTGACACCTACCGGCACGTGCGCTTCGGCAGCTCCCGCGACTGGGTGTTCACCCTTGAAGACGGCACCGAAATCGACGGGCACGTGTACTACCCCATCGATTTTGATGAAAGTAAAACCTACCCCGTTATCGTGTACTACTACGGCGGCACCGCACCGGTAAGCCGGGCATTCAGCGGGCGCTACCCCAAGGAGCTGTACGCGGCACACGGCTACATCGTTTACGTGCTGCAACCGAGCGGCACCACCGGCTTTGGTCAGGAGTTCTCGCAGCGGCACCTCAACGACTGGGGCCGCCGGGTTTCGGGTGAAATCATCGCGAGCGTGAACGGCTTCCTGGATGCGCATCCCTACGCCGACCGTGAGCGGGTCGGGGCCATCGGCGCTTCCTTTGGCGGGTTTATGACCATGCTGCTGCTCACCGAAACCGACATGTTTGCGGCCGCGATTTCCCATGCGGGCATCAGCAACATCACGAGCTACTGGGGCGACGGCTTCTGGGGCTACCTGTACAGCTCCGTTGCTTCCGCCAACTCCTTCCCCTGGAATGCCCCGGAAGTTTACATCGACCAAAGCCCGATTTTCCGCGCCGACCGCGTTCGTACCCCGCTGCTGCTGCTGCACGGCCTCTCCGACACCAACGTGCCGCCCTCCGAAAGCATGCAGTTTTTCACCGCCCTCACCCTGCTCGGCGCCGATGTGGAGTACGTAACCATAGCCGATCAGGACCACCACATTGTGGACTACAACAAATTCATGCTCTGGAAAAACACCATCATCAGCTACTTCGACCGCTACCTGAAAGAGCAGCCCGAATGGTGGAACCACAAGTACAGTGAGTGAGGTGCGGAACTTTGATGAATGGGATGTACCTTGCTGATTCCTGCGTTTGGTTTTACCCCTTGCAGGAATCAGCAGGGAATCCCTCTTACAAAAAAGCCATTAATTTCCGACGCTTAGTTTCCGAACCATGAGCAATCAGCAACTTTCCAGAATTGTAGTCAATGGGTTTAAATCCCTAAAAAGCTGTGATATCCGTCTTGGTCAGCTGAACATCCTCATTGGACCTAATGGTGCCGGAAAGTCCAATTTTATCAGCTTTTTCAGGCTCATTCAGCAGCTGATTGCCGGCAACCTGCAGCATTATGCCGGCAAACAGGGCGGACCGGATGCCCTGCTCCATTTCGGCAGAAAAGTTACGGAAGCGCTTGAAGCAGAACTTTATTTTGGAAATAACGGATACAGGTTCTCTCTTGAAGCTACCGCCGACAACCGGCTGATGTTCGCACATGAGAGCTTGTTTCCAAATATCTCGGACTACAAAACAGTTGGTTCAGGTCATTTTGAAACCCGTATCGGAACGCACACAACAGGCATAAAGCAGTACGTGATTCCGGCCTTAAAAAGCTGGCGCGTTCATCATTTCCACGACACAAGCGAAACCGCAGCGGTCAAACAGCTGTGCGACAAAAACGATTACCGAAGCCTGAGACCTGATGCCGGCAATCTTGCCTCTTTTTTGTTTTACCTGAAGAACAAGCATCCCAAAAATTATGAGCTGATCACCAAAACCGTTCGGATGATTGCGCCCTTTTTCGGAGACTTTCTGCTCGAAACGCATCCCCTGAATGAGGAAAAAATTGAGCTGGAATGGACGCAGCGGGGGCATGATATACCCTTCAAAGCCCATGTATTTTCTGACGGAACCCTGCGGTTCATTTGCCTCGCAACAGTGCTGCTTCAGCCGACTGAACTCATGCCGGAAACGATACTCATAGACGAGCCTGAGCTCGGTCTGCATCCTTACGCCATACGGCTATTGGGCTCGATGCTGCGTTCAGCCTCAGCTGAGAAGCAAATCATTGTATCAACGCAGTCGGCTGACCTTCTCAATGAGTTCACAC
Source organism: Balneolales bacterium (assembly GCA_020832405.1). Taxonomy (GTDB): domain Bacteria; phylum Bacteroidota; class Rhodothermia; order Balneolales; family Cyclonatronaceae; genus Cyclonatronum. Next base: position 15,314 of record JAFIET010000045.1, read on the forward strand.
CAAAGGATGTGATCCTTGCTGAAAGGGCAAACGGCAGCACGAACCTGCTGAGACCTGATGAATCAGCGCTTGCAGCCTGGCTTGAAGACTATACTTTAGGCGAACTTTGGCAGAAGAACCTGATTGGCGGGAGGCCTTGAAAATGGCCCGAATCTTCATTTTCTGTGAAGGCCAGACCGAAGAAACCTTCGTTCGCGAAATCCTGACTGATCATTTTGCAAGGCTGCAAATTTGGGTTTACCCGATACTACTGCGAACCGGGCCTGGCGGAAAGGGAGGCGTTGTTTCGTATCAAAGTGTTAGAAAGCAACTTGTCCGAAAATGCAGGCAAGACCCTTCCGCGTGGGTCACTACCTTCATCGATTTTTACGGCCTTCCGTCGGATTTCCCTTTCTCTGATGTCACCGGAGACCCCCTTGCCAGAGTTTTAGCAGCTGAGGAAAATTTGCAGCTGGATGTAAGTGAACCTAATTTCATAGCTAATTTCACTGCACATGAGTTCGAGGGATTGCTTTTCAGCAAGCCCGCTGCTTTCGGGCTGTACTTTTCGGGATCAGAAGCGGTGAAAAAACTGCAGAACATTCGCGATACTTTTCCAAGCCCCGAGCACATCAATGATGGGAAAACTACAGCGCCTTCAAAAAGAATTCAGCAGATACTGAGAAAGTATGACAAGGTATTGTATGGCTCCCTTATCGCTCTTGAAATCGGGCTGGATGCCATCCGAAAAGAATGCCGGCGTTTTGACAGCTGGATAAACAAACTCGAAAACCTGAAACCTTTCTGAGGTTGCGATTCAGTTTACCCGCAAAAAGTTCAAAGTAAAATTAATCCCCCCATCACACCAAAAAAGCCGGCTTCCGAATCAAACCGGAAGCGGGCTTTTTATTTTTGCTTAAGGTGATGCGCTCACAGGCGGGGCATCAATTCGGGCTGAGATTCCCTCTGATTTTACTTGATGAGGGTCATCTTCTCGGTACGTACCTGACCGGCGCTTTCGAGGCGGTAGAGGTACACGCCGGAGGAAAGCCGGGAGGCATCGAACGTAACGGTGTGGTAACCGCTCGTCATTTGTGAGTTGACGAGTGTTGCAACCCGCTGACCCGCAACGTTGAACACATCGAGGCGAACCTCACCGCTTTGCGGCAACCCGAAGGTGATGTTGGTTGTGGGGTTAAAGGGGTTCGGGTAGTTTTGCCGCAGCTCCACCGTTGTGGGAATATCGAAGGTTTCCTCATCGATGTTCACCGGGGTGCGCAGGTCGAACTGTGCCAGGAAGCGGGGTGAGGTTCCGCTTGGGATGCTGTAACCCGGCAGATTTGGGATGCTGCTTAGGTCAGTAGTTTGCGCATTCGGCTCAAATTCAAAGGTGTAGCTGTCGCCAAGGCCCATGCTGATGGTTTCACCGGTAGCCTGATCCACAACATTCAGGGCGTTGAAGTTTTCTGCACCGCCGCTGATATTCACGAGGGTAAGGGTGAGTTCGCCGGCAAAGCTCGCAGCAAAATGCATCGGCACATCAACTACGGTGTCGCCGCTGTTGAGCGGGAGCGAGTTGATGCTGCGCGGGCGGTTTGTATCAATCGAGTACAGGTACAGGAACTCAGAGCTGAGCGAACGCAGCAGGTCGGCATCGTAATCATCGTATCCGGCTGCACCTTCCTCAGAAAACATCACCACTTTGTATGATGTGAAATCTCCGGAAGTAAGGGTGAAAGTGTAATAGGCCGCAAGCGGATTGCTGCGCGGGCTGCCGTTGGCAAGCTCTTCTGCATCAAAAGTGATGCTCGCATTTCCCGCACGGGCACGTGCCCAGAAACCCTCAAACGGGTTTACGCGGCCTGTAAACTTTTGCGCTGAGGGCACGTCGGCCGGGAAGTAATCGTGCCCGTTCCATGCAAGGAAACCGCCATTGCCGCCATTCAGGGTTGGCACCCATACCTGGAAAGAACGGGATGCATTCGCAAAATTATCTTCCGAAATACGACTAAGTTCGATGGTGGTATTGTACGGGTTCCCAATCAGGTTCCAGCCCTGCTGCGCGTTGCCCGTTGCACCGCCGCCCGGGAAAATGAGCTGATTGGTCAGTTCTTTCACAAAGGGTGAGCGGTTGAGAAAACCAACGGCGCGAACAAAGCCGGGCAGGTCTTCGCTGAAGATGTAGGCAAGGAGGGCCTCTCCTGCGGCAAGCTCATAATCAGCTGAGGGTGCTGCGCGCAGGCCGGTTTGGCTCATCACATAAACCGAAGGCGTACCGGTTTCGGTATCGGCACCAGGGAAGCCCTGAGTGGCAAAGTTGGACAGGGTTTCCTCAATGGTTGCGCCTTCAACCGGTGGTGAAACAATGCGCCAGCCTTCAGCACCCGAAACAAATCGCTGTATGGTTACCCGCTCACGCACATCAAGGATAACCACTACACTTGAAGTACCAACCAGCGGATCAGAGGTGAGGTTTACGCGGAAAGCATACTGTGACTCACTAAGGCTGCCGGTATCAACTGTGAAGTTAATGACACGTGACTGACCGCTCGGAATGGTACCGGTGGCTTGTGTAAACGTAACTGATTCAAGCGGAAGTGCTGCTGCGCCGTCCGGCAGATCATCTGATGAAGCTGACAAGAAATAATTGTAGGCTGCTCCGCCACTTACACTAACAGAGAAACTACCTTCAAAGGCTTCGGCTGTACTCGCAGTATCTTCAATCGGCCCGGCAGGCACCTGCGCAACCGGCAGCGGCGCATTTACGGAAATCGAAAAGTTCGGGCGCGACACATTAAAGAACACATGATCATCGGCCTTAACTTTAATCCGGGCATTTGTGGTATTGAGACCTGAAGGAATTGCTACAAATGCGGATCCGTTGTTCGGCACATTTTCAGCAAGCAGCGTACTGAAGTTTTGTCCGGCATCGGTTGAGAGGTAAATGCTTACGGTTTCGGCATTTACGGGTGCCACGTTGGTATTTGCCACATCCCAGGCTACAAGCACCTCAGTTCCGGCGCGCCAGTTTGTGCCTTGTCCCGGAACCGGAACCACAAAAGGTCCGGCCGATTCCGTTACCGTAAAAATAGCATCTGCGAAAGCTACGCCGCCCCCGCCCTGAAAATTATCACGGGCTGAAAGGCGGAACCGCATGTTACGGTTGTAGTTGGGCAGAAATTCTCCGATGGTTGGGTTTCCGCTCAGCACATTCTGCAGCTGCGGAAACATTCTCACCGGCTCATCTGTACCGGGGAAAGAACGGAAAAGCGGAGCGTTGCCAACCGGCTGATTTGGAGGACCCGCAGGGCCCAGATCGAACTGCTCCCAGGTAAACACCAGCTCGTTGCCTTCAGGGTCTTCGCCTGAGCCTTCAAGAATAAAGGGGGTACTTACGGGCAGAGTGAGGCCTGTTACGCCAGCGTCAACAATCGGAACAAGATTGCCGGTTGGGGTCGTCTCACCACAGTTGGCTCCCACACCACTATGTGCAAAGCTTGACATCTGGATGATGCTGAAAATATGGAAATACGGATCGGTCGTAAACTGCAGGTTGTGCGCTCCGCAAATGCCGGCATAGCCCATAATGGTGCTCCCGCTGCCCGGCTCAAAAGCTCCGCCGCCAGTGCGGTTTGGGCCGCAGCTGCCGGCTGTTCCGTTAAAGGTATGCAGGGCGTTATACTGATGGCCGATTTCGTGGGCCACAAAATCGATGTAGAAGGGGTCGTTTATAGGCTGCGGAAGTCCGGTAACACCCTGTGCTTTTCTGTTATTTACACAAACTGAACCAAGGGAAGCAATACCTCCGCCACCTGTAGAAAACACATGCCCGATATCATAGTTTGCGTTTCCAATCAGGTTATCAATACGCGCCTGATTTTGGCTAAGCATTAACTGCCCGTTATTATTGCTGTAATCGCCCGGATTGGTTGAAATGAGGATCTCATTGTTATCAATCAACACCATAGTGGAAGACACCTCAGTTTCATACAGACCATTCACCCGGTTCATAGCAACTACGATGGCTGCCATCGCACAGCTTACGGGCTCCTCAGGTGTGGCACAGCGGCTTGGCTGGCTGTGGAAGCTTGTGTATTGTGATGTTGCAGCCATAGCAAGACGGTATGTACGAAGCTGCGTGCCGCTAAAAGCAGGCTCAGCATTATACAATACGGCCTCCGCAAAACGCTCCATAGCTTCGTCATCCACAATCGGCTCGTGCTGTTCTGCGCCCATACGCCGCTGGAAGGAAACCACAAAGTTGTTCCGCTCATATACCATAACTATTTCGGGCTGCTGTGCAGAAAACGGGTCTATGTAAAAAGTACCTGAGGCGCTGCGAACCATAGCATGAAAGCCTGCTGCTGTAAAACTGATACGACCATAGGCCGTCGGGTCGTCGATACCACCAATGCGATAGGTTTTGAAATCCGGAAACTTTGCAGCAAGGCCATCCTGCATCACGGATGATTCAACAGCTAAAAAGCGCTGAATACTTCCGTCAGGTAGCGGAAGGGATATTTCCGCGCCCTGCATGATACGGCCTGCAAGCTGAACGGGAGCCGTCTGAAGCACATCCTGCATGCTACGCAGATTAAGCTGAGCAGCCTTGTACGTTACAGGTTGTATATCACGCTGTGCCTGAAGGCTTTCTGAAGCCTGCGTAAAGCTCCAGAAGGAATCACTGCTGTACTGCGCATCAGCACTTGCAACTGCAAACAAAGGCAGTACAAGACCAAATATCAGTACTGATTTGGCTAAATCTTGTATATAACGGTTCATAGATAAATAATCTTTGGTGTTGAAATGGCTTCGCCCGGTCAGCTGTATCTTGAGCTAAACTTGTTTGAGTTTTGTTCTACCTTAAGCAACTCTGTGTTCTGATCAGATCTGATTGAGGTATGAACAAACACTTCTGCATTACATGAACGAAGGTCTTTTGGGATGAATGGATGACGTGTACTGTTATACCAGAAAAGTATCCTTTTAGTTGAGGATTTTAGCAAACAGCTCAGCTATTAAAGTTATTGGTTTATTTTCCAAATTTAAAAATAATGTTATACCTGTAATCAATAAAGAATAACCCGGTTTTGAGGTTTGCCGGAATTTCTCCGTAAACGAAGCCGCAAAAAAACAGGCGCTTCATAAAATGAGGCGCCTGTTTTTTTCAGGTTCGCAAACCGTTACTGACAGCGTGTACTTGCCGGTTCACCATTTATAATTACCGTGCACACCCGGCTTGTGTACTCGAAGGGGTCGCCTTCCCACAGCACGAGATCCGCATCTTTACCACGCTCCAGCGAGCCCGTACGGTCGGCAATCCCCAGGAAACGGGCCGCATCAATCGTGAGGGCGCGCAGGCCGTGCTCGAAGGGCAGGCCGTTTGCTACAGCAATGGCGGTTTCGAAATGCACGACCCTGGTTTTCGGCACATAACCTTCAAATCCGCTTTGAAAGGTGAAGGGGATGCCCGCCTCAGCCAGCCGCGCTGCCGTTGTGAAGGCCGCGTTGGTCGTTTCACCACGCGTGCGCACCATGGTGGGATGCAGGATGATGTGTACCCCGGCCTCTTTCAGCTCATCAATCAGCAGATAGGCTTCGGATGCGCCTTCAAGAACGAGCTTAAAACCGAATTCCTCCTGCAGCCGCAGGGCCGACATGATTTCCGAGACCTGATGCGCATGTATCATGGCGCGCATCTCCCCGTTCAGCACCTTCACCATGGTCTCCATTTTGAGATCGCGGGTCGGGTTTTCGCGCGCCATGTACTCCTGCGCTTTGATGAACTCAGCCCGCAGCATGGAAACCATGCGGGAACGCGTGCCGGGAGAGCCTCCGAAATTGGAACTCACAGATGGCCCAAGGGTGAAAGCTACCATGGCCGCCGGATTGATGACGGCTTCATCTACCGTTTGGCCCCAGGTTTTGGCGATCAGGGTTTGACCGCTTGCCAGTGCGCCGGGTCCGTGACCGGTGTGAACGGTCGTAACGCCAAGATTTCGCAGCCACACAACCAGATCTTCGCGGGCATTGTAGGCATCAATGGCGCGCAGGTCAGGCTGAAACGGGTTGGAGGTTTCGAGCTGATCCTGATCGTGAGGGATATTAAGAATGCCAGCCAGCCCCACAACCGAGCGCGTATCGATAATGCCGGGCGTAACGACCGGTGCTTCAAACACCTCGTAACCGTCGGGGATGCTCACCCTGGAAGCCGGCCCAACGCGCTCAATCCTACCGTTGCGGATGAGCACAACGCCGTCTTCAATCGGGTCGCCGGCCATGGTGTACACGATGCCGCCTTTAACGGCAATGTTCTGGGCGTTGAGCTGCGCAACCGGCGCTGAGCAGCCGGCGAGCATCCATCCCAGGAAAAAAAGTGCGGAAATTATTGAGAACCGTCTCATTGTGCACCTCCTACCGAATAGTGGTCAAAGTAATCGCCGCGGAATATTTCGTGGCCGCCTGTGGCGTATGGCAGCTGATCCGGGTTGGCGCGGTCGAAGACCTTGATGCCTTCAATCCAGGTTTGCTGCACGTGGGTGTACACACTGAAAGGATCGCCGGTGAGCAGGATGAAGTCGGCATCTTTGCCTGGCTCGAGCGAACCCACGCGGTCTTCCATGTCGAGCTGACGGGCAGCTGCGAGGGTGAGGGCTTCAAGCGCTTTCTGCCGGCTCATGCCGTCACGAACGGCAAAAGCGGCCATCCGGAAAAACAGGCGGGAATCGGTTACACCGTCGTCGGTGTGAAACGACACTTCGGCTCCGGCTTCCTCCAGAACACGGCCTGATTTATAAAGCAGGTTCAGGGCTTCAAGCTTGCCGCCGGGGGTATCGAGTACGATGATGGAGCTTGGCACGCCGGCTGCGGCAATTTCGTCGGCTACGAGCCAGGCATCAGTTACGTGGTGCAGTACTACCCGGAAGCCAAACTCGCGCTGCATGCGCAGCACAGTGAGGATGTCATCGTGGCGGTGCGTATGGAAATGGACGATGCGGTCGCCGTTGAGGGCTTCCACTATCGGCTCAAGACGCAGGTTACGCGGCACATTTTCTTCATTCTGAAGGCGCTCCCTGTAGGCCTCCGCTTCGATGAACAAACCCCGCTGAAGCGTTGCCGACCGCGCCCGTGTGCCGGGGAACGGCGCCGCACGCAGCGGATTGGTACCGTTGGCCATCTTAATGCCGCCCGCAAACCCATCGCGCAGGCGCGCATCGGGGATGAGCATATCGTAAATGGTGCGGGCATTGCGCAGCTTTAGGTAGATGGTTTGCCCGCTGAGCAGGTGCCCCGAGCCCGGCATCACGTTTGCGGTCGTTACGCCGCCGGTACGGGCTTTTTTGAAGGTATCGGAGCGCACATCAATGGCATCCATAATGCGCACATCGGGGTGGAGGGGCGAGGAGCGGTCGCCGCCGTCGCCGCCGCCAATATGTGAATGCGTATCAACAAGGCCGGGCATAATGATAAAGCCGCTGGCATCGCGGCGCTCGGCATCAGCGGGGATGCTCACCGAGCCTGCCGCACCAACGGCTACAATTTTGCCTTCGTGCACAACAAGAACCCCGTTTTCGATGGGTTCTGATGAGATCGGATAAATGGTCGCTCCCTCAAAAGCGACCGGGACCTGCTGTGCCGTAACCCCCAGCGGGATTACCAGCAAACACAACAACGCCCCCAACAGTCGGTAGCTAACTTTCGGATTCATAGTATCAGATTAATTAGTAGAACTTGCGAATCCGAAAGTAACAGATTGCTAAGCTGCATTCCAACAGCACAGGGCCGGAGGGTGTTATGATTTCCCCCGGCCCTGTTAATAGTTGCAAAGCGTATTGCACAAAAAGGCAGTAAACTGCGCGGACCTACACCTGCGGGTTTCAGGCCCGGTACCGCATCCCCCTACAAAAACATGCTACCGTATTGAGCGTCGTTCAATAACTTTTCGAATCTGCTCGTTGCCAATCCAGACTTTTTCAGTGGTTTCCACATTAACGAGCTCGAGATTTACCGAGTAGAAAATAACAGCCTGCCGCCTGTCAACGGATTCATCAATGATGGAGTTGATGTTGCCAACGAGCATGAAATCAGCGCCCAGTTCCTGTGCGAGGTTTTTAACGGTTTCGAAGGAAGCGTACTGCTGCTGCTGCTGACGCTCATCGCGGATGTCGGCCCGAACATTGCCGCCCGCCACGAAACGGACTTCACCAGAATTGATAAGCTCGCGCTCCAGATCTTTGGTGAAGACCTCCGTATCGATGTGTTCCATACTGTCGTTTTGCACCCGGCCGACAATCACGACCGGATCGCGGCCTGTGGCGTCTTTAAAACGCTGAAGCCAGGGGCGGCGCAGAACATCGCTAATCATGGTTTCTGATACGATGCGGGCATCTCGGTCGTTCCAGCGCCCGGAAAGATCGGGCGTATCATCGGCACCTACACGGGTTACCGTTTGGCTTGGCCCGCCGCCGCAGGCTGTTAAGAACAAGGCAAAAGCAAACAAAACAGCGGCACGAAAAATAGCAGGTTGATTCATCATACAAATGGAAAGATTGGGTGAAAAGGATAAAGGAAAATACGGAAGCCTGAACCGGCTTAGTTCCGGATAAGATCCCGGAGCTGTTCTTCCACAAAGTTTTTAAACGGACGCTCTACCACATTTCGCGCATCACGGGCGGCGCGGCGCACAGCCTGATCGTCGGAAGCGGCACCTGCCCGGCCTTCATGAAAAAAGGTCCGGAAATCGGTACGGGTCTGATTGTCTTTAATATCAACGGTGACCGTCCAGTGGCGGAATGCTGCATCATCGCGGCCGAGGTCTGTTACTTCGGTTACGAAAGCGGCACTTACATCAAGCAGGGCAGAAGATACGCCATCGCCTGACGTAAACCCGAGCTCCTGAAAAACACTCCGCAGCGCGCCTTCAAGCTCGCGGGGGAAGTCAGCCGGCGTTTGGATACGCACCGTAGCCTGTGCTGCGAGTTCATCTAACCGGCGGTCTATTTCCAGACGCCGCTCGGTTTCAGGGTTGAAAGGCACCGTGCGGTTGAGGATGTGATCGCGCTGCAGTGATAGGTTTTCATTAATCTGACTGATAACCAGCGCTGAGCGGTAAAAACCCATTTTCCGGATCACACCGTTTTCGCGGGCCGCCTGACCCAACAGCGATTCAATAATCATATCGTTGTTCGTAATCTCGCGCGAATACACCGTTGAAGTGGGCAGCCGCTCGAAACCGGCAAGTACATAAAAGGTCTGCCCGTCCTGATGGGTTTCATAGGTCTGCACATTCAGCATTTCCAGATTCGACTCAACTTGTGTGGTCGAAATGAGGCTGGTTACGCGTGCAAGATTGATATCCTCATCCCGTACGGTTTCGAGGTAATCATCAACCAGGGTCTGACTCGCGCGCACATCGGCACGAAAAGTACGGGCGAGGTTGCCGATTGCATTATTTTGCGCCGCATGCAGCGAATTACCGGAACCTATAGCCGTAAGGTACTGCCGCTCAGGATAAACTTCACCCGGGCTCGTAAGCCATAGCGGAGTCCGCGGCGTTGAAGCACAGGCTGCCAGCAAAATGCTCAGAACAAGTATGGGGATGTAATGTAGTCTCATAGGTTGTTTTTTTGAAGGATGGGTACCGTGCACCATTAAAACTTAGCCAGGGAAAAAGGTTTCCGCTATCTGCAGGTTTTGGCCGGCGGTAACTTCAAGGTTATGGGTTTGTTGATGAATGATACGGTTACTGCGGTCAAAATACCGAATACTGATTTCATGCGTACCCGGTGGCAAACTTACCGTTTGGCCGTACACACGGCCGGGCATAGTCTGCCAGCTGCGCAAGTCAGCCACCTCTGTGGTTTCAGTAACAAGAAACCCGACCAGCTGGGCAACGGCCCTGCCGGTTTCGCCGAACTCCCGTGCTGCAGCACGCTGACCGGCCTGATTTCCCAAATGCTTTAAGGTTGAACGGATAATTGCCCTTGTTACGATGAGGGGGCGCCTTACATTGAAAACATCCTGAGCCGTAGCGGCAAAATCATCGAGCATGGGCAGTGTTACCGTTTGCGTTCCGTTAATAACTGCTTCCACCCTGCTTATAGCAGTGGGATGCAGTTTTAATGACGGAACAGCGTATTTGATGTAGGTACTCAAGTTGTTTGAATAAATACGAAGCTCATTTGATTCTTTACTGGGTGAAAGGCCACCAAAACCAATAAGCATCACATTGCCTGCTTCCGGAACCCTGCCAGCCGGGGCAGCTGTGGTAGCGGCGCCCCCCCGTGTTGGCTGAGCAAACCGCTGGCCGGGGAAATTTCGTGCAAACGTTCGCAGAAACCGCTCATACTCGATGCGGGCATTATCTTCGCGGCCCTGCCTCGAAAAAACAACGTAGCTCAGATAATGCCCGAACGGGCTCGACTGAATATTCGTACGGCCCCGGCTCCAGCCCGGGCTCGTATCTGTTTTGGTAGTATCCTGCCGGGAGAGGGTTTCGACAAGGCCGTCGTAACGAATCGACAGGTTTTCCAGTTTAAAGGAAGCGCGCCTTGCCTCTACCGTAGCCGCTTCCAGATCGCCAAGATGAATTGCAGAAAGCGCATTGAATAGATTCAGCATCACATCCTCATAATCCTCACCCTGATACTCCAGTTGCCCGTCGTTTACGAGGAACGCCCGAATATTGCGCTCAACAGAAGTTCCGAAGAGGCGGTCAATCTCCTGCTCTGCACGCTGAAAGTACTCCATACTCTGCCGGTGATTGCCGTTAAAATAGCTTATAGTACCGAGCTCTAAGTTAAGGAGCACCTGATCCTGCGGGCGGTACACACTTCTGCCGAACTGATCGAGCAGCTGCTGGGAACGGCCAATATCACCGGAGGCAAAGGATGTTCTGAGCTGCGTTTGTGCCTCCATCAGGCCCGACATAGCGCAGGATGACAGCAAGAGCGCAAGGCCCCCCAGGAGTACCAAAACCCCTGTTGATCTTAATTTTGTGTTCAGTTTATACTCACACATGCGTAAAACGGAGTTAATTTCTTTGCTTAATGATACGAACATACAAAGAATTAAGTACATGAAAATGTGAATACCGCCATGAATTCAGATTATCTGCCCAAATCAAAAAGTTCTTCTCGGAACAATTAGTTTTAAAGCTTTGATGAATTTTACGTGAAAAAGATTAGTACAACTATTCGAATAGCGATATTATAATACCGTTAGCATTTCTCCCCCGATTTGCCTTATTACCATTAAAAACGAACTGTTATGTACTATTATTTAAGTTCTGAAACCCGAAGCAGGCCTGCAATGCTACTGCTTGTGTTAATCTCACTATTCGCATTGTTTGGTATTCTGAGCTGTCAGCAGGGCGCAGATCAAACCGCTGAAGCACCTGTTACACCACACCCTTTATTCCAGGTTTTGCCGGCAGATGTTGAAGATCCGGAAGATAATATCCGCACCCCTGAGCGCATCGACCTTGGCCACAAGCTGTTTTTTGAGCCTAAACTTTCCCGCTCCGGCATCATCAGCTGTAATTCCTGCCACGTAGTTGGTGCAGCCGGTGTTGATCACCGTGCCCGTGCCATCGGTGAAGGGGCTCAGGTTGGCCCGAGAAACTCACCAACCGTATTTAATGCTGCCTTCCTGAAAGCACAATTCTGGGATGGCCGCGCAGCCACCCTCGAAGAGCAGGCCAAAGGCCCGATTCAGGCCCACGTTGAAATGGACCTCACCCCGCCTGAAGCTGTAAACCGCCTCTATAACACCGGTTACCTGCCTTATTTCGAAGCAGCTTTCCCCGATGAAGAAGATCCGCTCACTTTCGAAAATGTAGCCAAAGCCATTGCAGCTTTCGAGCGTACCCTGCTCACCCCGGGTTCGCCATTCGATCACTATCTCGAAGGCAACTTTGAAATCCTGAACGATCAGGAGCTTCGCGGGCTCTCCCTCTTCCAGGATGCCGGCTGTGCAAGCTGCCACCACGGGCCGCTGCTCGGCGGAAATCTCTTCATGGAATTCTCTCACCTCGGCGGTGAAGACGTAGGCCGAGGCGCCATTACCGGATACCCGGGCGATCAGTTTGTATTCCGTGTAGCTCCGCTTCGCAACATTGCCCTCACCTATCCATATTTCCACGACGGCAGCGTACCAACCCTTGAAGAAGCTGTTGCAATTATGGGCCATGCGCAGCTCCAGCGGCAGTTTACGCAGGAAGAGGTTGACGATATCGTTGCCTTCCTCAATACCCTCACCGGCGAGTTCCCGATGATTGCGCACCCAAGCCTGCCACGCAGACCACCGGCACAGCGCAGGTAATCATATCAGTTTCATAGTAGTTAAGTAGTAGTAGTTAGTGATTATGAAAGCCCGAAAGGTTTTCTCCAAAAAGCCCGGTTTAGACGCCGGGCTTTTTCTTTTGGCTTAGATTGCTGCATTTATTTTAAACTGAAGTAAAATTTTCGCTAATTTGTGCGTTATAAACTGCAACTATAAGAAAATCAAACGACATACTTCAATAAACCAATTCATAATTCACCTTTCATAGCCACCAATCCTCCCTTAAACTGATGTCCATTATGAGTAAACAATACATTCCTGTTCTGTTCCTTACATTGCTGCTTATTGCAGGAGCCTGCGGATCATCCAAAAACAGTTCCATTTCGAATGTAAATGTGCCGAGCTGGTATTTAAATCAGCCGGTTGATGAAAACTACTTTTTTGGCGTTGGCTCCAGCACATCCCGTGATATGAGCCTTGCTATAAGTAAATCTACTATGGAAGGGCGTGCGCAAATTGCCCAAAGCATAGAAACCAAAATGAGCGGCATGCAGCGCCGTTTCCAGGAAGAAGTGGGCCTCGGCGAGAACTCCGAACTACTGGATCAGTTCACATCTGCATACAAAGCTGTAGTAGATGAAACCCTGGTCGGCTCGCGTGCTCGTCAGCAGGAAGTTATCCGTGAGGGCGGCATTTACCGCGCTTTTGTACTCGTTGAAATGCCCATTGGCGCAGCGAGCGAAGCCATGATGCAGCGCCTGCGTGAAAACGAAAACCTCTACACCCGCTTCCGGGCTACCGAAGCTTTCCGGGATCTGGAGCGTGAACTCGAAGAATACCGCGACCAAAGAAACCGCCGGTAATTTCCATTCGCACCGCTGATTTTTTATCAGCTCTTTTCAAGCTGTTCAACTATCCGGCCCGGAAACTGTTTTTCTCAGTTTTCGGGCTTTTTTGTAACTACCGGAACTTATGAAACGCACCCTCCGAACTCTGACTGTACTGAGCATCGGCCTTTTGTGGCTCACTTCCGCCGCCGATGTGCACGCACAAAACAACGACTACGAACGCTGGCTGCAGCAGCAGCGGCAGGCCTACCAGGATTTCGTGAGCGATCAGAACCGGCGCTTTGCTGATTTCCTGCGCCGTGAATGGGAGCGGTTTGAGCAGCAGCAAGGGGAAGCCCTGCCCGACCCCGAACCCAAACCCGTTGAAGTGCCTGTAGCTCCTGAACTTCCCGAACCGGAACCTCAAGAAGAGCCGAGGCCAGAACTGCCACCTGTTCCGGAGCCTGAGCCTGAACCCGAACCGGTGCCAACGCTTCCTGAGCCCGAACCCGAGCCGCTTCCTCCGCCCCTGCCGCCGGCACCCCCGCTCCCGGAACCGCTGCCGCCCTCCGAGCCCCTGCTGCCGCCGGGCACCTACCTCGACTGGCACTACTATCAGGTGCCACTGCCCGATTTTGTACCGCCGGCCCGCTTCCGGCTCACCCGCCTCAACAGCGAAACCATCGCCGATGCCTGGCTCGAAATGGCCGGCACCAACTATGAAGAGGTCATCCGCGGACTGCAGCAGTTCAGGCAAACGCAGGGCCTCAACGACTGGGCCTACACCCGGCTGGTGATCGATTACAGCAATCAGGTTTTCAGCCGGCACAACGAGGCCGTTTTCCTGGCCTGGTTTCTACTGCACAACAGCGGGCTTCAGGCGCAGGCGGGCTACTCCGAGCAACGGCTGCACCTGCTTATGCCGCTATCGGAGCGCGTGTACAACCGCAACTTTTACACCATCGGCCCCGCGCAAACCCGCTACTACGTAATCCTCGCCGGTCACAGCCCGAGCGAGCGGCCCGGCGGCATCCGCACCTACGCCCCCGATCAGGAAAGCAGCCTGCGCGTGGCCTCCGTAGGTCTCGAGGCCGTGCCCGCATCCCGCGGAAGCACCGAAACCAGCCTTAGTTTTGAGTTTGAGGGCGAGCACTACCGCTTCCGCCTCAGCTACGACCGCAGCTACCGCTCGCTGCTTTCGACCTTCCCCTCGCTGCCGCCGGAGTTTTTCTTTGCCGCGCCGGTCTCGCAGGGCCTGTACTCGCAGCTCGGCGCGCAACTGCGCCCGATTCTGGACGAAATGGACCTGCAAACGTCCCTCAATTTCCTGCTGCGGTTCGCCCAAACCGCCTTCGAATACAAAACCGATACCGAGCAGTTTGGCCGGCAGAAATACATGACGCCCGACCAAATTCTGTACTACCCCTACTCCGACTGTGACGACCGCGCCATTTTCTTCTCCTTTTTGGTGAGAAGCTATCTCGGCCTTGAGGTTGTCGGGGTGAGCTGGCCCGGGCACATGGCTACGGCTGTGCGCGTGGGGGATGCGGTGCCCGGCGACAGCTTCCGGCACGCCGGCGACCGCTGGCTCATTGCCGATCCGACCTACATCGGCGCCCGCGCCGGCATGACCATGCCGATGTTCCGCGGGCAGGAGCTTACCATCCACACCTTTTAATTTTCAGGGTGATGCGTTTCGAAACAGCACCACGCACCCAAATCAAACGGCTGGCTGCCCTGCTGGCGGTCAGCCTGTTTATTTTGGGGGGATGCGGAAACTCAAAGCCGGTGAACACTCTTCAGCCTGCATCAACTGCGGCAACGGAGTATCCGGGCTGGTTTCTGAATCCGCCGGAAAGCAGGGGGCAGCTTGCAGCGGGGTTCAGCCGGCATAGCTTTCTGTACCCCGAAAACTCGCTCGCTGCAGCCCGCCGCAGCGGAGAGGCCGCCCTGCAGGCACAATCGGGGATGCGCGTTACCTACAACAGCTTTTGGGAAATCACGCCCGGCCGCACCGGCCGCGAAACCGGCCGGGAAGTATTCACCGATACCCTCGGCACCCGGCCGAACGAACCCGACCTTATCGCGGAAGCTGTTTTGGGAAGCATGCACCTCGCCCTGTTCGGCAGCACCCAAAGCCGCACCGACAGCCGCCTTCGTCCGCCCGGTCGCAGACCGGCCTGGGTAGACACGCCGCCGCAAAACGACCAATTCAGCTACGGAACCGGCGCCCACCCGCTCTTCATTAACGAGCAAACCTCCTGGAAACAGGCCGAGCTGAACGCCCTCAAAAACCTGGCATCGACCATCGAGGTGCGGGTGCAGCAACTCGACCGCTTCCTGAATCAGTCGCAGGAGGGCGCGCGCTTTTTCCAGACCGATGTGTATGCCGATTGGTTTGAAGTCGCCGCCCGCTGGCGGGATGAGCGCAACGTGTATGTGCTGGTCCGCGCGAGGGCCGTTTCCGTGCTCGAATAAAGCTGCCCCTCACAAAAAACCGGGTTCAGGTTTGGGGGCACATCCATCGATACAAAAAAAACGACAAAGCTGCGACTACGCGGAAAGTTTGTCAGGGTTGGGTTTTAGGGTGATGCGGTACCGGCGATGAACCCCGATGCCGGGTTCAGGTTTGGGAGCACATCCATCGATAAAAAAAATCAACGAGACTACGGCAGCGCGGAGGGTTTGTCAGGGTTTGGGTTTTTGGGGGATG
>JAFIET010000046.1 GCA_020832405.1 Balneolales bacterium
AATTCCAAATTCTAAGTTTGATATTTAATTTTGAAAGACACAAACTTTTGATTGTAACCGGTTATCTGCTCCATATTTAGCTAAAGAAAAGAGCAGCGGAGCTTTGAGCACTCTCATACAGCTGCCGTAACCGATCTGCGGCATTTAAAGCCTGCAATGATGCATACCGTATCAGGAACATTTTCTCACAACCTCAGCACAGCAGTTTACAAATTGCCGTGTATTTTAGGCGGATTCATTTAAAATGCAACTCCGACCCAAAATCCGACCTATGAGATCCGTTTTTACTACGACCCTCACCTTTCTGCTGCTGTTTACGCTGGCTTCCTGTACGGCCACCGGGCAGGGCGTCCGTTCATCGGAGAAGGTTCCCCTCGACCACGCTGACTTCGATCAGTGGCGCTCGGTATCCAACGAGCAGTTTACCCGCGACGGCCGTTTTCTGATTTACGGCCTGAATCCGCAGGAGGGCGACGGTGAGCTTATCGTTCGCAGCCTGCGCGACAACCGCGACCGCAGCATCGCCCGCGGGCACCGGTTTCAGGTGAACTACAGCGGCACCCACATGGCGCTGTTTCTGGCAAATCCATACGCGGAGGAGCGTCAGGCCCGCATCGACGGTAAGCGCCTGCGCGATGTGTTCACCGATACCCTCGGCATCTACACCCTGAGCACCGGGGAGCTGGAAAAAATCGCCGAAGCCACTTCCTTTAAAATGCCCGCCGAAAACGGCGACTGGCTCGCCTACCGCTTCGAGCGCCGTTCGCGCCCGGCTTCAGCAACGACCGAAGAAGCCGAAAACACTGAGGATCCGGGTGCAGGAACTGCCGCTGAGCCGGATGAGGCCGCGGACCCATCCCCCGAAACCACCAAGCACGATCTTGTACTGCGCGACCTGCGCAGCGGTGCCGAGCGGGTTTTTCCGTGGGTGGATGAGTATTTTTTCAGCGAGGGCGGGGAGCGGCTGGTGATGCTCACGCTTGAGCAGGACAGCGTGAGCACGGCCGGGGTTCATGTGCTGGAGCTGGAAAGCGGCGAGCTCTTCACCCTCAGCGAAGGGCTACGCAGCTACCGCGCTTTTGCGATGACCGCTGACGGTGCACAAATTGCCTTCCTCGCGCAGCAGCCCAAGCCCGAAGCTGATGAGAATGATGCCGAAAACGGCGCAGGCGCGGATGCAAATGATGACGATGACGCCTCCGAATACTACGGCCTCTGGTTCGTGGCCGCCGGAAGCACCGAAGCCCGCCTGCTCGCTGATGAAAACAGCGCCTGGCTGGCCGACAGCTGGATGATTAACGAGCACAGTTCGCCTTCTTTTTCGGAGGATGGCAGCCGCCTCTTTTTCGGCACCGTACCCGAGCCGATGCGCCGCGACCGCTCAGTCGAAACCATCGACATGGCCGAAGTCGATATCTGGCACTGGCAGGATGAGCGGCTTCAGAGTCAGCAGCTGGTGCAGCTGCGCAACGACCGCCGGCAGACTTTCCGCGCGGTGTACCACATCGGGACCGGCAGCTTTGTGCAGCTCGAAGACCGCAGCCTCGAAAATATTTCCGTACCTAATCGCGGCAATGCGCCCTTTGCGATGGGCGCTCAGAACCGGCACTATCTGTACCTCACGCAGTGGGAAGGCTTCCCGGCGCGCACCGACCTTTATGTGGTTAACATCGAAACCGGCGAGCGCAGCCTGTTTGCCGAGCGGGTGAAGGCAGCAAGCCAAACTTCGCCTGACGGCCGCTTTTTCCTCTGGTACGACTACGCCGACCAAAACTGGTACGCGCACGAAATCGAAACCGGCCTAAGCGTGAACCTCACGGGTCACCTTGATGTGGCCTTCTTCAACGAGATGCACGATGCGCCCTCAGATCCGAATCCCTACGGGGTGGAAGGCTGGACCGAAGGCGACGCGCGCGTCATTATCCGCGACCGCTTCGACCTCTGGGTGTTCGACCCGACGCTGGAAGGCAGCGGACACCGGCTGACCGCCGGCTACGGCCGCGAAAACGAGGTCACGCTACGCAGCTTTCAGGAAGACCGCGAAGCGCGGCACCTGCCCTCCGATCAGCTTTTCCTCTCAGCCTTTTTTGATGCGGATAAATCATCCGGCTTTTACACCGCCGACCTTCGCGAGCGTGCCCCGCAGCAGCTCTGGCGGGGCGACTTCCGCACCTTCACCCCTGTGAAAGCCGCCGATGCCGAACGCTGGATGGTCCGCAAAAGCACTTTCCGGCAGTATCAGGATGTGTACCTCACCGACCGCCGCTTCCGGAATTTCGAGCGAGTAACGCACGCCAATCCGCAGCAGGATCAGTACCTGTGGGGAGATGTGGAGCTGTTTCATTTCACAAGTCTGGACGGCGAGCGTCTCGAAGGTCTGCTCTACACCCCTGAAAACTTCGACCCGAACAAAGAATACCCGATGATTGTGTACTTCTACGAGCGCACAAGCAACCGCCTGCACTGGTACCGGCCGCCGGCGCCATCGGCCTCAACCATAACGCCGGCATTTTACACCAGCCGCGGCTACATCGTGGCCATGCCCGATATCGTGTACACCATCGGCAACCCCGGCCGCAGCGCCGAAAATGCGGTCATAGGCATGACCCTTCACCTGCTCGACCGCGGCTTTGTTGATGCAGACCGCATCGGCCTGCAGGGTCAGAGTTGGGGTGGCTATCAGATCGCGCACATCATCACCCGTACCAACATGTTCGCGGCGGCCATGGCAGGGGCGCCGGTTTCCAACATGATCAGCGCTTACGGCGGCATCCGCTGGGCGAGCGGCCTTAACCGGCAGTTTCAGTACGAGCAGACCCAAAGCCGCATCGGCGGCACGCTTTGGGAGAAACCGACCTACTACATCGAAAACTCCCCGATTTTCTTCGCCGACCGCGTGCGCACACCCCTGCTGATGATGCACAACGACGAAGACGGCGCCGTGCCCTGGTATCAGGGCATTGAATTCTTCACCGCGCTAAAACGGCTGCAGCAACCGGTTTGGATGCTCAACTACAACGGCGAGGCGCACAACCTGCGCGAACGCGTAAACCGCAAAGACCTCTCGCGCCGCATGCAGCAGTTCTTTGACCACTACCTGATGGATGCCCCCATGCCTGTGTGGATGCGCTACGGTGTGCCGGCCATCGAAAAAGGCCTGCATCAGGGGTTTGAGCTCACCGACTGAGCAGAACGGTCTCTGAATCCGCTGTCGGAAAAAGGCACCCGGTTACTGTACCGGGTGCCTTTTTTCTTTCAGGTATTGGGATTTAAGCTAAGCCATTGCAAACCATGTGTTTTGGATGATTGCGTAAATAGCTTTATTCTCATTTAGGGCAAAATATCATCCAACTGAACATAATTTTTTTCGAAATGGAAGACAGTACGGTGCTTATTCTTGTGATTTCTGTTTTTGCACTCATAGCAGGCGGAACGGGACTCTATTTCTTACTTCGGTTTCTGAGGGGAACCATCAAAATTTCGCTGCCGGTCACCACTTTTTCTCCGGGGGATGTGATCAGAGGCAGCTTTGAGCTTCATGCCAAAAAAGCGGTTTCGGGGAAGCGGCTGATTGTGACTCTGATTGGCACCCGGCACGAACGCCGCCGCGATAAAGACGGCAAAAGTGAATCACGCAGTCAGGAGGTTTTCCGAAAAGAGGTAGTGGTAGAAGAAGCCCGGGATTACCCGGCCGGCTTTAAGGAGAGCTATCAATTCGAGCTCCCCATACCGGATTCGAACCGCGCTGATTCAGCTGCAAGTGATATGCTGCAAAACATTGTTTCGGCAGCCAATATGCTCAGCAACCGCAGGGTTGAAATCCGCTGGAAGCTGGAAGCCCGGCTTGAGGCTAAGGGTATCGACCTTGCAGGCAGCCACAAGGTATCGGTAAATACGGGAGCATTTTGAGAGGAATTAACATACCGGGTGAGCCACAGGGCGGGTGGCTTCATACAATTGATGACGTTATCCAAAAACTCGATCAGATTGTGGAGGCCTGCCACCGACAGCAAAACCGCCTGGGTTATTTTGCAATCCTTTACCGGCAGGTTACGGTACGTGTGAAGCAGGGGATTGACCGGGGTGAGTTTGAGGACAACCCGCGCATGGAGCGGCTCGACGTCATTTTTGCGAAGCGATTCATTGACGCCTGGGAACAATATGAGCGGGGAGAGGAGCCTACCCTGAGCTGGAAACTCGCCTTCGGGGCCGCTGAAGAAAGCCGCATGGTCGTGCTTCAGCATCTGCTGCTGGGCATAAACACGCACATCAATCTGGATTTGGGTATTGCTGCGGTTGAAACCATGGAGGGCAAACCGCTGGAACCGCTGCGCGGGGATTTCAACAAAATTAATGCTGTACTGGCCGAACTCACGGATGGCGTGAAAGAAAATATCGGCCGGATTTCACCGGTATTCCGGCTGCTGATCCGCTTTGCACGCGGAAGGGATGAGATGCTGGTTAACTTCAGCATCAACACAGCCCGGGAAGGCGCGTGGAAATTTGCGGGGGAATATGCCAAAGCGGCCTCCCGTCCGGCTTTAACCGCTCAGCGGGATCACCAAATTGCTGCTTTGGCGCAGCGGCTCATCAATCCCGGAAAACGACTGAGCCGCATTTTGTACTTCGTAAGCCTTGCCGAGTGGCGCACGGTTTCGGGGAATATGGCGCAGCTTGACCGGCTTGTGAAGCGTTCCTGAAACCTGTGAGTTTCCTTTTAAACTGAAATCAGGGTAATTAAAACTTTAACTTTCGGAACCTGTGAGCTTTCCTAAAAGTTTGTCTGGGTCTTGTGAATTATTAGTTTTCTGAACCTCTTGTTTGCAAATGGAGGAGCAAGTTCGGTATTTTTTTGGAGCTGGGATATTCTGAGTTCTAAGAGTTCGAGAAAATCATTGTTTATCTTAGTGCCCCAAGTTTTCAGAATGAAGTCTGATGTTGCATGTAGCGACTGTATAGCAGTATCAGTCCAAAAAATGGGTTTCATTTTGGATTTAAAAGATCCGTAATACTCGTGTGAGGCAAAAGATTTTCCTCTGGCTCTGCATCTGCTATTTTTAATAGCTGCAAAATCGCTTCGGGAAGCTCAGAGCCGGCAGGCTCAATGAAGTCTGTAATTTTGTCTATGATAAGCTCGTCTTCAAGAGTTCTTATCCGGTTGATAAGTATTAATTTCTTTTGTTCTATTGACATCAGAAGTTGTGTAGTTTTAGAGGCTTGGTAAAATGTGCGGGAAATTTGAAACGGTAGAATAACGAATCAACAATCTGAGGCGGGAGTTGCCAGACTTATAAGTGGATATAGTGATATACATACCAATAACATGATACCTAATCGCAGAAAAAAAGTGTTTATCCTGCGCTATTATGTAAGATAGGCTTTGATTTAGATACATTTCAAATAAATGGTCTTTAATCAGTGCCTTGATTATCCCTAAGATACCTGGCTTTAACGGGTATTGAAGTTTAAAAGCCGGGAGTCAATGAAATGGAATAGCCGTCTGCCGCCCCCTGATTTCAGCGCAAAAAAAAACCGCCTTTAAGGGGCGGTTTAAAATTGGGCAAGTACTAACATGCGCAGCTTTGAGAGTTCATCTGTCCTTTGAGGTGATGAAAACCAAAGGAAAATACAAAACCGGACAAAAGCGGTCGATGATCAATCAATCAGTAGTTATAACGCTGACGGCGGCGCTCTTCGCGAACACTTTTCTTGAGTGCTTCACGCTTCGCCTCAGAAGGCTTGGTAAATTGCTGACGCTCCTTATATTCCATCAAAATCCGGGAACGTGTGATAAGTTTCTTAAAACGGTTGATCGCGCGATCAACACTTTCGTTATCTTTGACTTTTACTCCGATCATGTACGTATTGAGTCGATTAAATTTTGATTTGGTTATTGCTAAATGTTGACAATCTCTAATATAACGCTTTTTATATCTAATTTCTGCATCTTTTCAGGACTAAATTTTCAGGCATCAAGAGGAGACCGCATCGGGCTGGTAGGGCCGAACGGGGCCGGTAAAACGACCCTGCTGCGCCTTATTGCCGGTCGGTATCAGCCGGAGGAAGGTTCGCTAACCCTCCAAAGCGGCTGTAAAATCGGGTTTCTGGAGCAGGATACCCTTGAAATCAGTCTCGAGCAGTCTGTCCGCGATTTCGCCCTGCAGGCTTTTGCCGAGGTGAAATATATCGAAAAACGCCTCGAAGAAATCGGCATCGATATCAGTGAATCGACCGATTATGAGAGCGATCGCTATACCGATCTGCTCAATGAAATGGAGCGGCTCAACAATCGTTTTGCCATTCTGGAAGGCGACCGGGCCGAATCGCGCACCGAAGAAGTGCTCGAGGGCCTGGGCTTTAAAACCGATGAGCTTTCGCAGCCGCTTGAGCGGTTCAGCGGGGGCTGGCGGATGCGCGCGGTGCTCGCCAAACTACTGCTGCAGCGACCTGATGTCCTCATGCTCGATGAACCCACCAACCACCTCGATATCGATTCCATCGAGTGGCTCGAGCAGTACCTGAAAACCTACGACGGCGCCGTCGTAATTGTGAGTCACGACCGTTATTTCCTCAACCGCATGGTTACGCAGATTGCTGAACTGCGCAACCGCAAGATTTTTACCTACACGGGTAACTACGACAAATTCGAGGTGCAGCGCGAGGAGCAGGTGCAGCAGCAGCAGCGCGAGTTCGAGGCGCAGCAGCGCGAAATTGAGGAAACCGAGCGCTTTATCGAGCGTTTCCGCTACAAGGCAACCAAAGCCCGGCAGGTGCAGAGCCGCGTAAAAGCACTCGAGAAAGTAGTGCGCATCGAAGAGCCCGATAACCCGCAAAAGCGCATGCAGTTCCGTTTCCCCGATCCGCCGCAGTCCGGCAAGGTGGTAATGGAGCTCACCAATCTCATCAAAAGCTATCCTAAACCCGAGGGTGACGGTAAAATCACAGTGTTTACCGAGGGTCAGCAGCTGCATATCGAGCGCGGCGACAAAATCGCGCTCATTGGTCCTAACGGTGCCGGAAAATCAACGCTCGCGCGCATTCTGTACGGGCAGGAGCCTTTCGAAGGAACCCGTGCCGAAGGCCACAATGTGCTCATGACCTTCTTCGCGCAGCACCTTGCCGACGTGCTCGAATCGAACCGCAGCATTCTCGAAGAGATGGAATCAGAAGCCCGCACTTCAGAGGTTCGCTCCCGCATCCGCTCCATTCTCGGGAGCTTTTTGTTTTCGGGGGATGATGTCTTCAAGCCCATATCCGTGCTAAGCGGCGGGGAACGCGGCCGCGTTGCGCTGGCCAAAACCCTGCTGCAGCCCGCCAACGTGCTCATCCTCGATGAGCCGACCAATCACCTCGATATTTCGTCCAAAGAAGTGCTGATTCAGGCCCTGGAGGAATACAAGGGCACCATACTTGCCGTGAGTCACGACCGCTATTTTCTGAGCCGGTTTGCAACCAAAATCTGGCGCGTTGAGGGCGGGCGCGTGGCCGAATACGACGGCGGCTACGACTACTACGAGTGGAAACGCGGCAAACAGATGGAAGAGCAAAAATCCGCCTCATCCCCTAAAACTACTGCGGCAACGCCCATGCCGGGCAAGGCCGCACCGGTGCAGTCAGCATCCGGAAACGGCATGAGTGAGGATGATCTGCGAAGAAGCGGACCGAAATCGAAAGAACAAAAAAGGCTCGAAGCGGAAATCCGCAAGCGTTACAGTGCCGAAACCGGGAAGCTGAAAAAGGAAATCGAAACCCTCGAATCGCAGATGGCCAAACTTGAAAGCCGCAAAGCCACACTCGACGAACAGCTGGCCGACCCCGGATTTTATCAGAGTGAGGAAGCGGGAAAAGCCATTAAAGAACACGCCGACCTTGTTCAGAAACTCGATGCCATCACGGAACAGTGGGCGGAGAAGTCCGAATCTTTCGAAAGCCTCGAAGCCAAAATGAAGCAGGAACTGCTGCAGGCCTGATACGCTGCTTCCTTATTTACCGCCCGGATCTCACATCACCAAAAAACTATTTAATCACAAAAACGCCTTATTAGCAATGCCGAAGACCAAGCTGAAGCGCTACAAAGAAGTTCAGAAATTTGACAATGTGACCGATTTATCGCACTTGCGGCCGGGAATCAAAGCTGAAAGGCGGGGCAGGTGGGCAGCTGAGGCGTTTGGAAACGATCAGCCGGTTACGCTTGAGCTTGCCTGCGGCAAAGGCGACTACGCCCTTACCCTCGCAGAACGGAACCCGGAGCACAATTTTATCGGCATCGACATCAAGGGCGAGCGGCTTTGGATTGGCGCAGGAAAAGCTCTGGAAGAAGGGCTGGGGAATGTGCAGTTCATCCGCGGACAAATCAATTTACTGAACGGCTTTTTTGGTCCCGGCGAAATTGACGAAATCTGGATCACCTTTCCCGATCCGTTTCTGAGCAACCGCCGCCGGACCCGCCGCCTCACCCATCCCCGCTTTCTGGAGCTGTACCGGCAGGTGCTCAAACCCGGCGGGCAGATTCACCTCAAAACTGACTCCCCGGAGCTATTCGCCTTCACCCTTGAAACCATCGCCGAAGAAGGGCATGAGCTGCTCGAACGGATTGATGATGTGTACGCCCTGCCCGAAATTCCGGAGCTGCTCAAAATCCGTACCTACTACGAAAACATGCATCTGGAAGACGGCCGGACCATCCGCTACCTCCGCTTCCGGCTGAAATAAGAGCAGCAGCAGCCCGTCTGATAAACCCGGATAAGGCTTATTTAAAGGAGGGAGGCTTCAGATATCGGCCCGAAGCCCTACGTGCACTTTGCCGTTTCCGAAGGTGTCGCCCCGACCCAGCGCGTAGCTGAACTGCATGGTGCCCAGCGGCGTACCGACCGCGAACCCAAAGCCCCAGCTGCGCAGCCATTCCCGCTGTGCGCCCGAGGCCCGCGCCGGTTCATCCCCTAAAGCCGGCCTTCCTTCAAAAATGAGCACGGGCCGTTCGTACCAGCCAAGCGCGCCGAACACGAAGGCGTAGGAATCCTCATCGAGCAGATAGCGGTACTCGGCATCGCTCCAGAGCATGCGGGAGGCCTGAAACTGCTCTTCCCGGTAGCCGCGCAGGTTGCGGGCGCCGCCAAAGCGGTTCAGGTCGCTTTCGGTGTATTCCGGCGAAAGGCTCAGAAAACCGTGCAGGGACGGGGCAACGACCTGCCGGCGAAACGGGCTGAGGTAGGCCTGCGCCCGAAAATGCACTTCCTGCTGATTCAGGCGGCTTCGCTCGGTAAAAAGCTCCCGGTTGGCATCGGTGAGGCGCTTCACGCCGGTTTCTGCAAGCAGGAAAAAGGTGGCACCGCGGGTCGGGTTCCGAAGCCGGTCGGTATCGCGGAATTCGATGCCGAAGCCGGTAAACAGGCTCGTAGCGTCGAGTACGCGCTGCTGCTGCACGGGCAGGGCGCCGCTTACGCTCACCTCCTGCCGCAGTCCGGCAATCAGATCGGTGGTGCTGCTGAGGCGGTAACGGCCGCTGAGCTGCAGGTTACGCACCTGATAGAGGGTGTCCTGCTGCTCAAAACGAAAGCGCGCGCCCGCCCCGAAAGGCGAACTGCCGATAAAGCGCGATTCATAGCCCATATCGAGGCGCGTAACAAACTGCTGCAGCCGCTCAAACTGAAGGTCGAGCCGGCTGCCGGGCAGGAACACATTCCGCAGCACGAGGTCACCGGAACCCACAACGGTGCCGCCGCCGCCCGGATCGGGCACGTAGCCGAACAGCAGATCGATGGCGTTGGTGCGCCGCTCCTGAACGACAATTTCAAGGATGAAGCGTCCGGTGCCGGTTTCCTGCAGGATAAGCAGGTCTTCAACCGAGGAGAGCAGGCCGGTATTTTCGAGGCTGAGGCGGGCGTTGCGCAGGGCGGAGGCGTCAAGAATACTGCCTTCACGGATGCCGCTAACCCGCGCGAGAAAATCCGGATTGTTGCGGCTCACACCCGAAAACCGCAGCTCATCTGCCCTTACCAGCGGGCCGGGATCGGTGGCGAGGTCGAGGCTGATAGCGCACTCGTGCAGCCTTAGTTCCGGCCTCACCTGTGCAAACAAATGCCCTTCGCGCTCCCAAAAACGCAAAACGGCCCCGATTTCCCGCTCGGCCAGATCAGCCCTGTACCTTCTGCCGGTACGGAGGAAACTTCCGGAAATTCCCAGCATCGCAGACTCAAATTCCCGGAGCTGCTCATCGCTCCAGTCGCCGGGTGTGTTTGTTAGGGTGATGCGGGTGGAAGCCAGCGTGTGGGCGCAACCGCGGCTGCCGAGCAGGACCAGCGGTTCGCCGGGCTGTGCGGGAAGCCGTAGGGAGTCGATGGCAGCGGCGAGGTAGCCCTCCGCGCCGGCGAGGGTTGTGGCGTAGCGCACGGCCTGCTGCACGAGAGGGAGCCGGAACAGGGTTTCGGCATCGGGGATTGGGTGGGGCAGGGTAACCCGGCTGAGGCTGTCGGGTAGCGGGGTCCGGCGGCCGTCAAACTGCAGCTGAAGCGGATGAGGGCGAAGGGAGTCCGGTACGACTGCTCCGGAGCCGGATGAAGCCGCAGCGGCCGGTACCGCAGCAAGGACCGCTGAAGGGGCAGGGGCGTTATCCATCCACCGATACCCCCAAAAAAACAGACCCAGCTGAAGCAACACCAGCACCCGGATGAATCGGGCCTTGCAGATGTTTCGGGGTTTACTCAGCGGAGGTGGGGACATGGACCGGCCTGACGTTTAAACTGCTTCTGCACGGGAGTTTTTGGGAAATTTGCGAAAAGAAGGATCAGCTACGATGAACATAATACAAAGAGCTGCCAACAGTTCGAAACGCTTGTTAAGGGCACTGCCTACGTTCGTTTTATCCAAAAATTTGGTTCACGTTTAAGATGCATAACCGACAGAATAACAAGCTCACTACCCCTCAACCTGTACACAACCCCAAATGGGAATCTGTTTAATAAGACCCGGCGTGCATAAGCATTCAGCAGCATTCCCGATTGCGGATACTGCATAATAAAGGCCACGGTTTCTTCGACTTCTTCCATGAACTTAATCCCCAGACCGGGGTCCATTTGTTCATAATAGGCCATGCTGTCCAAAAGCTCTTTTTGGGCTATGGAAAGAAACCTTGCCTGCATTTATGAAAATCGTTTTCGTGCACTTCGAAAGACTTCTTCAGCAGGGATTAAAGGATGATTACCTGCCTCCAATGCATCATTACGGTGTTCGATTTCTTCTAACCAGGTTTTTTCGGCGTCTTGTTTTTTCAGGCTTTCAAGGCTGTCAATGAGCCGGCTTGCTAACCGGGCTCGTTGTTTTTCGCCAAGCTTGAGTGCTGAAGATTCTATTTCTTTAAATGTGTTTGCCATAAGTTCTGATTATTTAATTCACTGCAATTTATAAAAAGCAAAACATTATTGTTGCTCAGATTTACTCAGGGGGTCAGCCGTGTAAGATACCGGCGGCTTGTGAGGGTTGGGGGGGCTTCACCCTATAATAAACAAAAAAAGGGAAGCTGTGTCGGAACACGGCTTCCCCTGAAAACGACGGATGCCCGCTTTATTCTGCTTCGAGCATTTGTTTTACAAAGCCGGGCAGGGCATAGGCTGCTGCGTGCACGTCTTTGTTGTAGTATTTGAGCGAATCTGCGAAGGGAGCGATGCGCGCATCAATATTTTCGAGCACTTCTGCTGAAAGCGGGTCGCGCTGCTTGCTTGCGATGGACATCGACCACATGCCGGTCGGGTACAGCGGGATCCAGGTGAGGAAGAGTTTCGCAATCGGGAACAGGCTGTCGATGGCGCGCTGCACGCTGCGGATGCTGTCGTGATAGTGCTCTACGAAGGGGCTTTCGGTCTGACTTACGAGCACGCCGTCGGCCTTGAGGCATACGTGGCATTTTTCGTAGAAATCGCGCTTGAAGAGGTCAACTGCCGGCCCAACCGGGTCGCTTCCGTCAATGATGATCACATCGTACACCTCTTTTGGGCCGTCCACAAAGGTGAGGCCGTTTTCGTATTTCACGTGCAGTTTCGGGTTATCGAAATCGCCTACGCCGGGCATGTGCAGCTTGCTTGCGCGCACAACGGCTTCGTCGATTTCGACCATATCAACGTGCTTTACGCCGGGGTGCTTGAGCACCTCGCGGGCCGTGCCGCCGTCGCCGCCGCCGATAATGAGCACGGTTTCGGGGTTCGGGTGCGTGAGCAGCGGCATGTGCGCCATCATTTCGTGATACACGAATTCGTCTTTTTCGCTGAGCATAACCATGCCGTCGATGGTCATGAGGTTACCCCAGGTGTCGGTTTCGAACACCTCAACGGTTTGGTAAGGGGTTACTTCGTGGAAGAGCTGTTTCTTAACACCTACGGTGAGGCCGGTTTGTTCGTTGTAAAACTCGTTATACTGAATGGGCATGATATCGGGATAAAAATCGGGTTTATGGGGTTCCTGAGCAGGCAGGGAGGTTCGGGCTAAAAAAAAGCCGACCCGCCTTTTCAGACTGGGTCGGCCTGGTTTAGTACTTGAAATTCTTATTTGTACCAGAGTACGGCCGCAGCGAAAACAGCGCCGGCTTTTTCAACCTTGTGCTCGATGCCGAGCGTAAGGATTTCGCGGTACTTGCGGTTGCGGTAGGCGTAGCCGTCGACAACCATCTGGCGCACAATGGCTTCCACTTCGGAGAGGGGGGCTGTGTCTTCAAATTCCATGATGAGGCCGGGTTCGCCTTCGTTTTCGGGCAGGCCCACGCCTATGGCGGCGGAAATGATTTCACCGGGATTGGTGGAATTGATGGCTGCATAAGCGATGGGGATAAGGGCGCCTTTAGGCAGCACGATGTTATCCACAAGCTCGCAGTTTGGCGGAATGATGCTGCTCATGCGCACGAGGTTGGTATCGCCAACCCCGGCATTAAGCAGGGCAAGGTCGAAAGCGTTAAGGGTGGTGTTGCCTTCGGCAGCGCCCTTAACAAGTGAAAAAATATTCGGATTTTGAACCATCATAAGGCTGTAAAATAATCGGGTGGTCAGTTAACCGAAACACCTGTGAATGCAGAGGGTGCTTCGCTTTAAGGAGGGATGAATTAGTTAACGGAACTGTATTTGTCGCTGTCTTTGGGTTTGAAAAGCAGCTCTTCGCCTTCTTCAACCTTAAACAAACCGCGTTTCATCTCCATGCTGGAAACGTTTTTGGATTCGAAGCGCTCTTTGATGTGCTCCTGAATAATCCAGGGATCAATGGTTTCGCCGCAGGTAAAAATATCAACAGCAGCGTACCCGTATTCCGGCCAGGTATGGATTGCAACATGCGATTCTGCAATTACTACGGTACCACTTACCCCGTGCGGACTAAACTTGTGAAAATTGTGAGAAATGATACTGGCCTGCGAGCGGCGGGTAGCTTCGAGTAAAATGGACTCAATCTGAGACACGTCGTTTATAATTTCGCTGTTGCAGTCGTAGTACTCGACCAGTATCTGGCGTCCTAATGCTTGCATGTGCATGGTTTATCCTCTCTTCATTTTGGTTGTTGGCAAATTACAGCCTTGCGTATTAGCAGGTCCTGTATAAACAGAAAAAGCAACCGTTTTGACACCCTTAGCCTTAACCGAACCGGTTCTGCTACATGCTGGTGAAAAAAGGTCGCTACCCGTGTTGCGCATTGCGGTCGTTTCTGAAACAACCTCCCCAAACTGAGGAATGGGGTACATAAGATAAAGCGTGGCCTGCGCGGGGGCCTGAGAAACAAAGTTGGTCAATTTACCTTGGTTTCCTTGTATTGAGTGTTTTTGATGGTATCAGTTATGAAGTATCTTCCATAAAAAGTTTTTTGGTTTTGATACCCGACGGGTATCATTCTGCGCTTCAGGAATGCTATCTTTGTGAGATGCCAAAGTCCTTTCGATACAGAATATTAAAAATACAAACTTTTCTATCCAATTTGAATGCAAGCCTATAAATTTTTTTCGCTCGAGGCTGATTCGGCTGTAACGCATTATCAGAATCTCGTGCTTCCGCGCCGTATTGAAGAGAAAATGCTGCGTTTATTGCGGCAAAACAGGATTTCCAAGTGGTTCTCAGGTATGGGTCAGGAAGCGATTCCCGTAGGGGTAGCGACCGCGCTAAGCACTGAGGATGTGATCATGAGCATGCACCGGAATCTCGGTGTGTTCACAACCCGTAAAGTGCCCCTCTACAATTTGTTTTGTCAGCTTTTGGGCCGGAAAGACGGCTTCACGAACGGGCGGGACCGCTCGTTTCATTTCGGGCTGCCGGAGTACAATATCTGCGGCATGATCAGCCATCTTGCAGCCATGCTGCCCGTAGCCGACGGCTTCGCGCTTGCTGCCAAGCTGAAGCAGGAGCAGCGGGTTGCCCTCGCATTTTGCGGAGAAGGCTCCACAAGTGAAGGCGATTTCCACGAAGCCCTCAACCTCGCCGCTGTGTGGGATCTGCCCGTTATCTTCCTGATTGAAAACAATGGCTATGCGCTCTCAACGCCTACCCGCGAGCAGTACCGCTGCTCCAAAATTTCAGACCGTGCCGCAGGCTACGGCATGGAAAGCCGGGTGATTGACGGCAACAGCCTGCCGGAAGTTATCGAGGCCATTGCTCAGGCACGCGCTTACGCGATCGCGGAGCAAAAACCGATTCTGATTGAAGCCATGACTTTCCGCATGCGCGGTCATGAGGAAGCTTCCGGTACAGCCTACGTTCCGAAAGCGCTGATGGAAGAATGGGCGGCAAAAGATCCCATCCTGCAGTTTGAAAACCTGCTCAGAGAACAGGGGCTTATGAATGATGACGATTTTGAGCGCCTGAAGGCCGAAGCCGATGCTCTGTTTCTCGACGAGCTAAACCGCGCCCTCGATGCCCCCGAGCCTGAATTTGATGAGGATACCGAAACCTCCTCCGTTTTTTCGGTGTCGGAGCCGGTGCTGCCGTCGAACGGACAGCAGCAGGATGGCGAAAAGCGCGAAATTCGCTTTATTGATGCGGTGAAAGACAGCCTCGAGTACGTGCTCACCCACGATGAAAGCACCCTGATTATGGGTCAGGACATCGCCGAGTACGGCGGTGCGTTTAAAGTGACGCAGGGTTTCCTGGAGAAATTCGGCCGCGACCGCATCCGAAATACGCCCATTATTGAGTCCGGCATCGTTGGCGCTGCCATCGGCCTCACTCTCAGCGGCTTCAAACCCATCGTGGAAATGCAGTTCAGTGATTTCATCACCTGCGCCTTCAATCAGATTGTGAACAATGTCGGCAAGTCGCACTACCGCTGGACGCCCCCGCTCAACATCACCATCCGCATGCCGCACGGCGCGGGCGTGAGCGCGGGCCCGTTTCACTCGCAGAGTCCGGAGCCCTGGTTCATGCAGCATCCCGGCCTCAAAATTGTGGTGCCTTCATCCGTTGAGGATGCCCACAACCTGCTCTACAGCGCCGTAATGGACCCCAACCCGGTGCTCTTTTTCGAGCACAAAGTCCTCTACCGCAGCCTCAAAGGCGAAGTCAGTGCCGTACCAAAATACGAGCAGCTGGGCAAAGCAAAGGTGGTGCGGCAGGGTACCGATTTCACTATCGTGACCTATGGCATGGGCGTGCACTGGGCGCTTGAGCGGGCTGCGAAGCTTTCGAAGGAAGAAGGCATCGAGGCCGAAATCGTAGATTTGCGCACCCTTGTGCCGCTTGATATCGAAACCGTGAAAGCGAGCGTAGCCAAAACAAGCCGCGTGCTGCTGCTCGAAGAAGCGACCGCGGTGCTTGGCCCCATGGCGGAGGTCGCGGCTCAGCTCAGCGAGCACTGCTTCGAATTCCTCGACGCCCCCCTCATCCGCTGCTCCTCGCTGAACACCCCCGTACCCCTCAACCGCAACCTCGAGCAGGGCTACCTGCCCACCAAACGCCTCGATGCAAAAATCCGGCAGCTGCTGGATTTTTGATTCCCCAAAATTATCGCTTCAGCCTGCTACCGGCCTCACGGGCATATCCGCTCTTTGTTTTTTTGGGGTAGAACTCCGTGCACATCAAGGTCTTTCGTGCCGGCCGCTGATATCCCAAATCGGCGCAATGCCCCGTGCTTTTTTTGCTGAAACTACAATGGCAGCACGGTAATTTGGCACAAAAACTCCGGTTTGGTACTTCCTGACGGCGTGCAGCTTGGCTGGTGCTGATCGGGATCGGGAATGCAGCAGAAGCAAGGTGTAAAGAGCTGATCCGGCCCTAAGCGCAAATCCGGGCTTTTTGTTTGGGCTGGCTTGGGTGCGCCGGACAAAAAAGCAAGGCGTTCTCCGCCGATTTGGGGTGTCAAAATTTGGCACGAAAGACCGTGATGTGCACGGAGTTCCCCCAAAAAAATCCGCGAACGTACGGCCTGCCGGGTGGCTGTTTTTTTGAAGGTGTGAACTCCCTCTTAGCCGCCTGGCCCGAACAGCCGCTGATTGACCTGATGCAGCTGACCCACAAAGTGGAGTTTCGTGTTTTTGAAGGCGGGTAGCGCGTCTGAGGACGTGCCAGGGGCGAAGATGGTCTTGAAGCCCGATTTCGCCGCCTCCCTGATGCGCGTTTCGAGCCCGCTCACCTGCCGGATTTCCGCACCCAGACCCACTTCACCGATGAGGAGCGTTTTTTCGGGCACGGGCCGGTCGAGGTAGCTCGAAACCAGGGCCGAAACCAGGGCGAGGTCGGAGGCGGTATCCTGCAGCCGGATGCCGCCGGCCACGTTCAGGAACACATCTTTGTCGCCAAAGCGGTAGCCCAGCCGTTTTTCCAGCACAGCCAGCAGCAGCTGCAGCCTGCGCTGATCGTAGCCCGAGGCGGTGCGCTGCGGCGTGCCGTAAGAGGCCGGCGTTACCAGCGCCTGCACCTCAAGGATAATGGCCCGATTCCCCTCCAGAATGCAGGCGGCCGCATTCCCGCTGATGCCCTCGGTAAAGCCCGAGAGGAAAAGCTCCGAAGGGTTGGCCACATCCCGCAGGCCGCTTTCGCGCATCTCGAAAACGCCGACTTCCTGCGTGCGCCCGAAACGGTTTTTGAGGGTCCGCAGCAGGCGGTAGTTCAGCTGCTTGTCGCCTTCAAACTGCAGCACCACATCTACCATGTGTTCCAAAACCCGCGGACCGGCGAGGTCGCCTTCTTTGGTAACGTGCCCGATCACCATAGTGGTGAGGCCGGTGAGCTTGGCGAGGCGCATCAGCAGGCCGGCGCATTCGCGCACCTGTGCCACGCTGCCGGGCATGCTCGAAATTTCGGGCCGGAAGGCCGTTTGTATAGAATCAACAATCAGGATATCCGGCTTGAGCAGCTCGGCCTGCTGCTGAATCAGGGTAATGTCGGTTTCGGTGTAGAGGTGCAGTTTGGGCGCGTGCAGCTTCATGCGCGTTGCCCGCTGACGAATTTGCCCGGCGGATTCCTCGCCCGAGCAGTACAGGATGCTGAGATCGGGCCGTTTGCCGGCGAGCTGCAGCGCGAGGGTCGATTTCCCGACCCCGGGATCGCCCCCGATAAGGATGAACGAGCCGTTAACGAGTCCGCCGCCGAGTACGCGGTCGAACTCGGCCATGCCGGTAGTGGTGCGGCCGGCTTCCTCGGTATCGATTTCGTCGAGCAGCCGGGCTTTGGTGCTGCCCTCGGGTTGCACAGCGGGCATCAGCCGGGCGCGGTGGTTTTTCGAGGCCGCAGTTTCGGCGGGCTTGATGACCTCCTCAAAAGAATTCCAGCTTTTGCAGGTCGGGCAGTTGCCCAGCCAGCGGCTCGTTGTGTAGCCGCAATCCCGGCATTCGTACGATGTTTTGGCTTTGGCCATAATAAAATAGGTGAGCATTACATTAGAGGCGGCAATATAACAGCTTGGCTCTCAGGCTTACAACCCGAAACGACCGGCTGAGCAAAGCTGCTATCAGCCATAATAAAGCAGGAATCGGGGCATCAAAATGCGGAAAATCCCTCAGTACTTCCTATTTTTGCCCGTCCGGAAAAAAAATATGCACCTGTGCACTGAAGTAAAGTAAGCCCATCTATTCATTCCAAAAGCCTCAGCTACACTCTGAAGATATTCATGAGCGCGTTTTCCAGCTATTGTAAGCAAATTGTTGAAACCAACTGGTTCGGGAATTTCATACTCGGGGTGATTTTGTTTGCCGGGGTACTCGTGGGCATTCAGACCTACAAAGAGTTCGCCAAACAATACTACACGCTTATATTTTGGCTCGATCAGCTGGTGCTGTTCATCTTCCTGATTGAGATTATAATGAAGATGGCTGCCGAGGGCAACCGTCCGCTGCGGTATTTTAAAGATCCGTGGAATGTGTTCGATTTCAGCATTGTGTTTGTGTGTTATGCCGCGATGCTCGTGCCGGATGTGGAAGGGTTCATGGTAGCGGTGCTGCGGCTTGCGCGTGTGCTGCGGGTTTTCAGGGTAGTGAGAACCATACCCAAGCTACAGCTGCTGGTAAATGCCCTGCTGAAATCAATCCCCTCAATCGGGTATGTGGGTATTTTACTGCTGGTCATATTTTACATTTACGCCACTATGGGGGTGTTTCTGTTCAGCGTTAATGATCCTGTACATTTCGGAAACCTGCAGCTCAGCCTGCTCAGTTTGTTTCGGATCGTAACGCTCGAAGACTGGACCGACATCATGTACATCAACATTTACGGCTGCGATCACAGCATTTGGGGCTATTCGGCGGAGGAAGGCTGTATCTCACCCATCGCACATGGCATCTGGGCAACGTTCTATTTTGTTTCGTTCGTGATCATCGGTACCATGGTCGTGCTCAATCTGTTTATCGGCGTAATCATGAACAGTATGGAGGAAGCCAAATCTGATGCTTCTGACGAAGCCTTTGCCCTGCGGGACCGCAGCAAAGAGCCAACTGAAATTGACGAGCTTGAAAACCTCTCAAACGATCTCGAGATCCTTCGTAAAAGAATTCAGTTTCTGGCGCAAAAGAAAAAGGCGATCAAAAAATAAGCGGCAGAACTTCCGGCTGCATTGGTGTGGGATGAACTGAAAAAGCGGGTACAAAGCAGTTGTGCCAAGTTGTAAAATGGATGTCGTTTCCATGTTTGTTATACAGGCCGTCGGTGCCCAAAATGCGCATTATAAAGTCTGACCGGCTAAACATAAAGTTTACATTTCGTATATACTTTCGTAGATTGTGAATAAATGATTATGATCCCAAATACCACGGCTTAACCTTCACTGTACGAATAAAAAACGAGGTTTAAATATCATGAAAACCCTTACTATTCTATTAGTATCACTATTCTTCATGCAGCTGCACTTTACGGATGAAGCTGCAGCCCAAACGGAAAGACAAGCGGTCAGAAATTCAGCTGATCCGCAAGAAGCTGTTCAGCAAAGACTTGAAAACCGCATGAAAATGCGGGAGCTTCGTGTAATGCGGCATATAGAGCGCTTTCAGAATGCTTCAGCAAGTCCGCAAGCCGGACTCATGTCTGAAGAGCCCCTGCTTGAAAGTGCTACGTTCCAGCTTAACACAAGCGATGAACCGGGTGAGCCCGATTGGTCCGATTTTCAGCGGACCCTTTTCAGCTGGGAACAAAACCGTATTTCTGAACAGCTTTTTCAGAGTAACTTTTTTACTGGTGTTTGGCTTAACGGTTTTAAAGTGAACTACACCTACTCCGGTAATCAGCTTACGGGCACGGTCAGCTCATTTTGGAATGATGAATCAGGCTGGATTCCCGAAAGTTCTGAAGTTTTTATTTACGAGCTTATCAATGGTGTACCCTACATTCACGAAGTACTGGTTTCTGAAGAAGGTGAGGAAATCTTTCGTATTGTTATCACGTACGACGGCACAGACATTACGCAATTTGATGAATTTGAATCAGATGGTAATGGCGGCTGGTCGCTTGCAGGCCAATCGATTTTTGAGTACGACGGAACTGACCTCACCGAGACCTACAGCTCAAACTTTTTTGGGGGCGGAGAATTAGAGCCTGATTACCGCACCATCTACCTCGAGACCTCGCCGGCTGAGTTCTATGAACTTATAACGGGTACACTTGATATGCTTAATATTGGCAGCGAAACGGTGATGTACCTTCAGTTGAACATGCCAAGTATGATCGATCTCTTCTGGGATGGTGAAGAATGGGCTGAAGAAAGCCGCATGATTCGCATTTTCGCGAATCAGCCAACACCGGATTACTTCTCTGCGATTATTTACACCTACTCCTTTTTCTTTGATGGCTGGCAGCCGGATGAGAGGTTCTTTATGGGATTTGATGAACAGGATCAGATTCTTTTCGGAACCTCATCTTTCTATGATTTCTTTGAAGAGCAGTGGGTAGTTAGCGAGAGAGAATTATTTGTTTATGACGACACCGGGTTCTTACCGGTGGTAATCATCATCAGCGAATATGATGAATGGGATGACGAATACTACGATATGGCACGTTTGGTACTCACCTGGGATGTGACCAACGTGAGCATCGGTGAAGGTTCAGAACAGCTACCGGCCCGTATTGTACTCGGAAATGCTTATCCAAATCCGTTCAACCCTTCAACCAATATACCTTTTGAGATTAGAGACAGCGGTATGGTTAATCTGCAGGTTTATGATATCCTCGGCCGCAGGGTTGCTACCCTTATAAATGACACGCTTAGTGCCGGTTTACACACCGTAAATTTTGACGCTTCTATGCTGTCAAGCGGAATTTATATCATTCGGCTTCAGGCAGGTAATGAAATACTGACAAAACAGATTACGCTGTTGAAATAGCGTTTATTCTGTACGTACTTTAAGGTAGATTTATTGATAATTGGTCAGACAGATATATTGTACCTGTCTGACCTTTTTTTGTATAACCGTACAAATACCCATATTTCAAAAAAAATATACGTAAAAGCACTTTGATGGGGAGTGCCAAAATGAAATATGGCGTCGCTTATTATTTTTGTTTGTACTTGTGCATTCATTAGCTACTTTCTGTATGGAAACAGAAAGTTATTTATTTCCCGTCTCGAACAAGCAGCATCCGCCTAAGCAGACATAACAGCAGCTCATGATTTTTAAATACAACGGAACCTTAAGCTTCTTCCAAATTTGCCTGAAGCCGCTTTTCTTCCTTTTTATTGTACTATTGTACTTTTCGTACAGCAAAGTTTATGCCTTTGGTAACAGTGCCGGCAACCTCTTTGGGCAGGGTTCTCCGTACTTTCTCACTGAAAGCTGGGGTGTAATCGACGGTCTGCCTGTTGATTCAGTCGTAGATCTAACGCAATGTGACAGAGGATTTATCTGGTTAACCACCTATGAAGGGATTGTGCGCTTCGACGGCTTTGAGTTTCGCGTTTACAACACAACCACGAACCCCGAACTTACTACCAATCGGTTTACCTGGATTGAACGGGATGAAAATGACCCGTCCCTAATCTGGATTGTTCCGGAATACGGTGGTCTGGTTTTGCT
Source organism: Balneolales bacterium (assembly GCA_020832405.1). Taxonomy (GTDB): domain Bacteria; phylum Bacteroidota; class Rhodothermia; order Balneolales; family Cyclonatronaceae; genus Cyclonatronum. The sequence continues at coordinate 21,449 of JAFIET010000046.1, forward strand.
TGAAAACGGAACGTTCAGGTATTTCGATGATTCTAACGGTTTTACGGACGCTATATCAGTAAGACCTGTTTACTGGAACGAGACTACTGTTTTTGGAACATATAGCGGGGTATTTGTCTATAACCATACCGAGGGTAAAATGGAGCAGTTTTCTATTGAAAACAGTGATTCACTCAGCTCCTATATCACCTGGGCCGTTGTTGGAGGAAACGGGAAACTGTATCTCACCACATTAAAAGAGATTATAGTTCTGGATCCGGAATTCAAGGTTGAAATTTTGAATTTTGAAAACTACCATCCTGACAGGCTTCATCTGCGTACTTTTGATGATGGTATGTTCATTTTTGTTTCAAACAAGCTTTATGTTTCAACTGATAATGAACTTGTCAGACTGGATTTTGATCTTCGTCATAAAACCTCTAACGGTATTGGAAAGGTTGTGTCAGAAAACAGGCTTTATTTTAGTTCAGAAACAGGTATGTCTGTGTTCGATATTAATAATAATTTTCGTGAAACCTATGTAGATATAAATCATTTAGAAATAGGCTTGCTATCTTCTGTGGTTCTGGATTTTGATAGTTATAATTACTTAATTACGCGAAAAGGCTATACTATTAGTTTTAAAAATGATGAAGAAATAATACCTGAAATATCTTCTCAAAGCATTCAGAGCGGTATTTCCAGATATTTGCTGGACCGTGACGGGAATATCTGGTTTTCAACATTTTTAGGAGGTCTTGTAAGGCTTACAAGGCCGGTTGCATCCTCTCTCCGCACGGATACTGCTGCAACTGATGACAGATTAATCGGGATATATGAGGATAATGAGGGCAACTTCTGGATATCTACACGCAGGTCGAAAGTTTATCGGGTCAGTGAAAGCGGGATTTCGGAAGAAATACAAATTTTCAGTGACCTAATATCGGGTTTTGAGATTTACGCTTTTGCTACCGGAGCTGATGGCGCCTTCTATGCAGGTTTAAACAGATGGGGAATAGGCAGGCTTGGCCCTGACGGTTTTTTTGAGCTGCTTGATCTTGGTTTTCCTGTAGAGACACTTGAAATAAGGGCGCTTCATATCACCGATGATGGAATACTTTGGGTTGGTTTATTTGACGGTTTAGTAAAATTAAAAAATGGTGTGTCTGTAAACTTTCCCTGTGAGGAAGAGCTCCATCATGCATTTGTACAGCAGATTATACCGGTTGAAAGCGGTGGTATTTGGCTTACAAGCCTGAGGAGAGGGGTGTTTTATATTAATACGAAAACAGGAAGTTGCCGTAACTATACCGTTGCCGACGGGCTTGGGAACAATAGCGTAAGAGGGGTTTACCCCGATCGCTATGATGCCGGTACCGTTTGGTTTGCTACGGAAGGCGGCGGACTGAGCCGCCTGCGTGATGGTGAATTCAGAACCATCAGCAGTGCGAACGGCTTGCACAGAGATCTGCTTCACAATGTAATTGAAGATTATAACGGCCGTCTTTGGATGAGTACAAATCAGGGTATCTTTTTTGTAAACAAAGCAGAAGTGAACCGGTTTATGGATGGCGAGATGATCCGCATCAGACCAACAGTATTTACAGAAAGGGAAGGCCTGGCAAATGCAGAAGGTAACGGCGGTTTTCAAAACAGCTTTGTTCTTCGGGAAAACGGTGATTTGTTTTTCTCCACGCAAACGGGCCTTGCCTTTTTCCGGACATCTCAGATTCAGGAAAACGTGCGTCAGCCGGTTCCCGTTATTGATTCATTTTTAACTTCAACCGGGGTTTATGAGCTTCCGGATAAAATAGTGCTGCAGCCCGGAGAAAGTGATTTTACCATCACCTATACCGGAATTAATTTTGACGCTCCGCGCGCAACACAGTTTTGGTACAAACTCGAAGGCTACGACGAATACTGGAACCTCGCCGGTACCAGAAGGGCTGTTTCCTATACCAACCTGCCGCCAAGAAGCTACACCTTCAGGCTTTCAACCACCGACCCAACCGATCCGGCAGCTGATCCTGCAGCCTTTGCGCAGCTTGTGATCATAAAAGAGCCGCACTTTTTTCAAACCTGGTGGTTTCGGGTTTTGTCTTTAATTTTCGGTGTTGTGCTGCTTATTAACTTCTACCGGTACCGCATCCGGGCGTTTGAGCGGCAGGAGCGTTTGCTGGTTCGCAAGGTTGATGAACGGACGCGGGAGCTGCGTGCTGAAAAAGAGGCTGCTCAGAAACAGCAGCAGCTCATTGAAATTCAGGCCGCTGACCTCAAGGTGCTTAATCAGGAAAAAGATCGTTTTTTCTCCATTATTGCACATGATTTGCGGGGTCCCTTTATGGGCATAAGAGGCCTTATCGATCTTATTAAAGAACACCGGGATGAGCTCGATGAGCAAAAATACGATGAAGTTTTAAGCTTGCTCAGCGATTCGGCCGAAAATCACAGTAAGCTGCTTGAAAACCTGCTGAGCTGGGCACGGATTCAGCTTAAGCATGTTAAACTGAACCTTGTTAAAGTTAATGCAGCTGATACTATGAAGCAGGCTGCTCTTGTTTGGGAGCTGCCGGCTAAAAGCAAGGGCATCATACTGAAATATGAACTTTCCCCATTTTACTGCTCAGCTGATCAAAACATGCTTGATACAATTCTCAGAAATCTGATCAGTAATGCGGTTAAATTTTCCTGGCCGCATTCTGAAGTCATTTTGAGAAGCTATACTTCCGGCAACGAGGGCATTTTTGAAATTCAGGATTTCGGAACCGGTATGAGTGAGAAACAACTCAAAAATCTGTTCACCCTCAATAAGGAAGTTTCCCACAAAGGAACGCAGGATGAAGCTGGTTCCGGCCTCGGTCTTGTGCTTATCAGTGAGATGGTCAAGGTTTTAAACGGCAGGATTGAAGCACAAAGTGAAAAAGGCAAAGGCACCCTCATGCGCGTCAGCTTTCCGTTAGGCGCGCCTCAGGATGCGGCCTGATTACCCTTTATTGTGTTGCGTCCTTACACTCCCGGATTCTGCAGTTGGCGTAAAGGGTGATGGCTGCTCAGCCCTCACATAAAGCAGCCGCGGCAGCACGATCAGGATTTCAGGCTGTTTAGTGGTCTGAAGCAGTTGCCCGTTTGGTTTTGAAGCTTCGGATGCATCCAAAGTATCAGAATTTGCAGAAGCAGCGGGAGCAGCAGCAACAGCAAGGCCCTCGTCCGGCGGCTGCCACCACACCACAAAGGCGACTTCGGCCTGCTTCAGCTGAAATCCGCGGGCTTCATGCCGTCTGATGGTTTCCTGATATTTTCTTGAAAACCGGATGACTTCCGCCCCGTTTTCATTCAGCAGGCACTCCCCCTTGCAGCGCAGCTGATCGCCGCTTTTCAGCCGGGAAACCGCGGCCGCCTTTGAACGGAAAAATCCGAGCCACACGTCTTTGTGAGTGAGCTGTTCGCTGAGGAGGTCCGGCTCGGGGTAGCGGGTGTCATCTTCCGATAAAATCGCGCCGTCAGGCAGCAGGCTTTCGAAGTAATCCGAGTTAACGTGCAGATAAAGCTTCTTCCGCGCCCGGGTGAAGGCCACATAAAGCAGCCGCCGCTCTTCATCATCGGAAGGCACAGCCCGTTCGAACAGCACATAAACCGTATCGAACTCGCGGCCCTTGGCTTTATGCATGGTCGAAACGAGCACGCTGCCTTCCCGCTGCTGCAGATAGTCATCGAGCTGCGATTCCTTCAAATGTTGAATTAAATCATTGCGGTACAGTGTTTTGCCGCTGCTGTTCCGAAAGCTGCCGAGTACCTGCAGGCAGGTTTCGAGCTGTGTGCTGCCGCTGAAGGTCAGCTTCGTTTTCCGGATGGCTTCTTCCCATTCTTCAGCGGTGATGGTGAAAATGCCCTCCTCGGGCTGCAGCGCTTCCACAAAAAAGCGGATTTCCCGCAGGCTGTACAGGCTGAAGCCCTCATTGCTCTGAATCAGCCGCGAGGGCAGCCCCTTGCGGCGCAGCAGGGAGTTGAGAAGCAGGGCCTCTTCGTTGGTGCGGGTAAGCACGGCGGTAGTGCCGCTGATGCCGTTTTGCCAAACGGCCTCGCTCACGGGCAGGATGAGCCGGCTTCCCGGACGGTAGCGGGTGCAGTGTAGCTCCCCCGAAAAATCAACTTTGGAGTGAATCGGCGTCGTTTTCATCCTTTGGCTGATGGTGCGCACAAAACGGTTCCCGAATCGGGTGATAATGGCCGCACTCCGGTAGTTTTCCGTCATTTCGAACTGCGCGGTCCGCTCCCGGTGATGCCAGAATTTCGCAAAGTAGCGGGAGTCAGAGCCGCGGAAGGCGTAAATGTTTTGGTCGTCATCCCCGACGGCAACAACCCGCATCTCCTCGTTAGCCTGCATCAGCGCCTTGATGAGGGCGAATTCGTTTTCATCCATGTCCTGCGCCTCATCAATTACGAGCACGGATTTGGTAATCTGACTCCGTTCGATTTCGCCTGATTTGATCTTGGCGACCGTTTCGGGGATCACTTTGTCGGCTTTTTCGAGATTTCCGAGCCTGCCCGAGAGCTCAAAACAGTAGGAGTGGAATGTGGTGATTTTCACAAAGTGTGCCGCGTTGCCGATCAGCTCGCGCAGCCTCATTTTGAATTCCAGCGCCGCAGCCCGCGAAAAGGTGAGCATCAGCAGCTGATCCTGCTTCACATCTTCGGTGAGCAGCAGGGCGGCGAGTTTGTGCACGAGCACGCGTGTCTTGCCGCTGCCGGGCCCCGCAGCAACGGCCACATAGGGGTGTGTCTGCTCTTTCACAATGCTGAGCTGCCGCGGCGAAAGCGCCCCGAACAGTTTTTTGAACTTGCCCGGCGTAATGGTCCGCGTAATTTCCCGCCGGCTGCTGCCGAAATACCTGCTCAGGAAAACCTCATAGTCGAGCTCGAAGTAATCATTCACAAATTCCAGGGCGTCGCGGTAGTCCTTCAGCAGTCGTTTCGCGTATTCCCCCACGATGTGAATCTGCTCGGTTTTCTGCTGATAATGCTGCTCGAGGCGGGTGTAATCCTGCTTTTTGTAGCGCACTCGCTGATCGGTTTCCAGCCGCTCAAGGGTGAGGCGGTTGTAAATCACAATGAAGCTGCCGTCAATGGTGACCGCGCCGATGCGGCTGAGGTAAAACAGCGCTTCCTCAATCTCATGGCTCTGCGCTTCCTCCGCAATCAGGTCCCCGCGGATGTGCTGCTGCCAGGCTTCGAGCATCTCCTTCACCGAAAAATCAGCCCGCAGATGGCTGCGAGCCGGGGTATCGCCGCCGGACGCTGCCGCATTTTGGGCCGCCTTCCCAAAAAGAAACTGCAGCATAAAGCGCGCAAGCTCGTGCCGCTTCTGCATGGTTTTTGCGAAGGCCTCCGCCTGACCCGTGAGCGCCAGGGCTACGGCTTTGCGCTCATGCTGCCATTTATGCTGCGCATGGCTTTTTACCGACCAGTAATAAATGAGGGTTTTGATTCTTTTGATGCCGCCCTTCACGCCGCTTTCCAACTCAAGGGCTTCACTCAGCTCCCGGAGGTCGTGCTTCTGTTTTTCCTTCACACGTGCCAGCAGGAAGCGCTCGGTTTCCATAAAATCGCTGAGGATGCCCAGCGAGCGGTTTTCGCGCTCGCCCTGCTGCAGGTGCAGCGAGAGGTCTTTGGCATCGGCAAGCACGTCGATTTCGCGCAGCAGCTGCACGATGGAAATCACATCTTTTGCGGGGATGGCCAGGCGGTCGGAGAGGTAATCGACCCGGCTCTCAGCGGTCTCATCTTCGGGCGAAGTGCGGCTTTTGGCCGAGTACAGACTTTTGAGGATGCGCACCGCATCGGTCTTTTGTTTTAGGGTGAAGCGTCCCGAGGCCTCAACCATATCGATGGCTTCCTGCGCCGTTTTGGGGAGGATGCTGTTGCAGTACACCCGCGGCGAGTTGTGTTTCCGGCTGAGGTAGCCCGATTCCTCCAAAGCCGAGAGCGCGGTCTTTACACGAGTTTCGATATCTCTCACGCTGTCGTCCCAGCCGGCATTCCGCGCCAGCTCGAGGGCCGACTGCGAAGCCGTCGCCCGGTTTTTGGTGACCAGCTTCACGGCCTGCCACACCTGCTTGATTTCCTGAATGCTGAGCCGGGTCTGATTGAGCATCAGAAAATGCTTGTCCAGGTCCTCCTCATTAAACAGAATAAAACAGCGCGCATGCAGCGCGGGATTCCGCCCCGCCCGCCCCGCTTCCTGCACGTAATTTTCGAGCGAATCCGAAATATCGAAATGGATTACCAGCTGCACATCCTCCTTGTCAACCCCCATGCCGAAGGCCGAGGTTGCGACCATCACCTGCACCTCCCCCCGCATGAAGGCATCCTGATTGGCCGTTTTTTCGTCCTTATCCATCTGTCCGTGAAAAGCCAGCGCGGCTATGCCGTCGTGCTTCAGCCGGTCCGCAATTTTCGTGGTGCGCGCAGTACGGGAAACATACACAATGGCCGGCTCCTGATGCTGACTCACCAGCTCCCGCACTTTCTGATATTTGCGCTCTTCGTCGTCGGTTTCGAAGGCCTCATACGCGAGGTTGATGCGCCGCACCGAGGATTTGAAAATCCGCAGCTGAAGCCCGCATTCGGTGCTGAAATAGGTGCAGATGTCTTCAATCACCTGCTTCTTGGCGGTTGCGGTGAAGCAGGAAACGGGGATGGGATCACTCAGCTGCTTGAGCTGCTGCAGCCGCCGGATGAACTTGCCGATGTAGAGGTAATCCACGCGGAAATCCTGCCCCCAGGAAGAAAAACAGTGGGCTTCGTCGATCACAAAGCGCACAATTTTGCGGCCGGTGAGCAGGCGCTCGATGGTGGAAGAGCGCAGCGATTCGGGTGAAATGTACAGCATACACGCCTGACCGTTTTCGATCTGCTCCAGGGCGACGGACCGCTCAATCGGGTCGAGCAGCCCGTTGATGGTCACCGCCCGCGTGACGCCCTTTTTGATGAGGTTATCGACCTGATCTTTCATCAGCGATTGCAGCGGGGAGATCACGACCGTGAGGCCGCGGGTGTTTTCGCCGGCCATCAGCGCCGGCACCTGAAAGGTGAGGGATTTGCCGCCGCCGGTCGGGAACACCGCAAGCAAGGAGTCGCCGTCGAGTGCCGCCTGCACGGCCTGCTCCTGCAGCGGCTGCCCGTCGAAACTGCGGTAGGCCTCATAACCAAAAAAATGACGCAGCCCCTGAACGGGGTCGAGCATCCGGCGGCAGTATGCGCAGCCCGGTGCACACGGCCGGTTCCGGAGCTTCTCGAGAACAGCCTCGGTCTTCGGGAAACTTTTGAGCACCCAGCGGGGCGTCAGGGAGTCGTTGCTGCGCGTATCGGCCAGCGCCAGCGCATAAGCCAGCTCAACCGGCTGACTGCGGATGAAATCAGTCAGCGGCGCATGCGCACAAAGCTGCTGCTGCCACGCAAGCGGGATTAGCTCCGCCGCATCCTTTGCGGAAGCCTCAAGCCCGAGCAGCCTGAAAAAGCCGCCAAAGCCCGGCTGATTGCAAAGCAGACCCGCATAAACGCGCTGCCGCACGGCATCAAGCCGGTTGAAGGCTGAAACCTCATCATAAAAAAGATCCCGTGCCTTTTGCGCGTCATTCAGCGGATTGTTTTCGTCCGAACCTGCAAGCCGGTCGTCTTTTACCAGCCTGTGATATGGTTTTTCGGGGAAGAGCAGGGGAGAGAGCAGCAGCGTATCGATGAGGCGCGCCTCGCCGAAAGCCCGGATTTCCCGCACATGCTGCAGGTAGCCAAGGTCATGACGGATGATGTTGTGCCCGCACAGAAAACCGGCCTCCGCCACGAAACGCCCCAGCGCCCGCAGGTCCGCCCCGTGAAACGCCTGCCCGGTACTGAACAGCGCAGCCGCATCCGTCACCTTCCGCTGATTCGGACTGACCTCGGTATCAATAAAAACGACTGTGTGGGCAAGCTGCATCGAAAGCGTGTGCAGGGTGAAGGACTTCCGCCCCCGACCCCATTTGGGTGATTGATGAACGGATTTGATTTTTTTGATGAAGGATGAAGCAGCCCCAAAATAGCAAAACCACACGATAAACGTGTGACAACACTTGCGCGATGATGGCACACGGATGGCACGCCGATTGAGCGGATCAGGCCGGATTTTTTGTTGATGTAGAATTCAAACCTCCAAGGTTTTAAAAACCCTGGAGGTTTTTTCGACCGCCCGGCTCCGGAGGCGCCCAAGCTTTGCAGCAAACCGCCTCAGCCACCCCACCTCCCCAAGCCCGGCGCGTCGGGTGCGTTTATATTTGCCGATACCAGGTTCGCGCAAATTCTTCATGTACCGTGCACCCTTTGCCGTCAAATGCCGTGTGATGCCAAATTTCCCATAGGGAAATCACATGGGTAGAAAAAACTACAGGGTTGTGTGAGGCTTACGAGATTACCCGGCCACATGTACCACCCGCAACGGCGGCTCCGCCGGTCGCATCACAGCTTCGCTGCTCCGCTAAATTGTGTGGGGGGGGATGGCAATTCTCTACCCATATGGCTTCCCTAACGGGAAGCGGCGGCCTCCGTGTCAAAAACAAACATCTAATAACCCGCGGGTTGCGTCGGGTTAGCGCGAATTTTGGGATTGACCGGGCACCGCAGACAGCGGACGGCAACTTGTTATCCTGAGCGCAGCGAAGGCGCAGTCGAAGGATCCCGCAGCCAAGGCTTCGAAACCCCCAACCCACCCCGAAAAAAAAGCCCCTCTCCTGAAGACCATGCCCGTAAGGCCTCGTGGCAATTTCAGGAGAGGGGTTGGGGTGAGGTCCGCCGACATAATGGCACGCGGATTTTCCGGATTGGCCGGATTTCCGCTGATTGTTTGTTGGATGTAGAATTCAAACCTCCAAGGATTTAAAAACCCTGGAGGTTTTCCGACCGCCCGGCTCGTACCGCCTTCGGAGATATCTCACATGATGCTTCGTCCAACTTCGGTCACGCTCCGCTCTCCGTGCCTCCGGTTGGCTCCCGCAAGTTGAGAAGCGTTCGATATGACATTGTCGCGGTAGGTGAAGGGCCTACCTCCTCGGAAGAATGACTATACAAGGCTACATGGCAGAACTTGGCTACCCA
>JAFIET010000047.1 GCA_020832405.1 Balneolales bacterium
GGGATGCGGGCTGGTACCGGTTAAGACTCCGGCTGCCAGCTTTTGATCTGATCGCGGATGTAGCGCTCAAGTGCGTCGATGGCGACCCGCTCCTGCTGCATGCTGTCGCGGTGCCGCACGGTTACAGACTGATCTTCGAGCGACTCAAAATCAACGGTGATGCAGTACGGGGTGCCGGCTTCGTCGAGGCGGCGGTACCGCTTGCCGATGGAGCCTTTCTCGTCGAACTGAACCCGCCAGGTTTCGGAAAGCTCCGCCTGAATGGCACGCGCCTTTTCCATTAGCTCAGGCTTCTTGATCAGCGGAAACACGCCGGCCGTAATAGGGGCGAGTTTCGGGTGCAGCTTAAGCACGGTGCGGGTCTCGGTCTTGCCTTTTTCGTCGGTCACTTCTTCTTCGCGGTAGGCATCGCAGAGTGTCATGAGCACGCAGCGGTCCAGCCCGATGGAGGTCTCGATTACGTAGGGCACGAAGCGCTCCTTGGTTTGCGGATCGAAGTACTCCAGCTTTTTGCCCGAAAACTCCTGATGCTGACTCAGGTCGAAGTCCGTACGGTTGTGGATGCCTTCTACTTCCTGCCAGCCGATCGGGAAACGGTACTGCACGTCAACCGCGCTCTTGGCGTAGTGTGCGAGCTTATCCTGCGGGTGATCGAGGAACCGCAGGTTTTTCACCCGGATGCCGATGCTCTTGTGCCAGCCGATGCGCTCTTCCTTCCAGCGCAGGTACCACTCCTCGTCGGAGCCGGGGGCTACAAAATATTGCATCTCCATCTGCTCGAATTCACGCATGCGAAACACAAACTGCCGCGCAACCACTTCATTCCGGAAGGCCTTGCCGATCTGCGCAATGCCGAAAGGCACCTGCTGCCGCGCTGTGTTCATCACATTGTTGAAGTTCACAAAAATGCCCTGCGCCGTTTCGGGGCGCAGGTACACTTTGGTATCCTCACCGGCGGCCGTAGCACCAAACTGTGTGTTAAACATCAGGTTGAACTGCCGCACATCGGTCCAGTTGAACGCACCCGAATCAGGTGAGCGGATTTCCTCTTCCATGATGATGTCGTACAGATCTTCGGTCATGCTTTTGCGTGTACCGCAAGTGTCGAGCTTGTGCTGAAGCTCAGCTGCGCGGGCTGCATCACCCTTTTCCTCAATTTTGCGGATGTGGTCTTCAATCAGCATATCCGCCCGGTAGCGGCGCTTGCTTTCCTTGTCGTCAATCATCGGATCGCTGAAGCCGTCAACGTGCCCGGAGGCTTTCCACACTTTGGGGTGCATCAGAATGGCGGCATCAACGCCCACGATGTTTTCGTGCTTTTGGGTCATGGCCGTCCACCAGGCTTCATTCACCCGGCGTTTGAGCTCGACCCCGAGCGGTCCGTAATCATAAACTGCGGCAAGACCGCCGTAAATTTCTGAGGACTGAAATATGAAGCCCCGCGACTTGGCAAGCGAAACAATTTTATCAAGACTGTTGAGGTCAGACATGCAAATTCGGTTTGAGTGTAAAATTCTGGTTTGTTAAAAAGCTGGGCTATCTGAAGGGTGATGTGCTTCCGGACCTGAACAAAATCAGCGGCGGAGCATCCCTCACCAAAAAAATCATAGCACTGCCGGACTATAAATCCGGTTTTTGCAAAGACTTCAAATATACAAAGTTTAGCGCACAAGATTTTGACGGAAGGCCTGCAAACGCACCCTGAAGCCGCGGGCAGCGTTTAGCTTGCCTGAATTAATGCGTATATTGCCAAGCTAAAGCAAATCGGATGATTTATGCTGCCGTTTCTGAAACCGGCAGCGATCACCCGGCTCCTTATTTTTAAAAAATCCACTATGTCTGAATCAGCCTCAGAAGTCCGCACCCCAAAGAACTTCCTCGAAGAAATAATTGAACGAGACCTGGCCGACGGCCGCCATGAGTCTATCCTCACGCGCTTCCCGCCTGAGCCAAACGGCTACCTTCACATTGGTCACGCCAAATCGATTACCGTCAATTTCGGGCTTGCCAAAAAATACGGCGGAGCAACCAACCTGCGCTTTGATGACACCAACCCCGTTACCGAATCGGTTGAGTATGTGGAGAGCATCAAACGGGATGTGAAATGGCTGGGCTACGAGTGGCAGCAGGAGCTGTATGCGAGCGACTACTTCGAACAGCTTTTTGAGTTTGCGTTACAGCTGATCCGCGCCGGTCTCGCCTATGTGGATGATTCGACCTCTGAAGAAATTGCCGCACAAAAAGGCACCCCAACACAGCCGGGCACCGATTCGCCCTACCGCAGCCGCACCCCTGAGGAAAACGAGGACCTGTTCCGCCGGATGCGGGCTGGTGAATTCCCCGACGGTGCCCGGATTCTGCGGGCCAAAATCGACATGGCTTCCCCCAACATGCACATGCGCGACCCGGTGCTGTACCGCATCAAACACGCGCACCATCACCGCACGGGCGACAGCTGGTGCATCTACCCGACCTACGATTTTGCGCACGGACAGAGCGACTCCATCGAGAAAATCACCCATTCCATCTGTACGCTGGAGTTCGTGCCGCACCGCCCGCTCTATGAGTGGCTGATTGAAAAGCTCGGCATTTTCCCCAGCAAACAGTTTGAGTTTGCCCGCCTCAACATGACCTACACCATCATGAGCAAGCGCAAGCTGATGCAGCTGGTGAATGAAGGGCACGTTGCCGGCTGGGACGACCCCCGCATGCCGACCATCTCCGGGCTGCGCCGCCGCGGCTACACCCCCGAGGCCATCCGCGAGTTTTGTGCCCGCATCAGCGTTGCCAAGCGCGATAACCTGATAGATGTTTCCCTGCTTGAGTTCTGTGCCCGCGAGCACCTCAACCGTACCGGTCTGCGCCGCATGGTTGTGTTCGACCCGGTGAAGCTGGTGATCACCAACTGGCCCCAAGGCAAAACCGAGCTGCTCGAAAGTGAAAACAACCCCGAAGATACGGAAGGCGGCGACCGGCAAGTGCCGTTCAGCGGAACCCTGTGGATCGAGCAGGAAGATTTTATGGCGGATGCGCCCCGTAAGTTTTTCCGGCTTTCGCCCGGCCGTAGTGTGCGCCTCAAAAGCGCCTACATCATCACCTGTGAGGATTATGTGGCCGACGAGAACGGCACTGTCACGGAAATCCGCTGCACCTACCACCCGGACAGCCGCAGCGGCAGCGATACCTCGGGCATCAAGGCCAAAGGCACGCTGCACTGGGTTAGCGCAGAGCATGCCGTGCCCGTTGAAGTACGCAACTACGACCGCCTCTTCCTGGTTGAAGACCTCGCAACAGCTGAGGGCGACTTCCTCGACCACGTGAACCCCGACAGCCTGATCACCATCCCGCAGGCTATGGCTGAGCCCGGCCTGCTCGACGACCTGGCCGCGCCCGATGCGAACCGCCCGCACTTTCAGTTTATGCGCAAGGGCTATTACTTTGAAGATGACGACTCCACGCCGGAGAAGCCGGTCTTTAACCAAACCGTTGGCCTGCGCGATACCTGGGCGAAAGTCAATAAGAAATAAGCCCGTATTTTTCTGGTCAGAAAAACCTGAAACCCGGTCAGCTCTCCAAAGCTGGCCGGGTTTTCTTTTTTGTTAGGGGATGTCTTTTTCGGGTGAAGCTTACCTGCCCTGCTCTGAATCTTTTTTCTATATTCCGCTTTCCGTTTTTTTGCGGCCGTTAACCGGCTGTCAAAACCGGAGCAGGCCTCCATCATCCATCACCAAAAACTATTGGACCAGGATATGACGAAAACGCTACAACTTCTGCTGCTTGCGCTGATTTTTACTGCCGGCGCGGCACTCACCCCAAATACCGCGCTGGCGCAGGTACCCACCTTTGCGGAGGTATCCGGCCATGCCGTCGGGGAGCGCATCACCAAAAACCATCAGGTTGTTGATTATCTCAAGCAGCTTGACGCCACCTCAGACCGGGTGGTGCTCTTCCGGATCGGCACAAGCTACAACAACAAGCCGCAGTACGGGGTGGTGCTCACTTCTCCCGAAAACCACGCCCGCCTGGAAGAAATCCGCCTCAACGCCCTCCGGCTCGATGACCCGCGCGGTACCTCGGCACAGGAGGCGGAGCGCATCATCCAAAATCAGCCGGCCCTGCTGTACCTCGGCGGCTCCATCCACGGGTTCGAGCTTTCCGGCACCGAAGGCCTGCTGCTGTTTCTCGAGCGCTACACCACCTCAAACGAGCCGGAAATTCTGGCGCAGCTCGCTAACACCGTCATGATTGTTGATCCGCTGATTAACGCCGACGGGCGCGATGCCTTTGCGCAGCACAACCATCAGCGGCTGGGCCGTGTGGTGCACGACGACAACCACGACTGGTCGAACGATTTCGACGGCTGGGAAGCCCGCAAATTCCGCACAAGCCATTACTACTTCGACCTCAACCGCGACTGGTTTGCCGGTACGCATCCTGAAACCCGCAACCGCGTGGCGCTGCTGCGGCACTGGCGCGTACAGGCCGGCGTTGACGCCCACGAAATGGGGCCTAACACCGAATTTTATGTGGATCCGCCCACGGATCCCGTCTCCCCCATCTTTCCGCCCTTCGCCACCAAATGGTTCGAAAAATACGGCCGCGCCCATGCCGACCGCTTCGACGAAAACCGCGTGGAGTACACCAAAGGCGAGATTTTTAACTTCTTCTTCCCCTCTTACTTCACAAGCTACATGAGCTATCAGGGTGCAGTTGGGATGCTGTACGAACAGGGCTCAAGCCGAGGACTCGCCCTGCAGCGCTCTGACGGCACTACGCGCACGCTGTATGATGCGGCCTTTCAGCAATATCTCGCCTTCACGGCTATGGTAGGCCTGAGCTCCGACGAGCGGCAGCAGCTGCTCACCGACTACTACCGCGCCAATGCTGAGGCTGTTGAGCTGGGTCAGAGCGGCATCACCCGCTACTTCATCGAACCGGCCGGCGACCCGCATCTGGTTGCAGAGGCCGTGAACATGCTGATGCGGCACGGCATCGAGGTGCATCAGCTCTCTCAGGAAACGAGCCTGCGAGGCGTGCGCGACCGTGAAGGCCGCGATGCGGGGCGCGTTACCCTGCCTGCCGGCACCTACGTGATTGAGGCCGCACAGCCGCGTCACCGCTTCATCCGTGCACTGCTTGATCCGGAAATTCCGGTTCCGGCAGCCTTCCTCGAAGAAGCGCGCCGCCGGGTTGACCGGGGCGAGAATCCGCGTTTCTACGACACAACGGCCTGGAGCCTGCCGCTGCTGTTCAACCTCACGGCCTGGCACAGCGGAGACCGCAGCCGCATCAGCGCGGAGCGTGTTCAGGAGCCGGTGCAGCCATTTACGGCGCAAAACTTCGAACAGGCCCACTACGCCTACCTGATCGACGGCGCCCAAACCCGTGCGCTTTCAGCCGTACCCTACCTGCGGGCACAGGGCATACGGCTTCACCTGCTCACCAAAGCCACGCAGGTTAACGGCTGCGGCTTTGCTTCCGGCACGCTGGTGGTTCGGGTAGATGACGATGCCGAAGCCGTTCACACCGCCGTGACCGAACTTGCCTCGCGTTTCGCCCTTGATGTACTGCCCGTAAACAGCGGTCAGGCCGATGCCGGCTTTCCGCCGCTGGGCTCTGTGGAAGGCGGCCGCCTCAGCGAACCCAAAATCGCGCTGCTCACCGAAGGCCCGATCGATGCCTACTCCTTCGGCTGGGCCTGGCATACGCTGGACCGCGAGTATGAAATTCCGATCACCATTATCCAAAGCCGCACGGTCGGGCGCATCCCGCTGGAGCGCTTCAACACCATCGTGATACCGGCCGTGAGCAACAGCCGTGCGCTGGCTGAGCTGCTCGGCGAAGACGGCATTGCGCGGCTGCAGCGCTGGGTGCGCGACGGCGGCACCCTCATCGGGCTGGACACCGCCACTGACTTCATCCGCGGAAGCCTGGAGCTGGGCAGCCTGAAATCGTGGTTCGAGGTGGAGGAAAACAAAAACGCCGCCCGCATTACCACACCGGGCGCATTCTTCCGCGTAGATCTGGATGATGAACACTGGATGAGCTCCGGCTACACCAAAGCTCCGGTGATGCTGGTAAACTCCAACCGCGTTTATGTAGCACCTGAAGGGCCGCCATCGCCGGCCCGCAATGCGGTGATCAGCGTTCAGCAGGAGGACATCCGGGTTTCGGGTCATGTTTGGGCCGAAAATCTTGAGCGCCTGCCGGGCAGCGTTTTACTGTGGCAGGAGCGCGTGGGCGCGGGTCAGGTAATCCTGTTCACCGAAGATCCCAACTTCCGCGGCTACTGGCGCGGGACCAACCGGTTGTTTCTGAACGCGGTTGTTCTGGGGGCAAGCAGGTAACAGGAGACAAATTTGACGGCAGATTAATTTTTTTTAAACAAGGGATGTTCTATTTTGGGCATCCCTTGTTTTTTATGGATTTAACAATACTTATGGCAGTTATGCTGTATGAAATACGCTTGGCTTCAGTTTGTATCGCTCTTGCAGGACTCATTAGTTACATACCTGCTGTACAGGCACAGAACCTCCTTTCGGTATCCGAAAATGATGAACGGATTCATCATACCGGAAATCTGTTCGATAAACCGGTTATGTCTGCATCTGAACCCCGGATGAAGCTATCGCAGGAGGGCCTTCGGTTTATGTTCGGGGCAGATATTTTCCGGCTTCAACAGTCGGAGATTACGGGGTTCAATGCCATTTCTATGGTTTATGCATTCCCTGGGGGCATTTATTTGGGTAACAGCGTGTATTCCTCGGCCTTCGGTACCGGCGGCGGTTTTTTTGTGGGCGGGATTGAGGCTGGCTTTTGGTTGCCTGTACACAGCAGGATGCAGTTGCAAACGGGCCTGTTTGTGGGTGGTGGTGGCGGAGCGAGTCAGGTTGGCGGCGACGGGCTTATGTTCAGAAGCAGTGCTGCCTTAGCAATTCAGGTAACAGATGGTTGGGTCTTTAATCCCGGTATTTCTTATGTCTCGGTTTCGGGATCATCCATTTCGACAGCTGCACTCAGTGTGGGGCTTACCCGTAAGTTAGATATTGCTCTAAGCGGCGGCTACCGTGAACGGACAGATCAGTCTGAAAGAGCCTTCCGTGTTGCAGCCTTTAAACCTGTTTACCGGTTCTATCGAACCGGAAACGCAGAAAAACGAGGTATCCCGGGCAGACCTCTCAGCAATATGCATACCATTGGGGCAGAAATCACTTTCAGTAATTCGGCCTGGTATGAGGTTTTCATACAAACGCACGGTGTAGTTGCCGGCGATGCCGAAGGCTATGCCGACTGGCTTGCGGGCTATCGGTTTTTCTGGAACCTGCGTCCGTTCCGGCTGTCGGCATCACTGGGAACGGGCAGTGCAGGTGGCGGCGCAGTAAATTCAGGAGGCGGGCAGGTTTACATGGCCGGAGCCGGCCTCAGTTTACCAGCATGGAAAAACGTTGCCCTTGAGCTTGAAGCCATGACCGTGCGTTCTGTTAATGGTGATTTCCGTACATTTGCACCGGGCGCCCGGCTAATTCGCTACATGAGCGACCCCTTTTCCGGAGCTGACGATACTTCCTACCGCTGGGCCGCTTACTCAGGTTTAACACTTCAAATTCCGAATTCAGGCTACCGGAAATTCGGAGACCGTCGCGGCCCGCTTGTGTACATGATTGAAGCAGCCCTTGACCTCATGCTCACCGATCAGCTGTACATCACAGGCAGAGGCTACACTTCATTTATTGGTGATGCAGGCGGGTATCAGATTGGCCTGCTGGGTCCGGGCCTGATAGTTTCCCTCCCTAATGACTGGACAGTAAGGGCAGAAGTGTACATCGGTGCAGGAGGGGGAGCAGGTGTAGATACCCGCGGCGGCCTGCTTACCGGTGCCCGTACCGAGGTATCGGTTCCGGTATGGCGGGCTCTCGAGTTTAGTGCCGGTGCGGGCACGCTCATGCCGGTGCTCGGGCGTGGCATGAACCCGCTCACCCTGCATGGCGGCCTGAGAATTCCGTTCAGGACGTATCACTAAGCCTGAACAGAATTTCACTTGCGTTTCAATTGTTTGCCTTTTTGGCTTCGTCAACAGCACCTTCAATATTCATGCCCAGCGACATGGCGGTGTACTCAATCAGCTCGCGCCGATAAGGTAAAATATCGTCATTTTTCTCTGCGATAAAAGCTTCAATAACTCTGTTATTTAGGATGAAGGCTGCTGTGTTTTCACCATAATCTTTGGCAATAAGCTGTTTTACAGGGTTAAACAGCTCGTTTTTCAGATGCCTTACAACATTCTGAAAGCGTTTAATGGAAGCAAGTTTTTCTTTAGAAGGCTTTTTCTCAGCGGGCTTCATATCAGATAGCCCAAGTTCCCGGGCTTCGGCAAGGGCATCCTCAATCAGTAACTCAGCCTCATAGCCCGTATTTTTGTTGCGCAACGACGGATGTACGCCTCTTTCCTGATGCCATGAAGTAACATAATCGGGCTTTGCAGCAACAGCAGTGAGAAAAGATTTATCGATTATTTTATAGGAAGGAATATTTTTCTTTCGGGCGATTTCCTCACGAAATTCCATTAGGCGTGTGTAAAGGTGCCACTGAACTTCATTCATACCTTTTTTGTCGCGCTCTTTGAGGAATTCTGTTTCGCCGGTACCGGCAAAATCCTGGGTTTCCCAAACCTGATTTTCCTGATTAATCCAGTCAGTTATACCTTTTTTTTCAGCCAGCCCGATCAGCTGAGCCCGTAGTTCAGGCAGAAACATCACATCTTCCGCTGCATACTGCTTTTGGTTGCCGGAAAGCGGGCGTTCGTACCAGTTACTCATTTGTGCGGCTTTTCCGGTTTGTATGCCCAAAACTTCAATAAGCAGATGAGTTAGCGACATGGGCGGGTAGTTTAGCAGGTTGGCTGCAAGGCTGAGATCCAGTACATTTTTGGGATAACACCCCAGGCTGTGTAACAGGCGGATATCTTCGCCGAAGGCAAAACAGGTTTTTGGGATTTCCGGGTTTTCGAGCGGCCGGAAAGTACGTTCTATTTCAATATCTTTGGAAAGCGGATCTACAAGATAACAGGTGCTTTCTGCCATCACCTGCATCAGACAAAGGTTAAAGCCGTACCTGTAGTGGTTTTTATCGAATTCAAGATCAATAGCTATTTCCGGAGCCTGCTGCAGATGATCAACAGCGGTATTAAGGTCATGCGATGTTGCGGTATAGCGAATCATATAAAAGGGTTTTGCCAAACCATCGTTTCTGTATCAGGTAATTTCTCCTCAGAATAGTTCAGCTATGGTTGAAATGCGTTTTGGTGTCTCCCGACAAATTAAAGAATTTCTAATATATACAATTTTTAAAACATTCTTTGGGGGCCGGGATGATCTGTAAAGGGGGTGCCAGTACGACTGTGATCGGAAATGGCATTCTGTGTTAAAATGGGTTTGTGTTTTTGTGAAGCAAACCCTCCCCTTCAGCCTCAAGCCTCAGTTATTTGCGTGCTTATCCCGAATGTAAATATGGCGTACATTTGAGCCTTTTACGCTGCGTTCATCAAACTCAAACATGTTGAGATCTTTTAACAGCGGGGTGAGCTTGGTGAAGCCGTAGTTTCGGGGGTCGAATGAGGGTTCCTTTTTGAGAATCATATTTCCAACCTCTCCCAAAAAAGCCCATCCGTCTTCGTCGGCTACGTCTGATACGCTCAGATGAAGCATTTTTTTGATGTGCCGTTCAACCTGAGGCTTCCGCTTTTTGGCAGGCACAGGTTTAGGACTTTTGCTTCGATTTTGGCTTTCAGTACCCGCGTGTGCGCTTTTTGCTGAAGCACTGCCACTATCTTCATCCTCATCCTGATCAGCATTGTCGCTTAATACTTCGATAAAAATAAACCGGTCGCAGGCGGTAATGAACGGCTTCGGGGTTTTCTTCTCCCCCATACCGATTACCCGCATGCCCGCTTCACGTAACCGGATAGCGAGGCGTGTGAAATCGCTGTCGCTTGATACGATGCAGAATCCGTCAACCTTACCCGAATATAGAATATCCATCGCATCAATAATGAGGGCGGAATCGCTGGCATTTTTACCCTTGGTATAGCTGTACTGCTGAATCGGGGTGATGGCATAGTCGAGCAGTACATTTTTCCAGCCTGCCAGGTTGGGTTGGGTCCAATCGCCGTAAATGCGTTTGAAGGTTGGTGTTCCGTATCGGGTTACCTCAACCATCATGTTGTTGATGTGGCTGTAGGAAATATTATCCGCATCGATTAGTACAGCAAGCCGCAGGTCGCTGAGGTTGCGCAGCGCCTGCATGGAAGTTTCGCTTCCGTGTGGATTCATAAAGATTTGATTTTTTTGACAATACGCGGTGTCAGCATCCAGCGGATAATGGCATGATCGGCATTTGTTTGTTTCCAGTTCCGGATACCAAGAGTTAAACACAAAATGGTGCCTGTAGCTACATAAACCAGCTCGTCGAGCCGGTGGCCTGAAACCAGAAACTCGGTTGTGTCTTGTATGGACGGGTTGTGGCCCACGATTAACAGCGAATCTGCGGAATCCGGTGTTTTGCGGATGACATCGAGGTAAGCATTCAGGCCGCTTTCGTAAAGGTTTTCGTTCCAGTCAATCAGGGCCTTGCGCTCAGCTGACCAATTTTTGAGCAGTGGCTCGATGGTCTGCCGCGTGCGTACTGCCGGCGATACAGATACATGGGTTTCAGCCGGGCTGATAAGACTTTTCAGGATATCGCACATCATAGGCGCGTCATCGCGGCCGCGCTCGTTGAGGGGGCGGTCGAAATCGCGCTGGAAATCAGCTGACCAGTCTGATTTGCAGTGTCTGAATAAATACAGGGTTTTCATGGGGATGATTTGTCAGGTTGATTTCTGGCAGAAAGGCAAAACTTCTCAATATAGCTATTTACGGCAAGTTTTGGCAGTATTGACACACTGCTGTATTCCGCCAAACAAATTGTATTTTACAAAATTAACTTTCGGACGCACCATCAGCAGAAATACTGCTCAACCTGACTCCTGAATTTATCCCAATCTGTTTATGTCCCTTTTTCAGAAAGAATCTGTAATCACCCTGTCCTGCCCGCGTAAGCTTGCGCCCTACCTGAAAACCGAAACAGAGGCCCTGAATTTCAAAACCCTTGCCTTCCGGGAAACCGGCTTAGATGTGCGGGGTACCCTCAATGACTGCATCCGCCTGAATTTGCAGCTGCGTACTGCGCACCGGGTCCACTACCTGCTTTCTGAAACCAAAGCCGACACCCCTGATGCCCTGTATCAGTGGCTGACCGGGCTGCCGTGGGAAAGCTGGATCCCCCGTAACGGCTACGTTGCAGTTACCTCAAGGGTGAGCCATCCTACCATTACCAACACACAGTTTGCCAACCTGAAGGTGAAAGATGCCGTGGTGGACCGCATCCGGGCAAAAACCGGTCTCCGGCCGGATGCCGGCTCTGAAACAAACAAGACCGTGCTTTTTTTGTTCTGGGATGAGCAGCAGGCACGCATCTTTTTTGATACCTCCGGTGAGTCGCTCTCCCGGCGCGGCTACCGCGTAGCCAATACCGAAGCGCCCATGCAGGAAAGCCTGGCCGCCGCCCTTGTAATGGCAAGCGGCTGGAAGCCCGGCACGCATTTCATTAACCCCATGTGCGGCTCGGGCACGCTCGCTATTGAAGCCGCCATGCATGCAGCCGGCATTGAGCCCGCTGCACGCCGCCGCAATTTCGGTTTTATGCACATTAACGGTTTTGAGCGCGCGGAGTATAAGAAACAGCGGCTGAGCCTGCGTTCCGGGCGCACCGAAGCCATAGCCGGGCAAATTATCGCGACCGATCACGCCGCCGACACGCTCGAAGCCGCCCGCCAAAATGCAAAAGCAGCCGGCGTGGAAGACCTTATCACTTTTGTATGCTGCGATTACTCAGAAACACCCCTGCCCGAAGGTGAAGGCGTAATTGTGATGAACCCTCCTTACGGTGAGCGCCTCGGCATCCGGCATAAGCTCGCAGAAACCTATACGGAAATCGGCAGCTGGATGAAGCATAAGGCAAAGGGCAAGACGGGCTTTGTGATTACAAGCGATCCGGGACTTGCCAAAAGGATCGGGCTGAAACCCGCTGTAAATCAGGTATTTTTCAACACAACCCTGGAGTGCAGGTTCCTGGGGTACGAGCTTTATTAGGTACTTTAGGCAGGGGTACACACTTTTACCGCTGCTAACTGTTATTATTTAGCGTTGTTCTGTATCTTTTTAAGCTAATTAAATCAAAATGACCGGAAGCATCGGAACACCATCCTTATGAAAATTTGTTAGCAATTTTCTGATTAACCCGGTAAGGCAACTGTTTTAAACACCACTATCCAACTCAACACTTATGTCTAAAAAGAAAGAGACTCCGAAAAAACAAAGTAATCCGGTCATTTGGTTTGGTGCAACCGGCATACTGCTGGTTGTTGCCCTTGCCGTTGTGTACTGGGCTTACTCAGAGAATGAAGCACAAACAGAGACTGCACCGGTTGCTACTGAAACCGGCCTGCCGGAGTACAATCTTCCCAACTGGGTTAAGGGTGATGCTGATTCCGAACTGCGTCTGGTTGTTTTTTCAGATTTCGGCTGCATTCACTGTGCCCGCTTTCACACGGTTATTGATGAGTTTTTTGAAGAATACGGTGAAATGTTTGCCTACGAAATGCGGCACTTCCCGCTTGGCAACAACTTCCATTCCCGTGCTGCTGCCGTTGCCTCAATAGCCGCCGGGAAGCAGGGCAAGTACTGGGAAATGGTAAACCTGCTGTATTACAATACCGACCGCTGGCGTGTGGAAAACCCGCTGGAAGGCTTCTTCGGCATGGCGCAGTTTCTGGAGCTCGATATGGAGCAGTTTGAGCGCGACATTCTCGATGAAGACCTCATGTACAACGTAGTTCGCGCGCACCTTGCCGCACAAAATTTCGGCATCCGCGCTACCCCAACCGCCTACCTGAACGGTGAGCCCTTCCGGATTCCCCAAAACCCGGCCATGCTTTATAGTGCTATGTTTGGTGATACCGACTAAAGCTAAGTTTCTGAATCATAATTAATTTGGCGGCTGTAGTCTTCTTCGGAGCTGCAGCCGCTTTTTTTTTATTAATCATAATGTCCGGTTGAAACTCTTTTGGGTCAAAATCTCAAATTCATTCGTTTTTAGTACAGGAAGTTTATTTTAGCGAAAATTATCTGACTTCCCCATAAATGCAGCAATCAAGTATGAGCCAACCCTCTCCGAAACCCTATTTCATTGTCCTGCTTGTGCTGGGCTTCCTTGGTTTTATCGACGCTACCTACCTCACGGCTACGCACTTTATGGAAGCCCCGCCGGGCTGCGGGGAGGACGGCGGTTGCGGGGAGGTAACTTCGAGCGAGTATTCCACTATTTTCGGGATTCCGGTTGCCCTGTACGGACTGCTCTACTACCTCAGCGTGATTTTTCTGAGCCTGCTCTGGTTCGACCGCGAGCCTGCATTTCTCCCCAAAATTATGATCGCATGGACTGCCCCCGGAATCATCATGAGCAGCTGGTTCGTTTACGTGATGCTCTTTATTCTCGATGCCATCTGCTGGTACTGCATGGGCTCGGCCGCCAGCTCAACCCTGATCTTCATCACCTCGGCAGTCATGTTTTTTAAAATGAAGGAGTAAGGGTTTGTTTCGGGGGATGGCTTCAGGCCCCCATCACCCTTCTTGCAGGTAAAAGCGCGACATGATACCCGCATGCGGAAGCGTGAGCACCGAAATCAGAATAAAGAAAAGGAGCACCGGGTTCACCTGACTCAGCCACAGCGGCGAGCTCGCTACCAGAATAATTATCCCAAACACGGAAATAAGGCTGAACGGCATCATATCGCGGATCATGTTTTTGAGTCCGGCCGGGCCTTCTTCATAAAGCCGCTCTTTCACGCGGAGCAGGTTTACCCAGGCGTGATGATGGCAGAAGTACAGCAGGAAGCCTTCAAGCAGCGGTAAAAACAGCGCAATGGACAGCACCAGCCCGAGGCGCAGCTGATCGAAAACGCGTGACCTCACCAGCGCAATCCGCAAAGCGAGCGCATAGAATTCCGTGAAACGCAGCCAGGGCTGAGCATCCGTGAGGTTGAGGAATCGGGTGAGAACGGCCGATTCACCCAGCAGGCTTGCCAGGATGGCAACGGTTTGCTCCGGGTCGTTGGCCAGCAGGCCAAAAAGAAGGAGGCTTCCGTAAAGCAGCTGCGCGAGCCGTGCGAAAAGCTGCTGAGAAACACTGCTTTCCTCAAGGTCGGTCTCGCCAAAATGCCAGGCCGACATCAGCAGGAAGAAGAGCAGGCTGAGCGCCGGCAGCCACACCCAGAACAGGGCATAAACCAGCATGGTGAGCAGGTACATCACCAGAAAGCGGACCAGTGAGAAAGAGCCTGCCTCACCGGTTTTTTCGGTGATGATGTGGTCAAGGCTGCCGTGCGGAATGCCCACCAGAATAAGTCCGAGCAGGGCAAAGGCAGTGCCGGCCCAGAGCCCGGCTGAAGGAACCGTGAGATGAAGCAGCAAAATGAAGATGCCGGCCGGCAAAACGGCCGCGTTCCAGGCTGAGAGTTTCAAGAATCCGGATTTTTGGATTGAAAGGTTTGTTTGGCCAGCTGTTTGAGGAAAGGTGCCCACGGCAGGGTTGCGAACATGCGGATTTCTTCGGCAAGGCTGCTTTCCTCATCCAGAAAGCGAAACACGCGTTGAACGGGGTTTCTTGTAAACAGGGCAGTCATGATGCCGGCAACCTGCTCAGGCTCGTGCTCGATGATACCGAGCAGCAGGCCGTCGTAGAAAGAAAACCGCGGGGAAACGGCTGCTTTCGGATTTTCAGCGAAGCGGCTTTCAACATCCCGCAGGGAGCGCAGGAACATGTAGCCGGTTGATGGCTTCACGAGCCCTGCCGCCGTACCGAGCGGCTCGGTGCCGTCGAAGCCAAGCTTGCGGAAATCACGCTGACTCATGGGGATGCGCCCCTCTTCCGTATTTACCACTTCGTAAGGTTCAGCGGTGATGTAGGTGCTGATGTAGGTGCGCAGGGCTTCTTCGTAGGCAAAACGATCCCATAGCTGTTCCCCGAATACGGTGCATTCAACAAGGGCATAATCCTCTGAAAAGGGCAGCACATAAAAGAAAACGGCTCCGTCTGTTTGCGGGGTGCGGAAATCCATCAGCACCACCTCTTCAGGGTCGAAAGCAGCTTCCGAAGTTTTGATGAACCAGCCGCGGAAATGCTGCCAGAGTTTGCTGAGCGGTTTCGGATCGCCGTTTTGCAGGATTTTGGCAGGGTCGGGCACGCTCGAAAGCACGCGCCCGGCCGAGAATTGGCCGGAGGTGGTCTCCACGCTTGTGTGGCCGTTCACACGCTGCGTGGCCGCTGCCTCGTCCGTCAGGCGCGTGATGTTGGGCTGCTTCAGCAGGCCTTCGTCAGCGGCGGCGAAAAAGTCCCGGCCGGAAATATACTGATAGCTGTACGGGGCAATGTTGTGCGAAACCTCCCCGAAGCGGGAGGCAAAACGGATTTTCGACCAGCTGTAAGAAACCAGATGCTCATAGCCGTGCGCCTTCTTTGACCAGAAACACCAGGTTCTGTCGGGAGGGGTTTCGTTTTTGTCCAGAATCAGAACCTGATGCTGCTCCGCACTTTCAGTATCCATGAAACGGCTAAGCCATTGCAGGGAGGAACAGCCACAGCCTATCAGGATTACATCGTGGGTTGGTTGCATGGTAAACAGTCGGACTAATTGGGGCATCGCACATGATGCCTGTTGGTTACGTTTCGGAAACCAGCCGTTCCGTGTTTACGTTCAGCCTGCCCCAGCTTCTGACCTCAGGCGTCGCGGTCAGCCACTTCCTCAATCCACTCCCTGAAGGCACGGGTTGAGTAGTTGGCGTAGCCCGTGTGGCGGTACACGATCTGCCCCTGCCGGTTAAGCACATAAGTGGTGGGCACGGAAGCCCCCTGCAGGGGCGATGGCAGGGGGGCGCCGGGGAATACGTTCGGGATCGTGAACCGCCCGCCTTCAAGGTAGCGAAGCGCGTTTTCCTGCACATTATCCATCGAGAGCAGCAAAAAGGCGATATCATTACGGGGCGCCAGATCCCGCGACAGGGTTTCGATGGTCGGGTTGGTTTGCCGGCAGGTAGCACACCAGGAGGCCCAGTAGGTAAGCAGCACAACCTGATTATCGAAGTCTGCCAGGCGCAGGGTGTCGCCATCGGCAGTGGCCAGGGGTACAGCGCGGATTTCATCGGTGATGAACGGACCGCTGATTTCAGTCGGCGGAGGGGAGTCGAACAGGCCGGTGCTTAGCACGAGTTTTTTGAGGCCGCCTGTAGCACCAAGCATAATGAGCAGGGCAAAGCCAAGGGCAAGGCCGATCATTGTACGCCTTGATTTTTTTCCGGGTGTTTGCGGGTCGTTTATCTTTGCCATCATAGTTTATTTAAACAGCCAGAACATATAACCGGCGTAGCAGGCCAGCAGCACCAGGCCGCTGATGCGGCTAACGGTTTTTGCATAGTAAAGCAGCCCGCCTATGCCGAGCGAGAACAACAGCATCACCCAAAGATCAATCCAGGTGATATCGCCGCCGTCGAGCGGGATGATGAGCCCGGTGATGCCCAGCACGGCCAGCACGTTGAAGATATTCGAACCGATGATGTTGCCCAGCGCCATGCCGGTTTCTTTTTTGAGGGCGGCCATCACGGTTGTGGCAAGTTCGGGCAGGCTTGTGCCCACCGAGATAAGCGTGAGGCCGATCACCGCATCACTGATTCCGAAAGCAGCGCCAATTTCAACTGCGCCGGCCAGAAAAGCTTCCGAGCCGAAGTAGAGACAGGCCGTGCCCAGCACAATGTAGAAAACAGCCAGCCAAACCGGAACACCCTGATGGGTGATCACATCACCGGCGACTTCCTCAAACAAGTCCATCTGTGTACGGGCAAGCCGGATCTGATACAGTAGGAAGGCGATGAGCAGCAAGAACAGGGCGAGGCCCTCAAGCCGGGTAATCATGCCGTTGTACATTAGCAGAAAAAGAAAGGCTACAACGGCAATCATCAGGGGCAGCTCCCTGTTGGTTGTGGCCGGATCGCTCTTCACCGGGTAAATGAGCGCTGTAGCCCCGAGCACAAGCCCGATGTTCGCAATATTCGACCCCACAACATTGCCGATGGCGATGGCGCTTTTCCCCTGAAAGGCTGCAACAATGCTTACGAGCAACTCCGGGCTGCTCGTGGCAATTGCGACGATTGTAAGCCCGATAAGTATCGGAGAAATGCCCGTGCGCAGGGCAATGGCACTGCTGCCCGCCACAAGCCGGTCAGCGCCGTAGGTAAGCAGGCCGACGCCGGCAAGCAGCCAAAACAGGGGAACAAGCATAAGTGAAAAAAAGAGGTTTGTGGTAGGCAAATACCGGTGTGGACTGAAAGATTCTAAAGGTAGGGTTAGGGCATTCAAACAGCAAATGAGGGGTGAATGTTTGCCCGAAGGGTATTGTTTTGTAACAGAGTGCGTTTCCCGTTTACTGCCGGATATCCCTGCTTACATTCCTTATTTTTTTTGATTCTGATATGATTCGTCTCCTGTCCGCTTTTGTTTTTTTTACTGCAACTGTGCTGCTGTTCGCTCCGGCTGAGCTTGTTGCCGGCAATCAGGCCGGGCTCACCGATGCTGACCGCGGCCGCTCCCTTTTTGAAGATTTTGATGAGCGCCGCCGTGCCATCACCTACGAGACCAGCGTGATGGAAATGCGGATTATCGACCGTAGGGAACGTGTGCGCAGCCGCACCATGCGCACCTGGAACTACGCCGGCGCAGAGGCTACCCGCAGCCTCACCATGTTTGAGGCGCCGGCCGATGTGCGCGGTACCGGGCTGCTCACCCTTGAAGAAAACGGAACCGAAACGCAGCTGCTCTACCTGCCGGCCATCGGCCGCGTGCAGACCGTGAGCGGGAGTCAGCGCGCCGAGCGGTTTTTGGGCAGCGACTTTACTTTTGAAGATCTGGGAAATCAGAACCCGGATGAGTTTGATTTCGAAATACTTACAGACACCGATACCGAGCTTAAAATAAAGGCCGTGCCCAAGCGGGAAAGTCAGTACGCATGGATTCACTTCATCCTGGATCCGCAGCGGATGGTGCTGCTGCAGGCGGATTATTTTAATGAAGCGGGTGAGCGTTTCAAAGAACTCACGGCTGCTGATTACGAGCAGGTTCGTGAGGGTATCTGGCGGCCGGGCACCATGATTATGCGCGACCTCGAAGCCGGGCGCCGCACCGAAATAAAGTGGCAGGAGCGGGTTTTTGATGAGCCGATTCCGGACCGCTTTTTCACTGAAAGGCAGCTGCAGCGCGGGCTTCAGTAGCAAATAATTCCCGTTCTCGAAAACGACTCAGGTATCATGCCGGTCGGCTACACCTCCCCGCAGAAAAAACCTGCCAGTTTAAACACAAGCGCCCCGCCTGCTGATGCCGTATCTTGCGCTATTGGATACAAATGACACATCGGCTGGTCGGGGCCTCTTTGTGATTTGGAAGGATGTAAAAGATTCCCGTTTTTAGCTACAAAAACAAGACCTAAAACCATGATGTACAAAGCGATAAATCCTTCAACCGGTGAAGCCCTCAAAGAATACCCGCTGCACGGGGCAGCAGAGGTTGAAGGTTTTCTGGAAGAAAGCTTTGCGGCCTGGCAAAGCTGGCGTGGCGTACAGGCTGAAGCGCGGGCCCGGCTGCTGATACGGCTCGCGGAGCTGCTTGAGCGTGATAAGAACCGCCTCGCACAGCTGATGTGCGATGAAATGGGGAAAGTGCTACGCGAAGGGGTTTCCGAAGCTGAAAAGTGTGCCAAGGTGTGCCGCTATTATGCCGAAAACGGTGCAGCATTTCTGGAGCCCCGATCCATCCAAACGGAGGCCGCCAAAAGCTATGTCGCTTATCGTCCGCTGGGACCGGTCTTCGCCGTGATGCCCTGGAATTTCCCGTTCTGGCAGGTCTTTCGGTTTGGGGCACCCGCGCTGATGGCGGGCAACACCATTTTACTGAAGCACGCCGAAAACGTGCCGGGCTGTGCCGAAGCCATTACAGCACTGGTGGAAGAAGCCGGCTTTCCGGATGGCGTGATGCAGAACCTGCGCATCAGCCATGAGCAGGCTGCGAAGGTCATCGCGGATTCGCGGGTGCGGGGCGTAACCCTTACGGGCAGCACCAAAGCCGGTCGGACCGTTGCCGAAACGGCCGCCCGCAACCTGAAGAAAACTGTGCTCGAGCTCGGCGGCAGCGATCCCTACCTCATTCTGGACGACGCGCCGCTTGCCCAAACCGTAGAAGCCTGCGTAACAAGCCGGCTGCTTAATGCGGGTCAGAGCTGCATCGCGGCCAAACGCTTCATCGTTACCGAAAAAATTTATGATGCTTTCACCGAAGCCTTCACAAAAGCCATGCAGGCAAAAGTGATGGGCGATCCGCGGAATGAAAGCACCGATTTTGGCCCGCAGGCCCGGCATGATCTGCGGGATGCGCTGCATGCGCAGGTTCAGGAAAGCATCCGGAAAGGCGCGAAAGTGCTGCTTGGCTGTGATGTGCCCCCCGGTGCCGGTGCGTTTTATCCGGCAAGCGTGCTCGCAGAGGTGAAGCCGGGTATGCCGGCTTTTGATGAAGAGCTTTTCGGACCGGTAGCGGCCGTAATCCGGGCGAAGGATACGGAGCAAGCCGTGCAGCTGGCCAATCAGACGAGCTTCGGGCTGGGCGCCGCGGTTTTTACAGCTGACGCAGCATTCGGAGAGAAACTCGCCGCTGATGCCCTGCACGCCGGAAGCTGCTTCGTGAATGATTTCGTGCGCTCCGATCCGCGGCTGCCCTTTGGCGGCATCCGTGAATCCGGCTACGGCCGCGAGCTTTCCCTTTGGGGCATACACGAATTTGTGAATGTGAAAACGGTTTATGTGAAGTAGCTTCGTGCGTAGTCCGCTATCACCAAAATCATCACCGAAATTTAAGGAAGCTGGTTTACCTTTTCTGAAAGCTGAAAGGGCACGGCAGCTGTCATCCATCGCTAAAAAACAAAAAAAATAAATACATGCATTGGTTAGGAATCTGGCGTTCGCACACGGTAAGTAAAGTTGAGCCGAAGGGCTGCCACCTGGAAACCCCGGAAGGGCCGGCCTTTCTTTCAAAAAGCGAGTACGAGGAGGAGCCGGAAGTTGGGGGTGTCGTAGAAGCGCTCATTTATCACGATTACGACGGATTTCTGACGGCTACCCGGCAGCGTCCGCATACGGAGGTCGGGCGTTTTGCGGCGCTCCGCATCAAAGCAGCCGGCGACAAGGGCGCTTTCGCGGACTGGGGCCTGGAGAAAGATTTGTTTATTCCGCATGCCGAGCAGCTTGAGCCGGTTGTGAAAGGCGGAACGTACCTCACCTACACCTATGTGGATTCGCAGAGCGGCCGCATTACGGCAAGCACGCGGGTTGACCGCTTCGCCCGCGATGTGGTGGAGCCGGAAGACCGGGAAGCATTTCCCGAAGCTGGCACAGAGGTTTCGCTGCTGATTTCGCGCAAAACGGATTTGGGCTACAAGGCGGTGATTCTGCTGGAGAAGCCCTACAGCGGCACCCTGTATCAGAATGAGGTTTTCAAAAAGCTCACTGCGGGTCAGCCTGAAACCGGCTATATCAAACAGCTTCGGGAAGACGGCAAGATTGACCTCAGCCTGCGCAAGCCGGGCTATGAGGAGGTGCTTGACTCCAAAGAGCAGATTTATCAGAAGCTGGCCGCTGCTGAGGGCGGCTACCTGCCGTACCACGATAAATCGGATGCAGATGAAATCCGCCGGGTTTTCGCCATGAGCAAGCGCACGTTCAAAGCCTCCGTTGGTGGTCTGCTAAAAGAAGGGCGCATAGATTTGCTGCCGGATGGCATCAGGATTCATCAGGACTGAACAAGCGCATGAAATCTGTCAATCTTTTTTTAAATTGATTCGTACAATACCGCATATTATCCCACGGCAGCTGCTTAGATCTGCTGGTATATTTTTAACTTATTAAGCTCAAACGGGTTTTGTTATGGCAAAATTAAAGCGCTCTACTTCCGATAAAATGTTATTTGGCGTATGTGGCGGGCTGGCCAGACACTTTGATATGGATGCTACGCTGATCCGCGTAATATGGGCCATTCTGGTTGTTGTGGGCTGGGGTTCACCAATCCTTGTTTACCTCATTATGGCTATCATAATGCCGCCGGACTAAAGGCTGAATTAACCATTGGGTTATAAAAAACCGGGATGACTCTGAGTCAAACCGGTTTTTTTGTATTATGGATCAGCGGGGCTGGCCCGGCCTGTTAATTTGCCGGTAATCGATCAGGAATTCGTCGATAAGGGAGAGTACTTCGGGCTTGAGGGTTTCAACCCGGTTTACCCCTATAAAGCCGAGCGAGCCGGTTTCCCATGTTGTGGCTATGGAAGAAATGCTTGTGTTGCGTACAGGTGAAACTTCCTGCTTGAAGCGTACTTCCGCGCGGTAGGAGTAAAAGCCAAGCTCACTTCTCACCGTGTTCAGGTAAACATACAAAAACGGAACACCAGGCTGTCGCGACCATTCAACTTCATTCATCAGGCGGATTCCGGCCCGGCGCAGGCGCTGTGCAACCTCAATCTCGAGTTCAGCACGGTTAAGGCCGTCGATTTCTACGGTGCTTTCTTCAAATTCTACAATCAGTAAAAAGGCGGTTATGCCCTGCAGGCTTTGTTTTTGGTCGGCGGTAAAACGTTGTTGTGCCTGAGCAGAAACGGCGCAAAGTAAAATTGAAAGGGCAAGAAGACCCTGAAAGAAGGTACGTGACATAAGTGAGCAAAAACTATTTGAGTAACTGAAAATAAATTCACAAAATATAGGTATAAATGCTGTGGTTTTGATAAATTAAAAAATTCTAATATTTGTACTGTTTCAGGCAAAATCAAACCTAATCAATCTGTGACCGACCAACCGAAAAATACCTATCACCCCTGGTATATTAAGCTGACCTTCATTCTTGCGATGCTCAGCCTGATTGTTTATGGTATGGTTGTGGCTAAAGCAGTGCTGATACCGCTGTTTTTTGCAGTTTTCTTTGCTGTACTGCTTTCACCACTGTGCGGTAAACTTGAAGACTGGCGCGTTCCGCGTGTAGTTGCAGCTCTTTTAAGCCTATTGCTTGGAATAGGTGTATTGGTGATTACAGGCATCTTTTTTTACACGCAGATAGTTGGTCTGGCTGATGATGCCAGCCTTGTGGAAGAACGTATCCGTTCCCTATTGCTGCAGTTTGAAGATGTTGCCGGCGCTTACGTTGATGTGGATTTGGGTGAACTCGTTAGCACGATTCCTCAAAATATGATAGGGTATGTAACAGACAATGTGGAATCTCTCAGCAGGGGGGTGCTTTCTGCGGCCTCAACACTAACTACTTTTTTTATCATTCCTGTTTATGTGGTTTTGTTTTTGCTTTTTAGGGATTTCCTCAAAGAATTTATCATTCGCGCTTTTTCATACGGAGATGAAGCCCGTATGCAGCGGCTTATCGATAAGGTGAAGTCAGTTGTTCAGAACTACATCCTTGGCATGCTTATTGTAATTCTTATTCTTGCGGTACTCAACAGCACCATGCTTTGGGCATTTGGGGTGCGGCATGCCCTGTTTTTCGGAGTATTTGCAGCAATGCTCAATATTATCCCTTTTGTTGGCCCGCTCATAGGGTCTGTACTGCCGATTTTTTACGCCCTGCTTACCATGGATTCCCTGCTGATACCTTTGTTCGTATTGCTTGGTTTTTACATTATTCAGCTTTTCGAAAGCAATTTATTCACTCCTTCTATTGTTGGCAGGCAGGTAAGCCTTAACCCCCTGGTAACGCTGGTGGCTATTTTCGTAGGCGCCCAGATTTGGGGCCTGGTTGGGATGATTCTGTTTATCCCGGCAAGTGCTGTGCTGAAGGTCATTTTTGATGAATTTGATTCACTCAAGCCATACGGGTTTTTACTCGGCAAGGCTGATCAAAGCCATCGCAAAAGAAAAAGTAAGCTTGCTTTAAAAGTGCAGGATATTTCTGAACGGTTTAGCGAGCGTGCAAATAAAATGATTTCTGATACTAAAACTGAGCAGGAGCAAAAAAAACAGCAGGAGCAAAAAAATACAGAAGGTCCTTAAACTTAAACGTAGTATTCGGCAGGCTCGATTCGCAGTAACCATCGAAAGGAAATGAAAAAAATATTAGTTGTAGAAGATGAAATGATGTTGCAGATCGTGATCACGAAAATGATCCAAAAGGCCGGTTTTGAAGCGATTGACCGGGTGAAATCTGCGCAGGCAGCTTTTGATGCTGTACGCAAGCATGGCCCGGATATGATTCTGATGGACGTTAAAATAATAGGTGAAACTGATGGTATCGGGGCTGCACGGGAAATAAGGGGCTTCTCCGGGGTTCCCATTATTTTCCTTACAGGCTTTAGTGATGCAGTTAGTGAAAAAGACCTGACAGGCCTTGAACCCTGTACACTTTTAACAAAACCATTCGACTATCAGGAGCTTGCCGGTGCAATCGCCAAAGCTTTTGAGCTGGCTGAGTCAACCGAGTAAGTATGATTAAATACAGTACTCCTGGTTTCAGCCCGGGGCTTGATGAGCTGATTAAAGCACATCAGATTATTCAGCCCTGGATTCATCGTACGCCGGTTTTTACCAACAGCTGGTTCAATAAGAAAAGTGGTGCTGAGCTTTTTTTTAAATGTGAAAACTTTCAGGTTTCAGGTTCTTTTAAAGCGAGAGGTGCTGTTCATGCCGTTTTTCGATTGTCTGCTCAGGATGCAGCAAGAGGCGTGGCAACACACTCTTCGGGCAATCATGCGGCCGCACTCTCGCGGGCTGCAGGCCTGCGCAATATACCTGCTTACATCGTAATGCCCGAAAATGCACCAAGCGTGAAGGTGAATGGGGTCAAAAACTACGGCGGTATAATACGTTTTTGCGAGCCTGTGCTTGAAGCACGCGAAACCGGTCTGCAGGAAATTGTGCGGGCAACGGGTGCATATTTCATTCCGCCCTACAACCATGAACACATCATTTTAGGGCAGGCCTCTGCGGCTTTGGAACTCATGCAGGAAGTGCCCGGGCTCGATATTATTATAGCTCCGGTGGGCGGGGGCGGGTTGCTTTCCGGAACATCCCTTGCTGCCAAACGCCTCAGGCCGGACATCACCGTTTACGGAGCTGAGCCCGAGCAGGCTAACGATGCCTTTCTGTCGTTCAAAGCCGGGCATATCATTCCGGCAAACCCGGATACCATAGCCGACGGACTCCGCACCTCGCTGGGCGACATCACCTTCGGTGTAATCAGAAGCTTCACAGATGACATCCTCACCGCTTCGGAAGCTCAGATCATTTCGTCTATGCGGGATGTTTGGGAAAGGATGAAAATCATCATCGAGCCTTCCTGTAGTGTGCCCCTGGCGGCCATTGCATCGCGCCCGGAGCTTTTTGAAGGCAAAAAAGTGGGTGTTATCCTTACCGGCGGAAACGTGGACCTGGATAAGCTGCCCTGGAGTCCGCGCTGATCCCATTCGGTTTTCCGTATCTCAGAAAAATCTTCTGAACAAATTGATGATGATGGTGAGCACAATGCTCAGCACAATCATGGTCACTATCGGGAAATAAACGCGGGTGTTGCCCCGCTCCATGCGGATATCGCCGGGCAGGCTTCCGAGCCAGCTCAGTTTGCTGCCAAAAAATACGATAAGGATGCCGAGCGCCACAAGCACGAGCCCGGTATAAATGAGAAAACGGCCAATTTCAGGAGTCATGAGGGCGTATGATTTTAGGGGGATGCCGAATTTGTGCCGCGATGATTAACCCGCAACCCTAAAGCCGGCTTTTTGTCTTTCGGGTATGATTTGGTTACCTTAAATGCAACCTAAACAGGGAATCCGCTTCCGGATTTTCGCCACATTTTTAAGGTAAAACAGAATATGATTACCCTCGAAGATAAAACAACCCTGCTTGAAGCTGCCAAACAATTTGGCGAAACGCTGAAAGCATCTTCTGAATATGAACGCTTTCTGGAAGCACAGAAAGTTTTCAATGCTGATGCCGATGTGCAGCGGATGGTGGAGCAGTATAACCAAATGGTGCAAAAATTGCAGCTGTTGCAGCAACTGCAGGAGAAAGATGATGAACTCATGGCCCGGTACCGCGAGCTGAACCATCAGATCGAAACACACCCGCTAATCCATGAGCTTATGAATGCGCAAAAAGCCTGGAAAGCGCTCACAGAAGAAGCCAATGCTGCGCTCACCCAAAAACTCGGCTACGATTTTGCCGATATGGCCAAACCGGAAGGCGGCTGCTGTTAAGCAGGCTCATTTCCCTTAATACTGATTTTTATACTATGAGTATCCAAAACGAAAGCGTTCAAAAAAGCCTCGAAACCTTTGCCGATGCCCTGCTTGCATCTGAACAGTCCGCTGCATTTGTAAATGCACGCAGCGCATTTGAAAGCGATGCAACGGCAATGGACCTTATGACGCGCCTCAACACCCTTTCCTTCGAACTTAGCAGGAAGCAACACGCCGGTACCATTGAGCAGCATGAGATTGAGCAGTACAAGGGCATTCAGCAGGAGTTTATTAACAACCCGGTTGTAGCAGAGCTTGAGCAGCGCGAGCGCATGCTTGTTGAGCTGCTGCGGGA
Organism: Balneolales bacterium; assembly: GCA_020832405.1. GTDB lineage: Bacteria > Bacteroidota > Rhodothermia > Balneolales > Cyclonatronaceae > Cyclonatronum. Next base: position 25,767 of record JAFIET010000047.1, read on the forward strand.
GTGCAATCAGGAAATCAGCGGCATTCTCGGCCTCGATTTTGCCAAAGATGCGACACCTTCTTCCTGCGGTTGCGGCAGCTGATTCTGCCTTTGAATTCATCATTCTGAAAAAAAAGCCACCGCTGCGGTTTGCAGGGTGGCTTTTGCTGCTTTTGGGAGCTGTACACTTCTAAACGCGGCTAAGCTGCGGGTCAGTCAAAAAAATCAGATGGTTTTGGAGAATACCGGCTTTTCCTTGTGCTGAGCCATGTAGGCATCAAACACCATCGCAATATTCCGAACAAAGAACCTGCCTTTGGCGTGTACCTGAATGCCTTCCTCTGTAATGCTCACGATGCCGTCTTCTTCCAGGGGCCGCAGCCGCCTGATCTCATTACGAAAGTGGACTTTTGCGTCAATTTGCCAGGTTTTCTGCAGCTCGCTGAACGTCATGCTGCGGCTGCACATCAGCTGCATAATTACGCTTCGGCGCAGCCGGTCTTCATTGGTTAGCCGAAGGCCTTTAACCCAGGCATTGCCGCGGCTGTCGATGGCTGCCTTCCAGTCATCCAGTTCTTTTTCGTTCTGGAAGTAAAAATCCCCCACAGAGCTGATGCTCGACATGCCGAGGGCGTAGAGGTCGAGTCCGTTCATGGTGCTGTAGCCCTGGAAATTGCGCTGCAGGCTGCGGTCACGCAGGGCAACACTGAGTTCATCGTTGGGCTTGGCAAAGTGATCCATGCCGATATGCTCAAAACCGCTCTGCTCCATGAAAGCGATGCCGTCGAGCAGCAGCTGCAGTTTCAGGTCAGCATCGGGGAGCTGCTTGTCTTCCAGCAACTTTTGAGCCGGTTTAATCCACGGCACGTGCGCGTAGCTGTACATAGCAACGCGGTCAGGATCAAGCGATTTAATTGCTTCGAGGGTTCTGGCAAAACGCTTCCGGTTCTGCATCGGAAGCCCGTAAATGACGTCCAGATTAATCGAGCTGATGCCGGCTTCACGAAGGATATCCATGCACTTCTGCACCATTTCCATCGGCTGTATGCGGTGTATGGCTTCCTGTACTTCCTCGTTCACATCCTGAAATCCGATCGAAGCCCGGTTCATCCCGTAAGCCATCATCGCCGTTAAATGCTCGCGGGTGAAGGTCCTCGGGTCGAGCTCAACGCCGAATTCGGCATCCGCTGCAATATTAAAATATGTGTGCAGCATCTCCCCGAGCCGACTAAGCTGCTCCGGGGTGAGAAAGGTCGGAGTGCCGCCTCCGTAGTGAACCTGCTTAACCACGTGCTCAGGGTGCAGCAGCGCCGCGTAATATTTCATCTCTTTCTCGAGATAATCGAGGTAATCGTCAGCTGCCGATTTTTTTTTGGTAATAACGGTTGTGCAGCCGCAGTACCAGCACAGGGAGGCGCAAAACGGAAGGTGCAGGTACAGCGAAATGTCGCGCGGCGAGCTGTTGCGGGCCTGCAGGTAGCTGCCGAGGCTTACCGGCTCCAGAAGGTCGAATTGGACCGCTGTTGGGTAAGATGTGTAGCGCGGGCCGGGAACATTGTATTTTTTTATCAGGGAAGCAGTAGCAGACATAGCAACAGCAGCGGTTTGAACGGTTTGCGTTGGAATCGTTAGTGAAAACAGGTTCAGTTCAGTTTGAAAATCTATTTATAACATTGATATTAGAATATAGCAAGAGTACAGGAAATTACCAAGTCCGGCTGCTGCCCCAACCTCATGCCTGAGGAACGCTGAGCATGCGTACAGGTACAAGCTCCCGGCACCTGCAGCAGCCGGCAAAATTCACCCCTTTGGGTGATACCGCTTAATGATCAGGAAACCTATGTTACAAGGGTGATTTTTAATCATAGATAGATAAAAACCTTCTTTGCCTGAAAGGCAGGAAGGTTTCTTTTTTGGTGACAGTGATGTGCCGCGTTGCAGATTTGCTGCAGAAATGTTATTTCACAGCTTGTTAATATCAGCTTAACGCTTAATCTCCTATTTTTCGGGGCTAAGTGCCGTTAACTGAAATTTTTCTGTAGCTGTTTCCTTCAACCATGCATATTAATCCAGGCCTGTCTTCTTTTTCCGCTTTGAAACACCTGATCAGTATCGTAGCCGTAATTCTCTTCACAGCTGCATTCACCGCAGCTGTTTCGGCACAAAGAGGCGATGCGCAGCCCGCTGTTTCTGAGGCGGTGATCCCCGTTTTTCTGGTGATGGAGGATGCGGACCTAACGCGGCTTTACCGCCGGAATCCGCGCTCGGATGACCGCCTGCCGGGTTTTGTGCGCTGGAGCGAGCGCGGTCGGGTGCAGGGCCTCAACGGGGTCCGGTTTCGGGGGAACACGTCGCGCTATCACGTGCGGAAATCGTTCAACATCCGGTTTAACCGGCCGCAGCAGCAGTTGTTCGGAGGCGACCGCCTGAACCTGAACGCGATGTTTACCGATCCCTCGGGGATGCGGGAGCGTATTGCCTGGCAGATGTTCCATGAGTTGGGTCAGCCGGCCTCCAAAGTGCGGTACGTGGCGCTGCACATCAACGGCAACTACGAAGGGCTGGGCCTTCACATTCAGCGGATTGACGAGCTGCTGCTGCGTCAGAGCGGTCTTGATCCGCGGGGTACGCTTGTGCGCGACTTCACCCGAAGGCGGGCTGCCGAAGCCGGGCTCGACCGCCGCTCGATATTCGGCTTCGACCTCAGCACTGTGGCCGATCAGCCGGCTTTCCTGGCACAGATGTTCGAGTCGCGCTGGGCGCCCGACTACGCCGCCATCGCCGAACTGCTGCAGTGGGTGCACGACACGCCCCCCGGCGAAGCCTTCGAACAGGGCCTGCGGCAGCGTTTCGATGTGGAAAACCTGACCGACTGGCTCGCTATTCACTACCTGATCGGGGATGTGGACGCCTTCGGCGACGACTTCTGGCTGTACCGCGGCCGTGGTGCAGGCGACAAATGGATGATCATCCCCTGGGATCACGATCTCAGCTTTGGCCGCAACGAGCGCGATGGCCTCACCGAAAACCGGGAGCTGGGTCAGTTCGGCCGCGGTCTGGTGCAGCTCAACGATTATTTTGCCTACGAGTACCCGCTCGACGATGCCGGCTGGGACAACGCCCTCATCGTGAAATACCATCAATCACCCGGTCTGCGGGCGCAGTTCGAAGCCCGCATCCTTCAGCTGATGGATGAGGTTTTTACCCCGGCCTGGTTTGAAGAACAAATACTGACCCTGGAGCAGGTCATCGCGCCCTACATGTCGCGCACCCGCGACGGGAGCGGTGCTTTCAGCCTGCATGAGCGGCAGCATCACGGGGAGTTGGGGCGCTGGGCATATCACAAAGAGAACCTGCGCGATTTTGTGGAACTGCGCTACGCCTTCATCCGCAGCATGCTGCTTTTTGACGAGCCGGTGGCCTATCACAATTATTTCAGGGCAGATTTCACGGAGGGACAGTCCGGTCGGGTGCTCATCACTGATGATGCCGGCTGGACCTTCGGCGCCCTCGATCTGCACGAGACAAGCGTTACCGGTAATCCGTCGCTTCTGATTTACCTCAGATCAGCCCCGGAGAACGACGGCATTCTCAAAGATTACTTCGTTGAGGTTGAAGGGGGAAGCATCCAAGCCCCCATCACCCTGTACTACCGCAACGACATTGCCCCCGACGGGCGCGATAACTGGTACAAATACACCGATGCCGTTGGCCGGCAGTGGGAGCTGCAGATCTCGCAGGACGGCCGCGCGCATGAAAGCCGGCCCAACCCCTTTTCCAACAAAATCAGTACGGAGCTTCTGCTCGAAGGCAGCCACCTGATTCAGATCCTGCATGCGGATTAAGCCGTACAGCGCCGGATAAATCCCGACAGACTTTGGCTGCGCACTATTGCTACGGGCATAAAACTGTCGTATATTTAAAATCTACTCTGAAATGATTGCCCGGGTGGCGGAATTGGTAGACGCGTGCGTTTCAGGGGCGTATGTCGGCAACGACATGGGGGTTCGAGTCCCCCCCCGGGCACAGTAACAAATCTTAAAGCCTTGTGAACATTATGTTTGCAAGGCTTTCTTTTTGGGATGTTACCAGATTTGTTACCAGTATAATGTGCTCAAAATAAGGTCTCCGGGGGCTTATGCCGGCAAACCCGGGCAGAAGTGTTCAGGCCAGATTCTCAAAAAGACTGATTTTAAAAAAACAGCTGTCCCGGCTCAGAATGAGCGCATCGCGTGCCGGAAAAGTGCGAAAGATTATACAGCCGTAAAAACTTACAAACCATAATTCCGGCTTAAGCGTTTAGCTTCCTTCCTGTTTAACGCTGCTACAAAAATTATTGCAGTTGTTAGGAAACTACGTAAATTTGGCGCGGCTGCATTCAGCAGCCGTTATCTACAGACAAAAAAAACAATTCTTAATTTAAATTGTATGACAAACACTTCTACCTTCGCGGGTCTTTCCCGCGGCAGCAGCGCAATCGGTGCGTTGAGCCAGCCTTCACTTTTATTATCAGCGTTAGCAATTGTGCTGTTTCTGACCTTCCCGCAAAACCAACTGAAGGCTCAGTTTTTTGATTTCAACATGGATTCCGCCTTCGGCGTAGCGCCTATCGGTCCCGGTTTCGAGCCCGATCCGCTTGTGATTGTTATTGATGCAGGCGGCATGATAGATGCCGCTTATCTGGGTGGGGAGTGCGTCGGTTTTGCGGCAGCAGCACCCGATTACCGCGTGAACTGGAGCAGCCGCGGCACTACTGCCCTTCGTTTTATTTTTGAAGCGCACAAT
>JAFIET010000048.1 GCA_020832405.1 Balneolales bacterium
GAGGGCTTTGAAAACATCATGTTCAGCTATGGTCACCGCTCGTCGGGTACGATGAGCCGCTGGGCTGAGATTCAGTACACCACCGACGGCGGTGCAAACTGGGACGTGCTTACCAACAACGGCGGCGGGCTGAGTCCGCATGATGAGGTTTACGATTTTGAATTTAACCTTTCATCGGTACCGGGGGTGAACAACAATCCTGATTTCGGAATCCGTCTGGTGTCCGTTTTCTCACCGGTTGCCTTCAACCCGGAAGAGCCCGATGAAGTCTTCCCGCCGAATACGGCCTATCACCGGGCGCGCACGCCGGGCACGGGTGGTAGCGCCTACAGCGGCGACGGCAACTGGCGCCTGCTGAACGTCACTTTTATGGGTGATGAAGTGACCACAAGCACCAATCCGGAGCTCAATCTTCCTGCGCAGCTGAGCCTGTTTCAAAACTACCCGAACCCTTTTAATCCGAGCACGCTCATTCGCTATGAGCTTACGGAAGCTTCTGATGTGCGCCTCGATGTGTACAACATTCAGGGGCAGCGGGTCGCTTCGCTGGTGAACGCAGCGCAGGCCGCGGGCACGCACAGCGTCCGTTTCGACGGCGCGCAGCTTTCAAGCGGGGTGTACATCTATCGCCTGCAGGCCGGCAACACCGTACTGACGCGCAAAATGACGCTCATTAAATAAATACGGCTTTCGCCGATAAAAAAAGGTCAGCTTTCCGAAAAAGGAAGCTGACCTTTTGATTTTAGTGCAGGCTGATAAAAAAGAGTCGGAAGAGTCTTCAGTTCTCTGCCGAAATATTATCGGTATTCAGGTGTGTTTTCAGAATGCGGGAAATTTCAGCAAGTGTGAAGGGTTTCTGCATCATATCGTTACTGCCAGCCTCTTTGCTAAGCGCAACCTCATCTTCTCCGCCCGCTGTGAGGGTAATAATCGGAACGGGTTTCAGCCCGTTCTTGAGTTCATAACTTCGAATAGCCCGGATTGCATCGGGGCCATTCATAACGGGCATCTGAATGTCCATAAAAATCAGGTTTGCAGGCTGTTCTTTGTACTTTTGCAGGGCTGTTTGCCCGTCATTCGCTTCAATCATTTCAGCATCCGGAATGAGCTTGGAGATAAACAGCGAGAGCAGATGGGTGTTTATGGGTACGTCATCTGCAACCAAAATTCTTGGTGCTTCAATAAGAGGTATGCCGGCAGATGTAAGAGGCTGAATATGGCTGCTCAGCTTGTTTTCTTCAATAAGCGGCTGCTGATTAAGTTCACGGGCATCATAGCCGCTGTGTACCTGAGACCCTGCCTGACTGAGGGGTATTTCAAAATAAAAACGGGAGCCCTGCTTTGGGGTACTCTCAAGCTTTATTTCACCTCCCATCATGGCTACGAGTTTAGCTGAAATAGAAAGTCCGAGCCCGGTACCACTGTACTGCCGGTTTACTTCTGCTTTACCCCGCCGGAATTCATCAAAAATATTCCGCTGATTTTCCGCGGCGATTCCGATTCCGGTATCGGTAACTTCAAAACGTGCTGAAAAAGCGTTGTCGTTTTGCTGTTCAGTCCCTGAAGAGTGTCCGTTGCTTAGATAAAAATGTACGGTTCCGCTGTCGGTAAACTTGATGGCATTTCCGATCAGATTGATGAGAACCTGTTTGAGGCGAACAGAATCAGCCATAAAAACCAGCGGAAAGCCGGGGCTGACTGTCAGTTTAAACAGCAGGCCCTTTTTTCTTGCCTGTAACAGTAAAATATTGGTGACCTGTCGGAGGAAATCTTCGAGTTCTGTTTCGTGGAGCTCAAGCTCCATGCGATGGGCATCAATTTTTGATAGATCAAGAATATCATTGATAATTTCAAGCAGGGAGCGGCTCGAGTTTTCAATCAGATTGATATACTGCATGCGTTGCGAAGCCGTATCAGCGGATCGGAGCAGCTCGGTAAAGCCCATTATGGATGTGATTGGTGTACGGATTTCATGACTCATATTTGCCAGAAAAACTGTTTTGGCCCGATCCGCTGATTCCGCAATTTTCCGGGCTTCGAGAGCTTGTTCTTCAGCTTTTTTACGCAGTTCAAGATCGCGTAGCATGTGCTGCGTAGCTTCATCCCTGGAGAGTTCAAAATAGGAAATCAGTATTACAAGCAACACAGAAGCAATTCCTATATTCACAATTCCTTCAAAGCCAAAAACGCGGTGTTCCCATGTTTGATAATTCATGAGCAGATAGGTAAGCACGTAGGCAGCCAAAATAAGCGTCAACAGCCGGCCCTTTGTGCGGCCGAGCAGAAAATAGGCAACCGGCGGGAACACGCAAATCCAGTACAGTCCGTAGTGATCGTACTCGTTGTAAGGCACAAAATAAAACAGTGCACTAAGGATCAGAATGACCACAATCCAGGAGCCTGTATTCAGTTTACGCGTTTTTTGTACATACACAAAAGCAGCGCCGCTTATTACCAACAGAATGCTGTGCAGAATTACAACTTCAATATAATCAAACACAAAAGTATTGATGCCGATAAACATGACAGATACCGGCATGAGAGTCAGCAGAATCATATTAAGCAGTAATGCTTTGCGGTATTCGGGATGTTGCTTTCCGAAATGACCGCCGCACGTAAGCAAATTATTCAGCGACATTCTGATGAGTTAAAAAGATAGTAATAGCGGCTGCGCACCAATAGTTTGCAGTAAAATCACTTTACGGGATGACCTTAGTAGAGAGAATAATATTAATTTTATTTAATATCCTGAAGCTGTGTTTTCTTCTGCATCGAAGGAACGTGCCGTTTGTAGAAGTGTTAATCTGTCGCCTTTAAATCGGGCAACATAAGTAGTCCATCTGCTGTAAAAAAGGAATTTGAATGTACGGAAACTTAACACCATATCCATGTCCGAATTACTGCCTTCCGGATTGATGGTAATTATATCTACAATAGGCAGCTCCTCATAAAATCTGGCGGGTGCTTTCCCTTTTTCGCGTTCCCAGGCATCAATTACTTTTTCTCTAACTCTATCCATAAACGCGACGGAGTTATTTTGAAAATTAAGATAATAACTCAGTTGCGCTGCTGAGGGCCCCTCATCTGCGGCCACAAAAAAAAGTTCAAAAATCTGCCCTTCTCCAAACCAAAACTGATCATGTTCTTCATCGTGATAGGTAAGTGTTTCCCGGAGCTCTTCAGGGCTGTTTAAATACATACGGAATCGGTTTCAATAGCATTTTGATGGGTGCCCAAATCTAACAGGCGTAGGTTCGGTGTATTACCTGATGTACTTTTCTGCGGTTATATGGCCTGTTTCGAGGGCGCGGAGCACATATTTGCCAAGAATATCAAACTCGAGGTTTACGCGGTCGCCTGTTTTGCGCTGATGCAGGTTGGTATTATCCCAGGTGTAAGGGATGATGGCAATGGTGAAATTGTCGGTTTGGAGGCGTGCAATGGTGAGGCTGATGCCGTCAACAGCTATACTGCCGCGGGGGACAAGCAGGTGTGCAAATGAAGCATCGAAACCGACGGTAATCAGCCAGTTGGCACCCTCCTCATCAATCTGCTTAATGGTACCTGTAGTATCAACATGCCCCTGCACGATGTGGCCGTCCAGCTTTTTCTGCATGGTAAGTGAGTCTTCCAGGTTTACGATATCACCTTTTTTCAGATCACCGACGGAAGTTTTCCGAAGCGTTTCTTCAACTGACTGCACGGTGAAACGGTTACCAGAAGTGTACACAACCGTATGGCAGGCTCCGTTAATGGAAACGCTGTCGTCAATTTCCAAAGCGGTGGTAAGATCTGACTCTATAGTGATTTCGAGGCCGCCTTTGAGTGGTTCAAGGGAGATTACCTTTCCTGTTTCTTCAATTATTCCGGTAAACATAGCTTTGTAAAGATTTGGTTGGGCTTGGCGTAGCAAAAAAGTTTGTCTGACTTGTGTCTGATTTGCCGGTCAGGCGAATCAGATATTCTGATTGATAACCAGCCGTGCTGCACCGCACGTTCGGCATCAGGAACACTAAGCTGGAATTAACTTAAAAATAGGCAGTAATGAGGATATCCTCACCTATTGTTTCCATGCTTACACGACTGAGCTTCAGGGCTTCTGCAATGCGTTCAATTCCAAGCCCGATGAATGCGCGGGTACCCCCGCCAAGCAGCTTCGGAGCAACGAAAAGTTCAAGCTTGTCGGCCAGGTTCTGCCGGATAAAAGCGCGTACAAGATCGCTGCCCGGCTCGACGAGTATTGAAGTTATCTGTTCGCGTGCCAGCACGCTCAGGGCCTGATTAAGGTCTGTGTGGCCCTCGCGTGCGTGTACAAGAAGGGTCTGCCCCTGAAAACTTCTGGGGCTTAGCATACGCAGCATAGGGTCGCCCTTTTCACGAAAAGCTTTTTCGTTGTGGGTTACCACATAAGTTCGGTCTTCAAACTGATCGGTGAACAGGTTGAGGTTTTCCGGCAGGCTTAGGGGGCCGTCGATAACGATACGCCTGGGCTGCCGGCCCTGAACATGCCGCACAGTTAACCGGGGGTTGTCTGTAAGGGCGGTGTTGCGGCCAATAAGAACGGCATCATAGGCTGCGCGCCACGCATGTACACGGGCACGGGCTTCTTTTCCGGTTATCCATTGCGAGCTGCCGTCCGGAGCGGCTATGTATCCGTCGAGTGTTTGGGCTACTTTTAGCGTTACAAATGGTTTTCCGGTAGTGATGTAGTGCAGGAAAAACTCGTTTTGCTTGCGGACTTCCTCTTCAAGCAGCCCGGTTTCAACCATAATTCCGGCTTCTCTCAAAAGGCTGATCCCGCCGCCATTTACTTTAGGGTTGGGATCCTGAAGGGCTATTACCACTCTTGCAAGCGGTAGCTCACGCAAGGCAAGCGCGCAGGGTGGTGTTTTGCCGGTATGGGCACAGGGTTCAAGCGTAACGTAAACGGTAGCGCCCAGCAGGGCTGATTTATCCCGTATGCTATCAAGTGCGTTTATTTCGGCGTGAGCTTTTCCATACCGCTCATGAAACCCGCTGCCAATTTCATTTCCATCCCGGTCGGTAATTACACAGCCTACCAGCGGGTTCGGGCTCACAAAACCAGTGCCTTTAGCCGCAAGCCGGATCGCTTTCTTCATGAATTTGTAATCTTCAGGGGTAAAGGCCATGGCAGTAATAAACTTAAGGGGAAGGCTTAGGTATCAGAATGAAGGTAACAGTCGAAAATAGCAGTTTGCAGCCAAAAAAAAGGCAGGTTTTCTGAAATGAAAACCTGCCTTAAATCTTTAGCGGATAGGGGCCATATTACAGCATCATAAGCTGCTGACGGAAATCCTTGATGCGAACCTGCTCCTGAAGCCGTTCAACAAGCTGCTCAGTGAAGGTACGTGTTTTTTGCTGCGTAAGCCGGGTGCGGATGCGATCGCGCTCCGATGAGGTGAGGTCAGCAAGGTCGGCATCTTCTCTTTCAGTAACGACAATAAAGAAAGCCGCGTTTTCGCCGCGCAGTGGTCCCGCAAGGGCCTCAGGCTGGGTTCCGAAAATAGCACCGATAATGCCCGGCTCACGGCCCGCGCCGGAAATGGTTGTGCCGTTCATGCGTATGCCGGAAGCTGTCTGAATGTTGCGCTGAGATTGTTCTGCAATAGCATCAAGGCTGCCTGCACCGGAGTACTGATCGCGAACACGCTGCATCATCAGGTCACGACGTTTTTCGGCACGAACAGCATTTTCCACCTGCTGACGAACTTCATCAAGCGGCCGTACACCAGCTTCTGTGATACGGTCAACAATGAGTACAATAAAACGGTCATCGAGTTCAATTACCGGAGAAATCTGATTGCGGCTGAGGCGCTCAAGCGCGCGGAGGGTAACGCGCGACTCGCCTAAACCAGGCACAAACGGGGCACCTTTGGTAGCGGTTGCTTCAGAAATGGTGTATCCCTGCTGTTCAGCTTCCCGCTCAAAGCCGTCGAGGCGGGCAAACTCACGGAAATCTTCGGCATTATTCTGCTGACGCGTAATGGTTCGGTCGGCAGCAATTACGCGTGAAAGTACCGCAAAGCTAAGCCGATTGCCTTCGCTGCCGGTTTTCTTAACAAGCGCTACTTCGTTGCCGCGGATGAGCGGTTCACTTACTTCGCCTATTTCCATATCCAAAACAACGCTGAAAGCTGAAGGAACTTCATCACGCTCAACAAGTGAACCCGAGTAAGGCGTGGTGGTGAAGTTCATTTCAACGAACATTGAGTCGTTGGTGCTGCTTGCAAAGTCGTTGCGGAATATTGCGATATCCTGAAGGGCACGCGCGGTATCGTCAGCCGTTGCGGCCTTGCTGAAGCTCACATAGCGGAAGTTCCAGGTGCGCTCACGCTCAAACTGTTTGGCGTTTTCACGGTGCCATGCCCGAAGTTCGCTGTCGGATACCTGAATTTCGCTATCGGAAATATCAGAGTAAGGAAAACGAATGAATGACACAGAAGCTGTGGTGTTGGTGCGGAGGAAATCCTGCTCTATTTCACGGTCGGTAACCATGATAGATGACTGCATGAACTGATTCAGCTTCTGCTGCCGGCGGTTTTCCCGGATCTGATCTTCGATGAGAATCCAGTCAGACTGCGTCTCCGGCTGATCAATCAGCGCACGAAGCGTAGCACGGTCGATCGAACCATCCGGCCTGCCAAAAAGCTGGCGTATGATGGGGTCGGGATTATCGCCAAGGATCGCCTGCACGATTTCCCGGTCAGTAACATTGATGCCGAGCCGCTCCATTTCTCCTTCAAGCGCACGTTCAACAACCAGCTGATTCCAAACGAGTTCTTCGAAATTGGCACGCTGTTCAATTGAAGGCGGATTGCCAGTCTGGCGGGTATAGTTTTCGGTGAATTGATTCAGCCGTTGGTTGTAGTCGTTTTGCATAATCGGGCGGCCGTCAACTTCACCCATACTGCGAGGCCCGGCCTGCAGTACAGAGAAAACGTCGGTGTCCTGAAGCATAAACAAGATGCCAAAAGCAAAGACCAGTACCCAAAGTACGGGCCCGGTGGCACCTCTCATTTTTTCCATGAATCCCATTGCGAATAAGAAACGAGTTTAGGTTTATATCGGAGTCGTTCGGAACAAGTTATTGTGCGGATATAAGTATCTGTTAAACAGAGCTTTACATCAGGGTTGGGTCTGAAGTGCCGCCTGTAACATGAGGAATGCATTTCATCTTTTACTTCACCTGATCCGCTTTAACAAGTATAAAAAGGGCAATCCTTAGTATAGCTTGCAAAAATAAGGCCTTTTACCCCTAATTCAAAGGCTGCATTTGAGAGTGCGACAAGACCATTTTTGAGAGTCTAAAAGATGTCAATAAGCCGCACATGTTTCAGAAAATGGCGGGGATTTTCGTTCAGGTTTTTAATCAGGGTATTGAGGTTGTAGCTCAGGCTGTCAAGATTATTATATAAGGAAGGGTCATTGATGAGGCGGCCGAGGCTGCCGTCCCCTTCATTAATTTTACGCATTACGTCGCTCAGATCGCGGCTAACCCCATCCATTTCACCGCTTAGCGCTGCAAAACGGCCGGAAGCTTCTTCCAGATTGGCAATAATCTGTTGCAGTTGCTCCTGCTCACCGCTGGTGAGGGTATCGATTGTTGCTGCGGTGCTGCGCAGGTGTGCTACTGTTTCGCTAATATCGTCGCTGCTTTCGGCCAAAAGCTGCTCAACGGCACGCAGGCTCTGGTTGAGGCTTCCGAGGCTCTGCTCTATGTCGGAACGGCTACCGCCGAGCAGCATCTCATCAACCTGCGTAAGTACACTGCTGAGCCGTTCGGTTGTGTTTTCAAGGTTTCGGCCTGAAGTTTCTCCGATTTCTCTCACGGTTCCCATTATGCCTTCATCATAAATGCCCTGAATGCGGCCTCCGGTTGAAAGCAGGGTTCCGGAATCTGAGCGCTCGATTTCTATTGCTTTATCCACTATCTGAAAGGATCTGATATAGGCGACAGAGCCTTCCGGCAATTGGCGTGTGGTATTGAAGCTCATGGAAACCCGGAGGCTGTCAGATTCATCCAGAAACTCGACACGGCGCACGGTCCCGATTTTTACGCCCTGCATAAGCACAGATGAGCCGCTTACTATGCCGTCCACCCGATTGAAGTGTGCATGCAACTCGTAGCTTTGACTGAAAAGCGGGGTTTCCGTCATAAACCGGTAGCCCAGTACGGCCACAATAATTGCTATAAAAATGGTAAGGGCTACCTTAACTTCGTTTTTCATGATGGGAGAAAGCGGGCTTCGTTTTCTGTGGGTTAAATTTGATATTCGCTTGCGCGGATAAAACTGTTGAGCCGGTCGTGCTTTGTTTTGGTCATTTCAGCGATCGGGCCGAACCAGCTCAGTTTTTGTTCATCCAGGAATGCGGCATAATCGGCGATTTCCAGTACGCTGTGCATATCGTGCGTAATCACGATGGATGTAATGTTGAGATTGTCTGAAAAATGGTTGATCAGTTCATTAATTTCATTGGAAGTTTCCGGATCAAGGCCGGATGTTGGCTCGTCGTAAAGCAGGTAGTCCGGCTCGAGTACAATGGCACGGGCCAGACCCACCCGCTTTCTCATACCACCAGATAGCTGCGCAGTTCCTTTTTGACCAATATCAGCCAGGTTCACCATGTCGAGGCAGGTCATTACCCGGTTGTGTATCTGCGGTTCTTTAAGGCTTGTGAAGTAACGAAGCGGAAATGCAACGTTTTCATAAGCGGTGATTGAATCAAACAAAGCAGCTCCCTGAAAAAGAACACCAAAGCGCTGTCTTGTAATGCGAAGATCAACATAGTTGAGATCAAAAATGTTGACGCCGTCAATCAGTACGCTGCCTTCGTCGGGGGTCATCAGTGCGTTGATGTGTTTGAGCAGCACAGATTTTCCGCAGCCGGATTTCCCGATAATTGCCAGGGTTTCACCGTCCGGAACAGTTAGGGAGACATTCTCCCATACCAGATTGTTGCCAAAACTTTTTTTCAGGTTCTTGATTTCAATCATATTACAGCAGAATAATGGCCAGCAGCAAATCGGCCAGCAGTATAAAAATACAGCTCAAAACAGTAGCGTTTGTGGTCGATTTCCCCACACCTTCTGCGCCACCTGAGGCATAATACCCTTTGAAACAGGATATGGAGGTGATGATAAAACCAAATACGATGGATTTCGTCATGCCAAAAATGATATCCCAGGGGAGGAAGTACGTACGGGCACCAAGCAGAAAGTCAGCCATTGGTACCTGCCCAGTAACGATGCCGGCCAGTAAACCACCGGCCACCCCGGTAGTCGCAGCAGCGATATAAATGATAGGAAACATCACATAGCCGGCAAGAACACGCGGTACCACCAAAAAAGAGACACTGTTGAAACCCATCGACTCAAGCGCATCAATCTGCTCGCTCACCCGCATGGTTCCCAGCTCTGTTGCAATGCGGGCACCTACCCGGCCTGCAAGTACAAGCCCGCTGATTACTGCCGCAAGCTCAATAATTAATGACTGTGTAACAATTGCCCCAATGGTTGATTTCGGAATAAAAGCCGAAACGAGCTGATATGAGGTTTGAATGGTTAGAACAGCTCCTGTAAATGCGCCTGCAAGAATCACGATGGGTAGTGAGTCATAGCCGGTTTTGATCATCTCTGAAACAAAATTCCGATAATATGACTTAAACTCCGATGATGACCGAATAGCCTGATAGAGCAGCTGACAGTAGCGTCCGAAATCGTAAAATACCTGCATCTTGTGGGGTTGAGTTCGTTCTGTGAGTGGTAATATACAGGGAATACTTGTAATTTGAAGGCTATTGTTTTTTGGCCGCATACCTTGCCGGCTTGTTGTTTTAATGCCTATTAGCGCTTTTTTTGATGTTTGTCTATTTGCTGAAATGCTTGTCGTTTCCACTAAAACAGGTTCTGCTGCTCTTTGCAGCGGCACTTTTGCTGCTGCCGGCAGCAAGTCCGGGCTTTGCGCAAAACGCAGGCGGTGATGCAGTGTACCGCTTTCTGCTGCTGCCGGGTTCCGCACGAACAGCAGCTCTGGGCGGTAATCACGCAGCCCTGCCGGATGCCGATGCCGCCCTGTTTCTGGCAAATCCCGCCTACCTGAATGCGCAAAACAGCGGCAATCTGTCGCTGAGCTGGCTCAATCACATCAGCGATGTAAATATGGGCGTGGCAAGCACGGCATGGCACTATGAGCCGGTCGGCACCATTGCGATGGGCGTCCGTTTTATTAATTACGGCGACATCCGCCGTACCAGCGATACCGGTCAGGACCTCGGCTCATTTTCCGCAAATGACCTCGCGTTTACGGCCGGCCTCGGTCGTACGCTTGCCCCGAATCTTCGGGCCGGAGCTGCCGCCTCCTTTATCCATTCCGGCTATGATACTTTTTCCTCCTCAGCGGTGGCCGTAAATGCGGGCATCTATTATTATTGGGAAAGCGCCCGCCTGCATATCGGCGCCGTTGTTGCTAATCTTGGTACGCAGCTTTCCTCGTTCGACGGGCGCACAGAAAACCTGCCTCTCGATATCCGGCTGGGGTTCAACCGCCGGCTGGAGTACGTGCCCATCCGCCTGAATCTCACCCTGCACTCGCTCGACCGCTGGGAAATGCCGCTCGCGCTCGATGAAGGCGAAACCCCGGGTTTTTCAACCAACCTGCTGCGGCACATGATTTTTGGAGCCGAAATCCTGTTTTCTGAAAATTTCCAGGTGAGGCTCGGCTACGATCACTTCACTAACGAAGACCTCAAGGTAAACACCCGCCTCGATACGGCCGGCTTCAGCTTCGGCGCGGGCATTCAGTTCAGGGGCTTTGTGTTTGATTTCAGCCGCAGCAGCTTTTCAGAACTCGGCGGCGTTACCCGAATCGGTATTCAGACCTGGCTTTAGCAGTAGCACAGCGGGGTTTGTTTTTCGGGTGATGGTACCCGGCCCTGCCCGGCATCTTCATTACTCATCTTTCCTGCTTCAAAGAGGGCGGAGGTAAATCGTTTTTTTGCTGAATTGAAACCTTTATAATTTGGTTTCTCACGAGTTACAAGCGGCTTGTCCGCTTTTTTAATTTATTTTAGCGGGCACCATTTCTAAACTGACAAAATCAAAGCATGATCAGATATTTAACAGCGGGCGAGTCACACGGCCCGGAACTTACAGGTATTGTTGAAGGCCTTCCGGCCGGTCTCGAAATTACAGCCGAAGGGGTATCCCTGCACCTTGCCCGCCGTCAGCAGGGCTACGGGCGCGGCGGACGCATGGCCTGGGAAAAAGACCTCGTTCGCTTCAGCTCAGGGCTCCGTTTCGGAAAAGCCATGGGAAGCCCCGTAACCATGAGCCTGGCCAACCGCGCCTGGGAGAAAGACGCCGCCAACTGGCCCGTAACCATGAGCCTGGGCCCGGTCGAAAATGAATCCGAAATCGAAAAAATAACCCTGCCCCGCCCCGGTCATGCCGATCTCGTAGGCACGCAGAAATACCGCTTCGACGACATCCGCCCCGTGATCGAGCGCTCAAGTGCCCGCGAAACCGCCATGCGCGTTGCCTGCTGCGGCACAGCCCGCCTTTTCCTGAAAGCGCTGGGCGTGGAAATCGGCGGACACGTGCTTCAGATCGGGGAGCACGGCTATGAAGGCTGGGATCAGATTCGCGAGGTAGCCGATGCCGCGAGCCGAAACGGTGCTGAGGCCCTCTTTGAAACCGCTGACGAATCTGAAGTGCGCTGCCTGCACCCGGAGCTGAGCGCTAAAATGGTGGATGAAATCAAGAAGTACCGAAAAGCCGGCTCCTCTCTTGGCGGCATCTACGAAATTGTGGTTACTGGTCTGCCGCCGGGCCTCGGCAGCTACGTGCAGTGGGACCGCAAACTCGACGGACTCCTGGCACAGGCCATCATGAGTACGCAGGCCATGAAGGGCGTGCAGATCGGCATGGGCTTCGAAGCCGGCAAACGCGACGGCCGCCGTGTTCACGACGCCATCACCAAAGATGCGGCAACACCCGGCGGTTTTGGCCGCAAAACCAACCGCGCCGGCGGCATAGAAGGCGGCATGACAACCGGGCAACCCCTGCTTATCCAAGGCGTAATGAAGCCCATCCCTACCATGCTCGACCCCCTCGGCACGGTTGATATTGCAACCCTCGAACCCGCCCCGACCCGCTACGAGCGCTCCGACGTGTGCGCCCTGCCCCGGGCCGTTGTCGTAGCCGAAAGTGTAATCGCGCCCGTGATCGCCAACGCCATTCTCGAGAAAACCGGCGGCGACTCCATGGCGGAAATCCTTCCACGCTTTAAACAGCTTTTTTAGCACAAATTTCTGAATACATGAGCAACCATCGCATAGCGCAGCTGAAATCTTTTGTGGAAGCCGACGAACGCGACATGTTCTCCCGCTTCGCCCTCGCGCTTGAATACCTCAAAACCGGTGATACCGAAAACGCCCTCGCCCTTTTTCTGGAAATCCGTGAAAAAGAGCCCGGCTACGCGGGTTTGTACTACCATCTCGGCAAGCTGTATCTTCACACAGGAAATACCGAAAAGGCACTGGCTGCGTTCGATGAAGGCATCCGGGTGTGTGAGCAGCTTCAGGAGCTTCACGCTTTAAAAGAGCTGCGCGAAGCCAAAACAAGCCTGCTGCTTGAACTCGACGACGACTGAAGCCTGCCTTTTTCGCATCCGGAAGTGCCAAACCTCCCGCCAACCTCCCGTTACCCGACGGATCAACCTGATTCACTATTTGAGTTTATGTTCCAAAAGATCACGCTTTTCTACGGGGCCGCTGCACTGCTGGCAGTTTTCTTTTTTTGGGTGATGCCGTCATTTCAGCCCGCTATACAGCTCAAAGCCCTGCCCGCTGAAGTTTCAGCTCAGGAAGCAGACCGCCGCACCCATACCGTACAGGCAAGGGAGACCCTCTTCGGAATTGCCCGTCGTTATGAAGTTACCGTACAAAACCTGCGCGACTGGAATGACCTGCAGACCGATGCCCTGCGCGAAGGTCAGCAGCTTTTTGTGGAACCGCCTTTGGAAACTTCACCGACGGCCCCGCAGATCAGGCCGGAAACCGCACCCGCAGCAAGTTCCGGCACAAATGAAGGCCGCCGGGTTCATACCGTTGCACAGGGCCAAACCATGTTCAGCATCTCGCGGCAGTACGGAGTAAGCGTAAGCGAGCTTCAGGAGTGGAACAGCCTGGCCGCGCCCGATCTGCGTATTGGTCAGCAGCTTTTTGTGGAAGCCCCCCGCTCAGCCCCTGCAGCGCCTCCTGCACAGCCGCGTCCGCAGGAGTCCGCCCCGCAGGAGTCCGATTCTTCAGGTACACAGCTGGAACTTGATCGTGAAGGTCCGCGCTACACCTACCACACGGTGCGCTCCGGCGACACCCTCAGCGGTATTGCCCGTCAGCACGGCATCTCCCTCACAGAGCTCCGAAACCTGAACAACATCCGCGGCGATGTGATCTCCATCGGGCAGCGGCTGGTTGTCGGGCGGGAGGTAAGCGCCCCGCGCGTAACCGGTCTCGGGGTTGAATCAACCGCGCAGGGCCGTTTTTATACCTACACGGTGCAGCGAAACGAAACCCTCGCCGCCATTCTGCGGGTGCATCAAATGGATGAAAAGGATTTTCAGGCGCTGAATCCGGGGCTTGGTGCGCAGGATATCCGCACCGGACTCGAGCTCGTGCTGCTTGCTCCGCCCACGGTAACGCACCGTAACCCGTACCGCCTGCGCGATACAGCTGCCAACGGCAACGGCACCCGGGATGCCATGCCTGCTACCGTGTACAGCACCTCCATGCGGGGCATGGTTACCACAAGCGGCGAGCTTTACAATCCGGCCCACCTCACGGCCGCACATCCGTCGCTGCCGCTGGGCAGCGTGGTACACCTGCACAACCCCGATAAAAATCTGGGCATCTTCGTGCTGATCAACGACCGCACCACCGACAGCCGAATCCGGCTCAGCGATGCCGCTTTCCGTGCCCTGCGCCTTGCCGAGAGCGAATCCCCGCGTGTGCTTATCGATACCCGCACCGATGCTGATTCGTGAAAACCTACCACAAATACACCGCCTCGCTCACCTACAGCTTCATTGCCTGCCTGCCGCTGCTTGCGCTGTATGAGCTGCTGATTTTTATCTCTCAGCCGGACTCGGAAGCTATGGTCCGGCTCTCGGCCGATATCTGGATTCGCAGCCTGCTGCTGCTCTTTGGCGAAAACACCCTGCTGCTTACTCTTGCCCTAACCCTCGTGTTGGGCGGGGTTATTTTCTACCTCGAGCGAAACAAGAAGTACACCCTCAAACAAAGTTATTTTCTGGGGATGGTCGCTGAGTCGGTTATCTGGGCACTGTTGCTTTGGATGCTGGTTTCCCAACTCGTCGGGGTGATGTTCGGGATGGCAGCCGTATCAGCGGACGGGGAACTGTTTGGGATGCATACGCTCCTTGCCGCCGATGCGACCGGCCCGGGAAGCATCACCCGGCTGCAGATGCTCGCCCTCTCTATCGGTGCCGGACTTTATGAGGAGCTGATTTTTCGCGTGGTACTCGTGTACAGCCTGCTGTGGTTTTTTTCGAAGTTCATGAGCAGGAACGGGGCCTTTGCGGCTGCCATTTTGCTCGGCGCCGCACTCTTCAGCCTGGTGCACTATGTGGGCACTTTCGGCGATCCCTTCACCCTGCCCTCGTTTATGTTCCGCATGCTGTTCGGGCTTGCGCTGAACGGGCTGCTTTTGTTCCGGGGCTTCGGCATCACCGCATGGACGCACTCCATGTATGATGTTATTCTGGTGATGTTTTTCTGGCAGGGCTGAGATCACATCACCCTAAAAAACGCATTCAGTTAATCCGCAGGAAAACGTAGCCCCCGCTAACGGAGCCCCAAACCTGCTCGCCCTCTGCGCTGAAGCCGCGGTCCCAGGTTTCCATGCCGGCTTCGGTAATCGTGACCTCGCTTGTGGCAAAGCTCGCCCCCTGAAGGCTGCTCGGGCACTGATCTTCGAGGGTGCTGCCGCGAAATTCGCCGGGTCCGGCAGCCTCGAGATAAACGGCACAGCCGCTGCGGTAGCTCAGGATATCAGCATCAAAGGCATCAAACAGCTCCGGGCTTAAGTGCGCACCTACAAAATCCTGCTCGTTAATCAGGGTGAAGACATCGCTCACAAGCCGGCCTTCATCATCCCTGAAAACGTGATACACGCGCTGCCGGTAGGGCTCCTTTTCGCGCCCGATCATGGCCTGTTCCACATAAAGCCAGCGGCCGCGATCTTCCCAGATCTGCGCCATGTGCAGGATGATGGGGAAAAAAGCTTCGTCTGCTTCAGCCTGTGCTTCAGAGCTGAAGGTGCCCTGCATAAAACCGAAGAGCTCATTGAGCCCGGCATCTTCCGCTTCACGGGTTTCCGTGCTGCACGATGAAGAGAACGTAACAGCGGCAAAGGCCGCCACGGCCAGAAAAAGGGGCAGCAATTTTCTCATATCAATGCAATTTGATTTTTTGAGGCAGGATTGCGGTGCAGGCAATTTAATAAGGCGTGTTGTGGCAGGTGCACCGTTAAATGTATCGGAGGCAGGGTATATCTGCTAAAATAACGCAATCAGCAGCTGACCTGCAAATCATCAAAGCACCCCCAATTTGAGGTCGGGATTCCTTAACTTGCAGCCAAGCCACCTCAGCCTTCCACCACCGTATTACTATGGACAAAACTTCCAAGCTACTGGGCGAAACCGAGCTCAGGCGTATTTTTGAGCGCTTTGCCTTTCAGTTCACCGAGCCGTACGACGACCCAGCGCAGATTGCGATCATCGGCATGCAGCGCCGGGGCGTATTTATAGCGCAGCGGGTGCGGCGCATCATTCAGGAAAAGCTGGGCACCGAAATACCGTTTGGCGTGCTCGATGTAACCTTCTACCGCGACGACTTCCGCACCGCTATGAAGATGCCGGAGGTGCAGATTACTGATATTCCGTTCGACCTGTACGGCCGCCACATTGTACTGGTTGATGACGTGCTCTACACCGGCCGTACGGTTCGCGCCGCCCTTGAAGCCCTCATGAGCTTCGGGCGCCCGGCAAGCATCCGGTTTTGCTGCCTCATCGACCGCGGGCACCGCGAGCTGCCTCTTGCGCCGGACTACACCGGCATGTACGTGCCAACGCACACAACGGAAGAAGTTCAGGTGATGCTCTCCGAAATCGACAACGAAGATTCGGTGTACATCGTAAAACGTCCGGAAGCAAAGGAGGCCGGGAAATGAGCACCGAAAACCTGCACCCCGACCGCGTTGCTGCCCCCGATTACCGCTTCGGGCAGCCGCACCTGATCGGCCTGGCCGACTACTCACCCGACGACATCCGCTATGTGCTGCAGCAGGCCGCCTATTTCCGCGAAGTTCTGGAGCGGCCGGTGCCCAAGCTGCCGACCCTGCGCGACAAAACCATCGTTAACCTGTTTTACGAAAACAGCACCCGCACCCGCATTTCGTTTGAGCTCGCCCAAAAGCGCATGGGCGCCGACGTGGTGAATTTCAGCAGCAGCTCCTCAAGCGTAAAAAAAGGGGAGTCGCTCAAAGACACCATCCGCAACATCGAATCCATGAAAATTGACATGGTTGTGGTGCGGCATGAGAGCCCCGGGGTGCCGCATTTCCTCAAGCGGTGTGTGGATGCGGCCATCATTAATGCCGGCGACGGCGCGCACGAGCACCCGACACAGGCGCTGCTCGATATGTTTTCGATGCAGCAGGTGAAGCCCGCGATTAAGGGCCTCAAGGTGGTCATCATCGGCGACATACAGCACAGCCGGGTGGTGCGCTCGAACATCATCGGGCTTACCAAACTCGGAGCGGAGGTCATTCTCTGCGGGCCGCGTACCATGATGCCGATGTTTGTGCACGAAATGGGCGTTACGGTTTCCCACAATCTGGAAGAGTGCCTGGCCTGGTGCGATGTGGCGATGGCGCTGCGCATTCAGCTGGAACGGCAGGAAGGCGGGCTTTTCCCGAGCCTGCGCGAATATCACGAGCGCTTCGGCATCCGGATGGAACACCTCGAGCGCTACCCCGATTTTACGGTGATGCATCCCGGGCCCATTAACCGGGGCGTTGAGCTGGAAAGCGATGTGGCCGACAGCGACCGGGCCGTCATCCTCAGTCAGGTTACCAACGGGCTGGCGATACGCATGGCCGTTTTGTATTTGCTGAGCGGCCGCCGCGAGCTTTGAGCGCATCCTTCACCCTAAAAAAACAAAAAAAGAACATGGCTGAAAAACCAACCGAACAAGAGAGTGACTACATCCTGAAGCTGGTCGGGAAACACCTGAACCTGAGCGTGATGAGCTTCGGGCAGGACATCCGCTCGGTGGTGCGCATCGACAAGCGCCCCGGCATGTACGGCGGCAAAGGCGTGGTGTACCTGCTGCAGATGTTTGACCGCCGCGAGCTGGTGAACAACCGCATAGGCTGCTACATGGTGCTGCCGGAAAAAGGCGATGAAAGCGGGCTGCATCAGCACGGCAGCCGCAAAGAAGAGGAGCTGTACGTGGTGATGCACGGCGAGGGCGTGTACCGCGACCGCGCCGGCGAGCACGGGCCCGTGCGCGAAAAGCGCATCACTAAAGGCGAAATTACCGCCGTGAAGCACGAGGGCTGGCACGGGGTCGAAAACATCTCCGACACCGAGCCGCTTATTTTATTTGTAATAACAACCAACGAGCCCGACTGAGCCAGCTGAGCTGTGAAACAAATCTTAAAAGCGTATCTGAGAAAAAAGCTGAATTATGACGGTGTCGTTGCGGAACGTAACATGCTTCGTGAGAGGCTTGCTGTTATTGATAAGCCGGATGCATTTGCGCCTGCGGGACACTTTTACTCGCCCTATCCTGATTTGGATCAGATTCGGAAGGATGAAGACCGTATTTTTAGCACGCAGAAGCCGGAATTGCCGGGCCTGGAACTTCGCGAAAAGGCACAGCTTGAGCTGTTGAACGAGCTTGCTCCGTACTATGCGGAACAACCCTTTGGCTCCGAAAAGAAGAACGGACTACGGTATTTTTTCTTAAATGAAGCTTATTCGTACTCTGACGCCATTTTTCTCTACAGCTTTATCAGGCATCTGAAGCCGCGAAAAATCATTGAGGCAGGCTGCGGCTATTCTTCTTGTGTGATGCTTGATACGAACGAGCTTTTTTTCGGGGGAAGCATTCAGACAACGTTTATAGAGCCTTATCCCGATACCCTGCTGTCCCTTATTAAGGAGCAGGACAAGCAGCAAATTGAGCTGATTTCAAGCCGCCTTCAGGATGTGGATGTTTCTGTTTTTGAGACCCTCGGCCCCAATGACATTTTTTTTATTGATTCCACGCACGTCAGTAAAGTGGATAGCGATGTGAATTACATCTTCTTTGAAATTCTGCCGAGGCTTGCAACAGGGGTATATGTCCATTTTCATGATGTCTTTTTCCCGTTTGAATATCCCAAACAATGGATTTATGAGGGGCGAGCCTGGACAGAGGCGTACCTTTTGCGGGCTTTTTTGCAGTACAATTCTGCTTTTCAGGTTGAGCTGATGAATACGTTTATGCATCAGCTTCACCCTGAGTTTTTTGAAGAAAATATGCCGCTCACCCTGAAGAATACCGGCGGCAGTATATGGATTAAAAAATTGTAGAAGTTCCGCTTAAAATAGATTGAAGGCCGGTCGCAGCGGGTTTATTTCGCGCTGCGACCAGTTTTTAAAAGAAAAATTAAAACGCCTTGCCGACACCTATCATCCACCTTGAGGTGGGTTCGAAGTCGTTGGTGTCGCCAGCCTGATGCAGATAGAAGGGGCTGCGCAGCGCTACGCGCAGGCCGCTGAGCAGCGCGCTTTGGCCGGTATAGCGGGCGGAGCGGGGCAGCTCGCTGAAATCGAACACGATGCCTGCGCCAGCCGAGGCCAGCCAGGGAGAAGAAGCCGAAGGCAGGCTCAAATCCGCGGCGAAGCTGCCGTCCCAGGCGAGGCCGGTGCCGGAGAAAACTTCAAGCTCAAACGCCCGCTGATTGCCGCGCAGGAAAGGCCGGTAGCTCTGCCACACCGAAAAGGCGAGCATGTTGTTGCCGGTGAGTCCGCTGCGGCCGGGCGTGTGCAGGCTGTAGCCGGAGAGAGCGTTGCCGCTGTCGAAGCTGAGGCGCGCATCCTCATAAAAGAGGCCGTCGATGTTGGCGGTTGCCGTGAAGGCGCGGCTTTGCCAGCGCTCGATGGCGCTACCGCTGCCGAGGTTGTAGCGCTGCTGCTGCGCCATCTGCCCGGAGCCGCCGGCTGCCTGAAGCCCGAAGCGCACGCGGTAGCGGAAATCGCTGCTGAACCAGGTGTAGCCCGCCCGCAGCTGTACCTGCTGCGCGGCGCGTTCGCCGTAGAAGGTGGCGGTTTCGGCCCGCAGCAGAAGGCCGGTTTCGGACACATCGCCCTGCTCAAAACTGAGGCCCGCCCCGATGAGGCTGCCGCGCTCCCACTGTGCGGAAAGGGCATCAATCTGCCGGTTTGCATCTTTGTTGAGGTGGAAGGCATCGAGGCTGAGCACCCGGCGGTTTTGCTCCAGCCGCCCGAAGCGGCCGAGGCGCCGCTCAACAGCAAGCCGCTGATGGTGCACGCCGTAGAAGCGGCCGGTTTCGGCCTGCCACCAGCTGTCGGGGCCCAGCAGCGGCAGCCGGTCGCGCCAGCTGATGCGGTAATCGGCATCAAGGTTCGAGGCGGAGGGATCTTCGAGGGTGCCGGTTGTGAGCCACAGCTCGGCATCCAGCGCTTTGGTGTTGAACAGGTAGCGCCCGCTGAGCCTGCCGCCGACACGCAGCCCCGCCCGCTCGCCGTACCACAGCGCCGGCCTTACACCGGTCTGATAGGTGTTCCAGTCGGGTTCGGGCACCTGAAAAGCGTTAAACTCCGCCGGAAACGGCCAACGGTTGTTGAGCCGGTTGATGTCGGCAAGACGGTTACTCGGGTCGATTTCGGCAGCCGTTACGAGGGCCGGGCGGCCTTCGAGGGCGAACTCGTAAGTGGCGCGGGTCCACGGCCAGGGTTCGAGCACGGTGCGGGGAATATCCGGATGCTCGTGCGCTTTGATGCCCAGCTGCTGCTGCGTGGGGATGTAGATGAGCTCCTGCGTGCCGTCGGCGTAGGTGAGCAGCAGGTCGACCGGCATGTGGAAAATGCCGTCGCGGGAGAGGCGGATGGTCGTATTTCTGCCCGCATTACGCACGCGGTCGATGCCGAGGTTGATGGTGCGGGTGGAGTAGAGCATTTCATCAAAATACCAGCGCAGCTGCATGCCGCTTTCCTCTTCTGCAATGCGCTGAAAATCGACCGGGGTGGGGTGCCGCATCGCAAAATCGCGGTAATACCGCTGCATGGTTCGTTTCATGGCGTCCCGGCCGATGATGTACTCCAGCTGATGCAGAATGAGGGATCCTTTGCGGTACGAAGCCATCGAGTAGGCCGCGTTGGTATCGTAGCGGTCGGCATGCTGACCCATGTATTCTTCGAGGCCGTCGTGCACCAGGCGCAGGTAGGCGCGGTAGGTGGATGCGTGCGGATCGCCCGGCAGCTGAAAAAGGTGCCACATCACCAGATCGCTCATGTAAACGGTGAAGCCTTCATCCATCCAGTGGTAGAGGGTTTCGTTGGTGGCCAGCGTGCTTTGGTACCACATATGGATGAGCTCGTGAACCGTAACCCCGACCAGGCTCCATAGCGGCCTGTGACCAGTAATGAGGGTGCCCATGGGGTACTCCATGCCGCCGTCGCCGCCCTGAATAATGGTGAACTGCTCGTAAGGGTAGGGCCCGATGTATTCGTTCATGAAGCGGAAGGCTTCGGCAGTGAATTCGCCCAGCATTTCCCAAAAGCGGGTTTCGGGGCGCTCCACATAGAGCATGTGGATGCGGGGGGAGCCTTCTTCTTCGTGGATGACGTGTATAAATTCGTCGTGGGCGCCCCAGAAAAAATCGATGACTTCCGGCGCGAAGAAGTGCCAGGTAAGCTCATCGCCCTGCGGAAGCTCAAGGGGGAGCTCCGGATCTTCGTAGCCGTGCCCTACCTGCTGCGGATTCTGCAGGTAGCCGGTCGCGCCGAGGGTGTAGTTGCGGTCGATGGTGATGCGCACGTCAAAATCTCCGAAATTGCCGTGAAACTCGCGCGCCACGTAGGGCGGCGTGTGCCAGCCGTCCTGATCGTATGCCGCAACTTTCGGGTACCACTGCGACATCGAATAGCGGATGCCCTCGCGGTTGTCGCGACCGGTGCGGCGGATCTGAAGCGGTACCTGCGCTTCGAATTCCATTTCAAAAATGACGGTTTCGCCGGGCAGGATTGGGCTGCTGAGGTTAACGCTCAGGATGGTTTCGCTTACTTCAAACGAAACGGACTGCCCGTTTTGCTTCAGGGAGAGGATGTTCTGAAACCCGATTTCGTCTTCAGTGAGGTGGTAAATCCGGTCCCGTACGCGTCCGTCGGGATCGATGATGGTGCGCGAGCGCGTATCCATCATACTGCCCGGCTGAAAGGCATTGTAGTAGAGGTGGTAGAAAAAGCGGTGCAGCGTATCGGGGGAGACATTGTGGTAGGTCACAAGCTGAGAACCGGAGAATTGGTTGGTTTCCACATTCATGCGGATATCCATCTCGTAGTCGGCTCTTTGCTGCCAGGCTGCATTTTGCGCAGTAAGAGCGGGAACGAGCGGAGTAGCAAATAAAAAAAAGAGGCTTAAAATAAAGGCAGCAGCAGCGTACCGGAAGATCATAAGTAGCGTGAATTAGAATGGATGATGAACAGGTTTGCGGGGCCGGACAGCGGCCGGGAGCGGCAAGAAAAGGAGGTGCGGGCTGGATGAATCAGGGCATCAGTAGCTGATTGCAAAGAAATGAATTAAGTGATATATTTCCAAACTTTGCAAAAATCGAAGCAATATCGAAACAGGGTTCTGAAAACCAGTCGTTTAAGGCTGGAATGAAGCGCCCGAAACCACATCAAAAAAACAATGAAAAGCCCATATTTCAAAACATATTCAGCCAAGCCGGATGATATTGAGAAAAAGTGGATTTTGGTTGATGCTGAAGGTGAAGTATTAGGCCGTCTTGCCAGCAAGATAGCTATTATTCTTCGCGGAAAGCACAAACCTGAATTTACCCCTCATATGGATACCGGCGACAATGTAGTCGTTATCAATGCTGAGAAAATCCGTCTTACCGGTAAAAAAATGACCGATAAGCAGTATTTCAGCTACAGCGGTTATCCCGGTGGTGAGCGTTTTACTACGCCAGCCAAACTGTTGGAGAAGAAGCCGACAGATGTGATCACCAAGGCAGTTAAAGGGATGCTTCCCAAAAACGCGCTTGGTCGTCAGCTGCTCAGAAATCTGCGTGTATATGCCGGCCCTGTGCATCAGCATACCGCTCAGCAACCGGAAAAAGTAACCCTCTGATACGACAACCATGACACAATTTCAGGCAATCGGAAGAAGAAAGACCTCAACCGCACGCGTATATCTGCGCAAAGGTAACGGTCAGATTATCGTAAACGGCAAGGAAATGACCGAGTACTTCCCGCAGAAAGCCAATCAGAACCAGGTAACCCTACCCCTTGGTGTTACCGGTATTGAAGGCGAGTACGATCTCAAAGTAACTGTTCGCGGTGGTGGTACAACAGGTCAGGCCGGCGCCATTCAGCTTGGCATCGCCCGTGCTATCCTTGAGATTAGCGAAGAGCATCGTCTGGTACTGCGTGAGCATAACCTGCTTACCCGCGACAACCGTATGGTTGAGCGTAAGAAGTACGGACAGCCCAAAGCCCGGAAGAACTTCCAGTTCTCCAAGCGTTAATTCGCTTCGCTTTTTTTATATCCGGATTTCGGATATCGTTATATACCATCCAATTTTCATACAGTATAGACTTCAACACACATACACAGCGACGCGGCCCGGAGTGTTTTGCCCTGCCGGCTGAAGCTCAGAAAGCTTTAAGCGGGTGCAAAATCGGAACCGTGAATGACCTGTGTAGAGGCCTAACTCGTTAACTTAATCAAATTTATGGCACAAGCAGCATCCCTTGAAGAGCTCCTCAAAGCCGGAGCTCACTTTGGTCACCTGACCCGTCGCTGGAACCCGAAGATGAAGGAATTCATCTTCATGCAGCGTAACGGCATCCATGTTCTGGATCTCAACAAAACCCGTACGCACCTGCAGGAAGCCCTTGATGAAATCGGAAAGGTTTCCCGTTCCGGCAAAAAAGTCCTTTTTGTAGGCACTAAAAAACAGGCACAGGAAATTGTGAAGGAAGAAGCCCTTCGCGCCGGTCAGCCTTATGTTACCCACCGCTGGCTTGGCGGTATGCTCACCAACTTTTCAACCGTTCGTAAGAGCATCAACCGCATGGAAGAAATCGCGGCTATGCAAAAAGACGGTACCTACGAAAACCTGGTTAAAAAAGAGCGTCTGATGCTCGACCGGGAAAAAGAAAAGCTTGAGCAGGTTCTGGCAGGTATTGCCAATATGAACCGCATGCCGGGCGCTATTTTTGTGGTCGATATTGTTAAGGAAGAGATTGCGATTAATGAAGCACGTAAACTCAATATCCCGATTTTTGCACTGGTGGATACCAACTGCGACCCTAACGTACCGGATTACATCATCCCCTGTAATGATGATGCCGCCAAAGCTATTCAGCTTATTGCATCCAATGTAGCTGATGCCATCATTGAAGGTAATGCCGAGCGCGATGCTCTCGAAGAAGAACAGCTCGCACTTGAGGCCTCTGCCGGCTCAGATGAAGCAGCTGAGGATGCAGCTGCAGGTGAAGAAAGCGAAGAAGGCGAAAAGTCTGATGCCCCACGCCGCCGTCGCCGCCGCCGCGGAGGCGAAAACTAAGCCCGTTGTTTCAAAAACCCTGCAGTCTTAAAACAGGCTGCAGGGTTGGTTTTTTAGCAGGAATCCGCCCTGCCTTTCCGACCGCCTTCAGTAAGGCGAACCGGATAAAAATCTATCTGAAAACAGGCATCCGGGCTCAGTTAGCTTGCCCGGCCGAATTAACCTTAAAATCAAAACTGCGATTAAATCGCATCTATTATTATGAGTATTTCAGCAGCAGATGTAAAGAAACTACGTGATGTTACCGGCGCAGGCATGATGGACTGCAAGAAGGCGCTTTCCGAGGCCAACGGTGATATGGAAGCAGCTATTGAATACCTGCGCAAAAAAGGGCAGAAAGTAGCTGAAAAGCGCGCTGACCGTGATGCCAAGCAGGGCCTTATTGCTGTTCACCTCAGTGATGACGGTAAAAAAGCCGCCGCTGTAGAGCTGAATTGTGAAACCGATTTCGTAGCACGCAACGAAGAGTTTATTCAAAATGCAGAGGCATTCGCCAAACTCGCTTTTGATCAGAATGTTGCTACCGCTGATGCCATCAGAGGGCTCGCTTTTGAAAGCGGAACAGTTGCCGGTCAGCTGGAAACCCTTGTTGGAAAAATCGGTGAAAAAATCGACATCAGCCGTGTAGTTTTGCTTCAGACCGAAGGTCAGATTGTTAGCTACATACACCCCGGCAGTCAGCTTGCCGTACTTGTTGATTTCGAAGGCCCGCTTAAAAATGCGGAAGTTGGTAAAGATGTAGCCATGCAGGTAGCGGCTATGTCGCCTATCGCAACCCGCCGCGAAGAAGTTGACGGCTCCGTACTCGAAAAAGAGCGCGAAATTGCCGTTGAACAACTTATTAACGAAGGCAAACCCGAAGAAATCGCCAGAAAGGCAGCTGAAGGTAAAATTCGCCGCTTTTACGAAGAGCGCGTACTGCTCGAGCAAAAATTCGTGAAGGATAACAGCCTTAGCGTTGCTCAGTACCTCAAGCAGGAAGGTGAGCCGGCCGTAAAAAGCTTCAGCCGCATTCAGCTGGGTGAGCATTGATTCAGCATTCTTTTACAGGCTGCTTCCGGTTTCGGAAGTAGCCTTTTTTTTGCCTGTTAATCCGGCTGTAGCCCAAAGTGACGTGTGAAAGAAGCTGAAAGCAGGTATCTTATAAATCAAAACGCAGAGGAAGTCCTTTTTTACTGCTGCGATAAATCCTTCTCACATTATACTGCATACTTATGTATAAGCGAATTCTATTAAAGCTTAGCGGTGAAGCACTGCTGGGCGAACAAGGACACGGAATAGACGGTAAAGTTCTCGAAGCCTATGCCGATGAAATCAGGCTCGTTCATGAACAGGGCGTTCAGGTCGCCATCGTGATCGGCGGCGGTAATATTTTCAGGGGGATGAAAGCTGCAACCGATGGCATGGACCGCGTTCAGGGTGATTATATGGGGATGCTTGCTACCATGATAAACAGCATGGCTCTGCAGGATGCCCTCGAACAAAAAGGCGTAGCCACACGGCTGCAGTCGGCCATCCGGATGGAGCAGATCGCCGAGCCTTTCATCCGCCGCCGCGCCGTGAGGCACCTCGAAAAAGGCCGTGTGGTCATTTTTGGTGCAGGCACCGGAAATCCCTATTTCACGACCGATACAGCCGGATCCCTTCGGGCCATCGAAATTGAAGCCGATGTAATCCTTAAAGGTACCCGTGTTGACGGTGTGTACGACAAAGACCCGGAAAAAAATCCCGACGCCGTTAAATTCGATCGCATTACCGGTGATGAAGTGCTCAGCCGCAGGCTTTCGGTGATGGACCTTACAGCATTTACCTTATGCCGTGATAACCGCACCAATATCATTGTCTTTGACATGGGCAAGCCTGGTAATCTGCTTAAAGTCGTTAAAAAAGAAGCAGTAGGAACACTTGTGGAGTGGGATTACTGATATTCAGCTATTCAGCCCTTCATTTATGCTGTAACAGATATTTTAAAACGGCGGTGTAAAACCGTATTTTCCGTATTCTGAAAAAAATTTCGATGCCTGCTGTACACACAGGCCAAATGTATTTACGAAATCCTGTATTTCTATGATTTTACCTGAGTTAGAACCTATCATTGAAGAGGCGAAGATGGAAATGGACCTCTCTATCGAATTCCTGAAGCGGGAGTTCAACCACATCCGTGCCGGAAAAGCCAATCCGGCATTGCTTGACGGCATTCGCGTAGATTATTACGGGAGTCAGACGCCCCTGAATCAGGTGGCCAATGTTTCGGCACCGGAGCCGCGTATGCTGGTTGTTCAGCCGTGGGAGAAATCGATGATACACCCTATTGAGCGTGCTATTCAGGCTTCCAACCTGGGTCTGAATCCGCAGAATGACGGAACCCTGATCCGCATTCCGCTGCCCATCTTAACGGAAGAGCGACGTCAGCAGCTGGTTAAAATAGCCCGCGATACCACCGAAAAAGCCCGTGTGAGTATCCGAAATGCCCGCCGCGACGCCAACGACGCAATTAAGAAAAAAGTGAAGTCAGATTCCCTTCCGGAAGACTCCCGCTTTGCCGCTGAAGATCAGGTTCAGAAACACACCGACGATTACACAAGTCAGGTTGAAGAGCTGCTCAAGCATAAAGAACACGAAATAACGAGCATTTAGCCATCGGCCTGATTCAGTAAATTAAATTCAGGGCCGGTTCGCATTTTGCAGCCGGCCCTTTTTTTGGCTGTATAATTCGCTTATTCAAGCAGGTTACCTGCCGCCTTCCCGAAACCGGAAACAGGCGGTAAACGAGCACACCTCCCTCATGTATTTATCAGAGCTATCGCTACACGGGTTCAAGAGCTTCGCCAATAAAACGACCGTCCGTTTCGACAGTGGTATTACCGGAATTGTGGGCCCAAACGGCTGCGGTAAATCAAATATTGTTGATGCTTTAAGATGGGTATTGGGCGAACAGCGTGCAAGCCTGCTGCGCTCGGCCGCTATGCAGAGCGTAATTTTTAATGGTACCGCAACCAAGAAAGCGCTGGGGATGGCGGAGGTATCCATTACCATACAAAATAACCGCGGCGTACTGCCGGTGGAATACACCGAAGTGACCATCAGCCGCCGCCTGTTTCGCTCCGGCGACAGCGAATACCTGCTCAACGGCTCGGTCTGCCGGCTCAAAGATATTGTAGAGCTTTTCATGGATACCGGCATCGGGCCCGGCGCCTATTCGGTGATTGAGCTGAAGATGGTGGAGGAAATCCTCAACGACAAAAATAACGACCGCCGCCGCCTTTTTGAAGAAGCTGCCGGCGTGACCCGCTACAAAGAAAAGCGCAAGCAAACCCTCCGCAAGCTCGATGAAACCGTTGCCGATCTGCAGCGGGTTGAAGACATCCTGGTCGAAATCCGCAAAAAAACACGCTCCCTGCAGCTGCAGGCCGACAAAGCCCGCAAAGCCAAGGAGTTTAACGAGCGGCTGGAAGGGCTTGACCTCGCCTGGTCGAAGCATGAGTACGACCGGCTTCAGCTTAAACTGAAGCCACTGGTTGAGCAGATTGTGGCCGCTGAACGGGAGAAATCGCAGCTCGAGCAGCAGTACAATGCGCTGGAGGAAGAGCTGGTACTTGCCGGTGAAAAGCTTACGGAGCGCGAGCGGGCTGCTTCTGAAGCGCGGCGGGAGATGGGCGCCGCGCAGGGCCGCTACCGGGAAACCGAGACGACCATCCGCATCAACCGGGAGAAAATCAGCAGCGAGAAGCAGGTAATCCTTCAGTTTGAGCGGGATATCGAGCAGGCCGAGAACGACATCTCCGGACTGAAAAGAAGCAAGCTGACGGCCGAAAACATTTTAAAGGAGCGGGAAGCCGCCCTGCTCGGGGGCACCGAGGAGCTGGATAAGTTTCGCGATTTGTTTAAAAATGCCGATCTGGAAGCAGGTGAGCTGCGCCGGAAGGTGAACAACCTCGCAAGGGAACAGGAAGCCCTCAACAATCAGATCAATCAGATTCAGTCGCAGAAAATACGGCTGGAATCACGGGTTGAGGGCGTTGATGACGATCTGCAGCGGATGGCCCGCCAAAAGGAAGAGCTCACCGAAGAGCTGGGCATCAACAGCAAAGATGCGGAACTGCTGGCGGCTCAGCTGGAAAAGCAGCGCGGGGAGCAGCAGGCGGCCGAGGCAGCCCTCGCGGCCATCGGGCAAAAGCGGGAGCAGGCACGGCAGCGCATCAGCGACCTTAAAGATGAGCTTCGTGCAGTGCAGAGCCGGCTGTCGGCCCTGGAATCGGAGCGGGAACTGGTAGAGCAGATTGCACGCTCGCACGAGTCGTTTCCGGGCAGCGTCCGTTTCCTGCTGGAGCAAAAGCAGCCCGTTACCGTGCTTACCGATCTTTTTTCTACGCAGCAGCAGTTTGCCGTTGCCCTTGAAGCCGCCCTGGGCGATGCCCGCTTTTTGCTGGTTGCCGAAACGCAGCAGCAGGCTGATGAGGCCTTCACCCTGCTCAAAAAAGAAAACAAAGGCCGCGCACAGATTTTTGTGAAGGATGTTTTGAATGAGCGCATCAGGCGCAATCCCGAACTGCTTCAGGCGGAGGTACACCCCGATTCGCTGGCCGCGCGGGTGAGTTGTGATGACAGCCTGATCCCGCTGCGCAACCTGCTGCTCTCCGGAATTTTCCTGGCTGACTCCGTGGAAGAAGCTTCATTCCGTTTTTCGGAAGATGTTTCCCCCGTTCTTTTTGTAACGCCCGACGGCGAGCTCGTCCGCCGGGAAGGCATCATCCGGAGCGGGAGCGCCGAAAAAAACATCGGTCTGCGGGTGGGCCTGAAAGACCGCCTGACCAAACTCGAATCGCAGATTCAGGAGCAGGAAGCGGCCTTAGCGCAGGGCAGCATCACCCTTGAAAAAACCAATGAAGAACTCGCTTCCCTCGATGAAACGGCTGTTCGTTCGGCCCTGCGGGAGGCCGAAGCTGCTGTGCGGAAATCCGAACAGCGGCTGGCAGCGGTGCAGTCAGAGAAGCAGCTGTATGAGCGGAATCTGGCCGAAATCCTGAAGCGGGAAGAAGGGCTGGATACGCAGATCGGTCAGACCCGGGCGCAGCTCCGCGAGCTTCAGCCGCAGCTGGATGAGGTCAAGTACCGGCTGGATCAGGTGATCGAAGAGCAGCTGATGCTGCGGAACGAGCTCCGGCAGAAAGAGGAAGCCCGGCAGCGGGCGCAGCAATCCATGAATGATGCCCGTGTGAAGGAGCAGCGGCTGCGCTCTGAGGCCGAAAGCTATCAGCGGGAAATAGAGCAGGCGGGTCAGTCTATCACGACCATCAAAGAGCGGCTCGATCAGCGGGCGGGGCAGGCGCGCAACAGCCGTGAGAAAATCGAAAGCCTGCGCGATCAGACCGAAGAGCTTGAAGGCCATCTTGAAGAGCTGGATGCGCAGCGCAGGCGGGCGGAGGCAGCCTTCCGCGAAACTGAGGAGGCAACGGCCCGGCAGCGCGGGCGCATCCGCGAGCTGGAGGATCAGGCCCGGCAGCTTCAGCGCAAAAAAGAGGTGAACACCAACCTGCTGCATCAGCTGCAGATTGAGCAGTCAAAGCTCGAAATGGCCGTAAGTTCAGTGAGCGATCACATCTGGCAGACCTACGGCAAGATGATGGAGCAGATTGAAAGCAGCCTCCCGGAGGATACGGAACCCGCAGAAGTAAAGCAGGAGATTCAGAAGCTGCGGGAGCGGCTGCGGCAGATCGGCGAGGTGAACCCGCTGGCGATTGATGAATACGAGGAGGAAAAAGAGCGCCTCGACTTTTATGAAACGCAGGTAAGCGACCTTCACGAAGCTGAAACCAAGCTCCGGCAGACCATCAAAGAAATTAACGATACGGCCAACGAGCGCTTTCAGAACACCTTTGAGCAAATCCGCGAAAACTTTAAGCGGGTGTTCAGCATGTTGTTTATGGAAGACGATTTCTGTGATTTGATTCTCGAAGAACGCTCCGACGATCCGCTGGATCACCGTATCGAAATTATCGCCAAGCCGCGGGGCAAGCGTCCTTCCAATATTGAGCAGCTTTCCGGCGGGGAAAAAACCCTTACCGCTATCGCGCTGCTGTTTGCGATTTATCTGGTGAAGCCCTCCCCCTTCTGTATTCTGGATGAGGTTGATGCCCCGCTTGACGATGCCAATGTGGACCGCTTCACAAGCCTGATCCGTCAGTTCAGCCGCGAAACGCAGTTCATCGTGATTACGCACAACAAGAAAACCATGGAAAAGGCCGAAGTGATGTACGGCGTAACCATGCAGGAAACCGGTGTGAGCCGGCTGGTCGGCGTGCGGCTCGACGGGGTTGACAAGGCAAAGGCCTGAGTTAAGTAAAAGGTACAGAAACGCTTGTGCAGCAGCGTATGTTTGCCCTCAGTGAAACAGACAGAACTTCAAACATCATTTTAATACCCTCAGCAGATGCCCAAGAAATTTGATATTCCTGAATTTTACACTTCAGAAATAATCCGGACCGTAAAAGAAGCGCGGCAG
>JAFIET010000049.1 GCA_020832405.1 Balneolales bacterium
GGGCGGGGGGGGGGGGGCGGGGCCCGGGGGGGCGACCCTCGTGGTCGCCCCACGGTATTGTCGAAAATAACGTGCCAATCCGCCCCAATCCCAAAAAATCCGCCGCGAGTGAGAATATAGATTTTAATTAACCGGCTGTTTTTATAGATTTCAAAAAAGTAACCCAAATCAGGCTGCCATGAGTACCCAAACCTTTATTGACAAATTCGAGGAGCTTCCCCCGGAAGCCCGTAAGCAAGCAGCAGACTTCGTCGCGTTCTTGTATGAGCGCTACGTGAAAGCTGTACCAAAGCCCGCATCAGACAAACCGCTGTCAGAAAGTTCCTTTGTAGGCATGTGGGCCGACCGTGCCGACATGACCGACAGCACCGAATGGGTAAGAAAACAAAGGAAGGACTGTTATTCCTGAACAGTTCGGGTTCCAGTTAAATAGTTTTTTTGAAAAACCTTGTTTCGGGTGATGCTATTGGGACCGCATCATAAAGGATGAAGACGCTTACCAGAACATTTCAGCGTACATCATCAATAACCCGGCAAAATGGATTGAAGACCGGTTTAATCCGAAGAAATGAAAAACGGGTGGGGGGACGTGGGGGCGACCGTGGGGGCGACCCTCGTGGTCGCCCCATGGTCGCCCCATGATTCCCCGCATTAATTCCGCAATAAAATCCAATGAATCGTCGCCCCGGTATTCTACGAAACAATGCGCGGAAATTTACCGGACCCTTAATTCGAAATGACACGGGCCGATTAGGTAATTCCCGGATTTTGGGTAAACATTTGGGCACCCCGATAGGGGCACCCACAAGGGGTTGCCCCTACGGGGTGATTGCCGTAACGGTATTGTTGGAAACCCTAAAATCCGCGTAAATCCTGCCCAATCTTCAAAATCCGCGTGCCATCACCGGGCTATTTTATCAAACTCACATTCCGCGCAACCCGCCCCTGAAGGCCCTGATCATTCCGGTAGGTCATCACCACCACATACACCCCCGAGGCGTACTGACCCGCATCCCAGCTGAGGGTGTGCGTGCCGGCGGGCATGGTGCTATAGCTTAGGAGGCTTTCGATCTGCCTTCCGAGGCTGTCGTACACGCGGAGGCTTACTTCAGCGCTTTCGGGCAGCTCGAAGCTGATGTTGGTGCGCGGGTTGAAAGGATTGGGCCAGGGCGGGAGCAGGGCGATGCGCCCCGGCTGTTCACCGGCGGCGGGCTCGAGGCTGACCGGATCGTTGGGGTCGGTTTCGAAGCTGACCGGCTGCAGCTGATAAGCCGCCGCAATTTCGTTGATGCGCGCCTCAGCGGGTACCAGCTCCGCTGTGCCGGCTTCCAGAATCTGAAAAAGGAGAGTGCCCAGCGGACCGTCGCCGGTGAACTGATTTGAGGCCCAGGCGATGCGCACCTTGCCCGGCTCGGGCTCGTGCCAGGCCTGAATGATTTCCCCGAAACCGGAAGCCCCGCTGCTGACCCCGGTGAACTGCAGTAGGTTCGCGGGATAAAACAGGGTAAACTCCGCCGAGAGGGCTTCTTCCGGAAGGCCGGCTACGGTTACATCCAAACTTGCTTCCTCGCCCCGGTACAGGGGCTCGGCCTCCAGCCAGAGGCTGATTTCCGGCTGTGCGCCGGATGAGGGCGTGATGCCATCACCCGAAACAAAACCCCCAAAACTATCGCGTACCTGCTGCTGCTGCCGCGTTTCGCCGGGGAAGAAACGGGGCAGGTCCGGCCCGAAGCCGGTGCCGTTGAGGTCGGCGGGGAAGGGCATGCTGAAGCCGGAGGAGCGCCGGAAGATGCGTCCGGCATCGAAGGCGGAAAGCTGTCCCGAGCCGCTGACGTCCGCGGCGTAGGCCGCAGCGAAGCCGAGGCGGACTTCCGCGGCGCCGGTGATTTCCTCGAGCACACGCAGGGCGTCGGTTTCGGTGATGACGCCGTTGCCGAGCACGTCGCCGTAGCGGATCTGCTCGATGCTGTTTTCGTTGCCCAAAAGCAGCTGATGGATGGCGGTCCGCGCAGGACTCGCGTTGATGACGACCATGCCCAGCTGTTCGATCGCATCCCAATCCCAGCCGGAGGTGAACAGAAGCGGCTGCAGACCGGGCGCGCGCTGCGGTAGGGCGGTTGCGGTGCTGCCGTCGGTGAAGTAGGCGATGAGGCCCCAGCCGGATTCGGGCAGGTCGGCGAAGAAGGCCGCGAGTGCGCTGCCGCCGGGCGATTGCTGCGGCACTAGGGCGTAATAGCTCGCCGCGCTCGGGGCGATGTTCCAGAGCGGGTAGGGGCTGTCGGGCAGGGTGGTGCGCTGACTGCGCTTGAAGGAGGTCGGGTAGCGGGCGGCATCTGCGAAGCCGAAGCCGGGCCGGCTCCATGCGCCGGAAGCCAGATGCCACAGGTGCAGGCGCGTGAGCTCGGTGGTGTAGTCGAGGCCGCGGCTTTGCAGCTCGGCGGCAGTGGCGGTTTCCATGGTGATTTCGGGCTGTGCTTCGATGCGCTCCCAGATGTGCCGCATGAAATCGGGGGAAACGGCTTCGAGGAAGTACATCAGCCAGGTGGCGTGCGCATAGGCAACCGGCGTGCCCTGACCCGGAAGCCGGAAGATGGAGTCATCCCCGATGAAGTTCAGGTACTCGCGCACCTCCGGGAAAACCTGATGCTCCGCGCTGAGGGCGTCCATTTCGAGCCAGGCCGTGCTGCCGGTGGGGCCGTTCCAGCTGTTGTAGCGGTATTGAATGGCGTGGTAAATTTCGTGGGCGACGGTAACCCGGGCGGCGCCGGCCTGCTCGTCG
The DNA here is from genome assembly GCA_020832405.1 of Balneolales bacterium. Taxonomy (GTDB): domain Bacteria; phylum Bacteroidota; class Rhodothermia; order Balneolales; family Cyclonatronaceae; genus Cyclonatronum. The sequence continues at coordinate 2,780 of JAFIET010000049.1, forward strand.
GGCGCGTCGTTGCCGGGCACCCAGTCGAAGGTGCTGTCGATTACGCTGAACGGCTCGCCCTCCTGCAGGCTGGTGAAGCCGTAAACCCCCAGATTGCGCAGGTAAATATTGTACGGCTGAGCGCCAACCGGGTCACGGAAACCAAGAGCGCCGAAAAAGGTGCGGGCGGAATCGGCGGCCAGGGCGATGTGCTCAATCCAGTCGGGGATGCCGCTGCCGCTGCCGTCCTGAGGCGGAACGGCGTGCTCGCCGCTGAGGTCGTACCAGATCAGGAATCCGCCGCCGGGCGACTGATAGCTGTTTTCGCCGCCGAATTCGGGCTGCTCAGGCAGGCTGCCGAACCAGGCGTGTTCGCCCCGGTGCGCGGCAATAATATGGGAGGTAAGGCAGCGGGGATTTTCGGGGGATGGGGTACCGGGCCTGAGCGCCGTTTCGGCCTGAATCTGCTGCCAAAAAGCTTCAGCCGGAGCGGCGGCCTGCCCCTGAGCCGGGGGTGCGGCCACGAAACCCATCACCCCAAAAGAAAAACACAGGGCCGCAAAAATAAAAAAGCCGGTCAGAGCGGACCGGCCGTTTTTTATTAAATGGGATTGATCAGGCAAAGCGGGACGCGAAATCATGGGGGTGCGTCTTGAGGTAGCGGGGGGAAATCAGACTTCCGCGCCTGTCATGAATTTGTAAAGTTCGTCAAGAAATTCATTTACATCAGCCAGGGCGGTGTCGCGGTCAACGTCATATTTAGCTGTGAGCGCATCAACAAGCGATTCGACGGTGCTGTTGGCATCCATCGATTCCCATAAATGAGAAGCTGACGGGTTCAGGGTCAGCATGGTGTTAAATTCAGCCATACGGCCTTTAACAGGCACCAGAATACGCTCCCCGTTGACGGGCTCAGAGGCGAAATTAGGCCGCTGCTGTAGTATTTCGACAATTTTGGATTGAGGCATGTTACTAAATGTGTGGGAATAAAAAAAAGGTAGTGATAACGAAAGCTTTTTGTATGAATATATTCATGATTTGCCGGTATTTCAATTAAAGCGAAGGATTCTTTCTGTGTTTTAAACAGTTAATTTAGGCCGAAGATGTTATCTTGTATGCCAAACAAGCGGCAGCCGGGGATTACAGGGCTGCACAGGTGGCAGGTAAACTTTTATTTGATTGTATAACTAAGATGCATTTTTTTAAAGTAGCTGATGTTTCTTTTCAGCTTTCGGCTGATGGCCGGATGAAGCGTGAACCGGGCATTTGCCTTCAGCCCTATTTAACAGAGGTCCCTGAAACGGCTGATGTACGCATTCATGTACACGACGCCCTACCCGAATCCCTGCAATTTTTGCAGGATCTGCCTTCGATCTGCGACGGAAACCTCGACGGACAGTCGCTTTGGTCGGTTGCCCGGCACGAAGATGGTTTTGTGATTCGGACGTACCAACATTTCAGCCCGGACGATCAGCGGTTTGTGACGGTCACCAACAAGACCTTCACCGATTTTCAGTGCTATCCGCTCAACTACCCTGTTGAAGATGAGCGTTATTCGGTTGGCCCGCTTTCCTTTCCGCTGCTATCCCTCATTCTGTATTATCAGACGCTTAGCTTCCCGATGCTGTTTGTGCATGCTTCAGCTGTTTGTGACGGCGACAAAGGCCGGGTGTTTACCGGTGTTTCCGGCGTGGGCAAATCGACCATCTCCAATACCTGGCACAAGGCCGGCTACAGCCTGATTAACGACGACCGCCTGATGATCCGGAAAAATAAGGAAGGCCGCTGGATCATCCATAACACGCCCATGGTGTACCCGCAGGCGCCGGCATCGGTGCCGCTGCACTCCGTTTTTCTGCTCAAGCAGGCCCCGGCCTACAGCCTCACACCCTTGCGGGGTGCTGAATCGGTATCGCGGGTGTTGAGCAATTGCATCATTCAGGGCTTCGACCGCGACTTTTTGCAGCATCATCTCAGAACGGTTTTGGACATGCTTTCCGAAACACCGGTGTATGAATTTGGCAATTTGCCCGAGCCGGGCGTCATCGATTTTATCAGGCAGTATGAAGCCCAGGGTTCGCAGAACAGTTGAGGACATTGTAACCCTTTCCGAGCGGCTGCTGCAGCGCGGGCTGCACGTGCGTATCAATGCCGGGGGGCAAAGCATGTTCCCGTACCTGAGGCCGGGTGATTTGCTTGAGGTGGAGCCTGCAAAACTGCTGGAACTGAAGCCCGGCGATATCGTGGTATTCAGGCGGAATGAAACCCTGATTGCGCACCGTCTGCATCGCTTGGAAGGTTCGGGAGAGGCACTCACCGGTGTTTCCATCGGCGATTCCGGTGTTTGGCAGGATGAGCCGCTGAAACCCGAAATGGTGCCGGGCCGGGTAGTCGCACGCATCCGGAACGGCGGGCACAAATCTTTGCGTACGCCACAGGCCTTGCGGTACGGCCGCCTGATGGTGCGCCTCTACCCCTTGCCGCAGCTCGCGGCGCAATTCCGGCTGCGGGTGGGCCGGGTGTTTCGCCGGGCCGGAAACCTGATGAGGTGGTTGCGCGTGAACTGAGGCGGACTCAGCCCTTCACCAATCAGGGGAAATTCCGCAGTTTTCCGGCGCACACATAAGTGAGGATGTCGGCTACCTGCTCGTTGGTGCGTGCTACGGCGCTTGCGGCTTCATTCACCTCTTTCAGGGCATGATCGAATTCCGGCGGCTGCACGATAATGAGCGGTTTGCCGAGGGCGGCCGCATAGCCGGCATCGAAGGCGGCGTTCCACTGCCGGTATTTTTCGCCGAAGCGCACAATCACGATATTGGCCTGATCAATGAGTGTCCGGGTGCGGATGGCGTTCAGCCCGGCCCCTTTGCGGTCTTTCCAGAAGGCCTGCTCCTCCTGCCCGAGGATGTGCACCCCGCAGTCGTCGCTCGCAGGGTGATCGGTAACGGGCCCGTAAAAGTCGGCCTCAATACCCCGGCTTTGGATGGTTTTGGTGAGCTCTTCGCGCCAGTTTGAGTGAATCTCGCCGGCCAGATAAATTTTCCACTGCATGATGAAAGGATGTTTTTTTTGTAGGATGATGGATTTCCAAACCTGAACCAGGTGTTGATGCAGGTTCCGGTTCCGGTTTATGTGTACTTTCGTTTTTCTTTTTCTAAAAATGCCGAGCCTGCGTGCGTTTTGCAAGTCAAATCGGCCTGCGGGAAAGTCCGGCCGAAATCGTAGCACCCATCACCTTAACCCTCTGATATTCTGTGTCTGTTACCTTATTCATCATCATGCTCACGAGCGGTATCACCTGGTATGCCTGGAATGTGAACCCCAAAGCGCAGGCCTGGGGGATGCTTCGACCGTTTTATGTTTTCCGGCAGGACCGCTGGTATCAGCTGCTGAGTGCGGGCTTTCTGCATGCCAACCTCACGCACCTGCTCTTTAATATGATTACGCTCTTTTTCTTTGGTCCGGTTGTTGAGCGTACCCTGGGTACGGGTTACTTCATTGGTTTGTACCTCGCGGGGCTCGTGCTGGCCAACATCCCCAGCCTATTCCGCCACCGGGACGATCCGCAGTATGCAAGCCTCGGGGCTTCGGGAGCCGTAGGTGCGGTGCTGTTTGTTTTCATTTATTTCTTCCCGATGGAGCCGATTTATCTGTTCTTCATTCCGATCGGCATTCCGGCGGCGGTGTTTGGCGCGGTGTTTATCGGCTACAGTTTTTGGGCACACAAAAAAGCCAACGATCAGATCAACCATGAGGCCCACATCGCCGGTGCTGTAACCGGCCTGCTCTACGTGATGATCATCGTACCCCGCGGCATCGACCATTTGCTGACCTTGCTGGGGATAATTTAGCCATTGTGTTTACTTTGGTAAACGCAATGGCTATCTTGACCAAAATTAAATCCGATGAAGAAACATCCAAATAAAGAAATTCAAAAAGCAATTGAATATGCTCAAACCCAAAGCTGGGTTTTGAAGGATTCAGGAAAGTCGTCACACTCATGGGGAAGACTGATGTGTCCTGAAAGTTCGAGAAATGGATGCGTGATCTCAGTTTGGAGTACGCCCCGCAATCCTGAAAATCATGCTAAGCAGATACTTAAAATGGTCAATAAATGCCCTCATAAAGAACAGGACTGATAATTATGAAAACTTTTGAATTTACGCTGGTACTCGAAATTGATAATATCCCATTAGAGGAAATTGAAGACAAACTATATGAAGCCGGATGTGATGATGCCCTTTTGTCTTTTAGAAATGGTATAGCATATCTGAATTTCGATCGGGAAGCAGATGACCTGGAAAAAGCTGTTGGTTCAGCAATACATCAGGCAGAATCTTCCAGACTGCCTTTGAAGGTTAAGCGGATTGAACCCTCTGATTTGGTCACCGCATCCGAAATTGCCCGGCGTTTAGGGAGAAGCAAGCAGTCGGTTCAGCAGCTGATCTCCGGAGTAAGAGGAGATGGTGATTTTCCGGTACCTTTAGCTGGTTTAACTTCAACTACCTTGATCTGGAGCTGGCAGGAAGTCGCAGATTGGTTCTTCACAAAAAATAAAATAGACGACAAACAAATCTGTGAAGAAGCCCTAATTATGAAAAGTTGGAATGATGTACTTGCTTTAAGAGATAATCAGGCACTTCAGGAATCTTTGGAAAATGTAAAGGTTGCTATGAATAAAAATTATAATGTTATAGCCTGAACATGCTCAAAACCTGCCACCTCACACCACCGGTTTTTCCATAAACTTCTGCACGCGTTTGGGATCATCCGGTTTGGTGAGCAGGCTTACGGCGATGAGCAGCAGCACGTTAACAGCGAGGCCGTACACGCCTTCGTGCATATCCCAGGGTTTGAGTGCGGGATTGAGCAGGAAGAAGACATTCACCAGCATGCCGCCGAAGAGTCCGCTGAGGGCGCCTGCTTTGGTTGCACGCTTCCAGTAGAACATCGCAAATACAACCGGGAAAATCTGCGCCACGCCTCCGTAAGAAGCCAGCAGCAGGGCTACGAGGGAGACCTCCGAGGCTACGGCGAAGTAGTAGGAGATGAGGCCGATCACGATGACCAGAATGCGGATGAGCATGCGCTCGGTGCTGTCGCTTACGGGCGTTGCGGTCGCTTTGGAAATGCCGTCGCGTACGCCTACGGAGGCGGCTGAGTGCAGGATGGCATCCCCCGACGACATGGAAGCGGCAAGGGTGCCGGCGCAGAACAGGCCGATCACGATGGCCGGCAGTTCCAGCTGCATGAGTACGTGCGGCAGGATGCTGTCAGCCGGCGTTACGCCCGGAAAAATGAGGATGGCCGAAAAACCGATGATGAGAATCGGAATCAGGAAAATCTGAAAGGTCGGGTACAGCACGATGCTCAGCCGCAGGGAGCGCTCGCTTTTGGCGGCGAAGCTCCGCATGAAAAAGTGCGGCCATACGGAGAACCCGATGGCCGAAACCACAACCGCCGAGCTGAAAGCCGCCCAGTTCCACGGGCTGCCGTCGCCGGCGAGGCCGGGCGCAGCAAGCATCGCGGCCTGACCCGCATCGACCAGGGCTTCAAACATGGGGCCGACGCCGCCGTACAGCGCGAAGGGCAGGTACAGCCCCAGCACCCAGGCAAGTACCATCATAAAAAGCCCCTGAAAGGCGTTAGACCAGCCGACGCCCATCACCCCGCTGAAGTACACGTACACCAGCACAATGAGGTAGGTAAATCCGGCGCCGGCCCATTCCGGGATGCGGCCTTCCGAAATGACGCTCAGCACGAAGCCGGCGCCCTTCATCTGAATGGTGAGGTAGGGGATGAACACCACAACGCTGAGCACGGCGAGCATCACCGACATCAGCCGGCTGTCGAAGCGGTCGGAGAGCAGCTCGGCCTGCGTTACGTAGCCGTATTTCTTGCCGAGGCGCCAGGCCCGCGGACCAAAAAAGTACAGCGGGATGATGCCCGTAACCCCGAACCCAATAATGTAAAAGGCCGCCGCGCCGCGGGAGTACGCCCAGCCGGGACCGCCCAGAAACGCGAAGGCCGAAAAGATCGAGGCGCCCATCACAAAATAGAGCAGCATCACATTCATGCTGCGGTCGCCGGCCACGTAGCCGTCAACACTTTTGGAGATGCGCAGGCCCGGAATGATGCCGGTAATGAGGGAAATCAGCAGGTAAACGCCAACAACGATGAGGATAACGGTTCCGGTTTCCATCAGTTTGGCTCTCCGTTTTGGCCCTTGCTTTCGGCCTGATATTGTGCCCGAACCCGCTCGTTGTGTTCGCGGTCGAGCCGGGTATTATCGGTGATGTAGAGGTACAGCATGCCGGCGAAGGCGAGCAGCAGCATGAGCGTGAGCCAGGCAAAAGACAGCGGCAGGCCCAGAATAAACGGCTCCGCTCCGGAGAACACCGCATACAGCGGCCAGATAACGCCAAGCTGAATGAACAGGCCCAAAAGGCCGAAAACGAGGCGGTTGTTGGGGTACCAGGTGCCAAAAAAAAGAAAATAACCCGGTTTTCGGGAAGCAGGCTTATGGGACATGGTGCAGATTAGCGTAGTTAGTTCAGTAAAATCGGTGATTGGAGCTAAAGGCTGCCAAACACTCAGCCTGCGGGAATATAGGGCTGCGGGCTTAAAGCTTCATGCTGTTTTTTTATCTCTGCTCCGGCCAAGGAATTCAGAAACTAAACCCGACAGTCCAACACCACTTACAATTGTACCTGCGACTTCGAAACCGTTAAGAATGCAAATTACACCCCCTGAAATTGCAAAAACGGCAATAATTCCAGCAAAGTACTGTCCGCGCTGTTTGAGCTTAAATGACTCCTGAATGAGTTTGTTGTCTCTGTTATGTGCATACTTTTGCTCCTCAAGTGCCATCTGTTTTATTAGCTCAGCAAAATCCGGTGCAACACGGATGTAATGCTCCAAAATATCAGGAGGAGGGAAGGGGCCTGATATTTTTCGGGTACTGCTTTCAGAAATCTCTATGTGAATGATTTCTTTAAGTAATGAAAGAAGCTCTTTTCTCTTACCATCCGGAATGTCGTCAAAAACATCCGGGTCAGTTTTCAACAGTTTTTTTTCTAATTCCTTCTCGGAAAATTCATCCGCAGTTTCATGGTTTTCCTTGTCAGGCATACTGTTAATGCTAAAGCTTAAAAAAGATTATTTACGCAAGGATTTACCTTTATCTCTAAATGAGGCAGATGAAATATCAGCGTTCTGACCGGCAGCATGAGACTCAGAGGTGAACTTTGTTACTGACGAGCGAATATAGTAGGCTGCTTTCCCCCAATAGCTGTCTATGGAATCTTGCGCACCGGGGTATTGGTCAAAATCGTTAAAGAAATTATTGCCATGAAGATCGAATGCAGAACCCATGCCGTGCAGAAAGTCTTTTTTATAATTCATTTGAAGCTATGTGGGTTATGAGGCAATTTTAGTGATTTGGAATATATAAAATCTAAATTAATCAAAGACGCTCAATATCAGCAACTCTGCAGTCAATAAAACTTAATCGCGTTTCAAAAGGCAGGCGCATGAGCAATTTGGTTTTGAAAGAGACATAAAGGCCTCAATCATCACTGAAAAAGAAGGCCTAACTTTTGGGGGATAGCTTTAAAATATACGTATCCGGACGGTCTGTGTCTTTATCAAACCCGATCTTCCGCAAGTACCCTGCGTAGTTGGGGTCGGTGGTGCGGGAGCGGATTTCGGTGATGCCTTCGCCGATGAAGTGCTCCCGGTTTTCGCGCCACAGGTGTGCGGCTACCTTGAAATCCCGGTACTGCGGGGTCGCGTAGTCGAGGGCAACGTGGAAGCAGCCGGCTTCAACGCGGCCGAGAATGAGGCCTGCCGGTGCCATGTTGCGCAGCACGAAGTAGCCGTGATCGCTGGCGTCGGCCTCGTTTTGGAAATCCGGGTAAAACTGCGCGATGTCCTTCCGGTAAAAATTGAGAAAAGCGTTGAGGTAGGCATCAGGCTGATCGATGGGCAGGATGCGGAAGTACTCGCTGCTGCGGTAAATCTGAAGCAGGAAATAAACGTTGATGAGCACGATGAAGGCGTTCATGCCGGCTACCGGCCACGAGCCGATCAGATAGCCGTACACCGCAAAGGTTGCCGCGCCAATCATATTTACGATGCGCAGCGGCACAATCCGGCTCATCATCAGGGAAACGGCTACAAGTACGGAGGCCACATAGCCGATGAGTTCATACACAAAAGCGGAATCCATCAGTAAATCGAATCAATAGGTTCTGAGAAAAAGGGAACTCCAAAGGTACGAAATCTGCGGAACTAAACCGGCAGCCGAAAACTTATGCGGGTACTGCTGCTGATGCTGTTCAGGCGCAGGACCCCATCCACCGATAAAAAACAAATCTGCTTATGACCGCCGCCGCTCTTCTTTCCAAAGCCCAAAAGCCGTTCCGGATATTTTTCGGGGCAGGCCTCATCGCCGCGGGCCTGTATCACTTCATCAACCCTGAATTTTATTACCCGATGATGCCGCCCTGGTTTCCGGTTCCGGAGCTGCTCAACCTTGCGGCCGGTGCCGCGGAGGTGGTGTTAGGTGCCGGACTCCTCCTGAGTAAATGGGCGCGCCGGGCATCATACGGCGTGATCGCGCTGATGGTGCTTTTCATTCCGGTGCACGTGTACATGGTTCAGGTTGGGGGGTGCATGTCGGAGGCGGTCTGCCTGCCGCTTTGGGCAGCCTGGGTGCGGCTGATTGTGCTGCATCCGCTGATTATGCTCGCGGCATGGTGGGCCGGGCAGCGGGAGTAGCGGTGAGCGGGCAGCTCCCCGCCATAAAAAAAGGAAACCCGTTAATCAGGTTTCCTTTTTTTGTTTTTAACGATGGATGTGCTTCCGGGCCTGACCGGAGTGCTTAGTCTTTTTCAAACTCCGGCAGTACTTCCAGAAAGCGGGCGGAGGTTTTGATGCCCCGGTGGAAGTCTTCGAGGCTGAAATGTTCGTTGGGGGAGTGGATGGCATCCGTGTTAAGGCCAAAGCCCATCAGGATGGTATCAACGCCGAGCACATTTTTGAAGTCAGCCACAATGGGGATGGAGCCGCCTTCGCGGGCCATGAGCGGTTCCTTGCCGTACACATCTTTGTAGGCTTTGCCCGCAGCTTTAAGGCCGTAGAAATCGATGGGGGTCATGGCCGGATGCCCGCCGTGATGCGGGGTTACTTTCACCCTAACGCCTTCTGGCTTTATTTTGTTGATGTGTGCGGTAAACAGCTCGGCAATTTTATCAGGATGCTGATTTGGCACAAGCCGCATGCTGATTTTCGCCCCGGCCTGAGCCGGCAGTACTGTTTTTGCGCCTTCCCCCTGATAGCCGCCCCACATACCGTTCATATCGAGGGTAGGCCGTGCAGACTTGCGTTCAAGGGTACTGTAGCCCTGCTCGCCGTTAACGCTTTCAATGCCGATAGAAGCCTTCCAGCCTTCTTCGTCGAAAGGAAGCTTCCGGTAGGCTTCGCGCTCTTCATCGCTGAGGTCGAGTACATCATCATAAAAACCGGGGATCTGAATCACGCCGTTTTCGTCCTTAAGCTGCGCCACTATTTCGCACAGGGCATTCAGCGGGTTGGTGAGCGCGCCACCGTACACGCCGGAGTGCAGGTCGCGGTTCGGACCAAAAACTTCGAGTTCCATATAAGCGAGGCCGCGCAGGCCGTAGGTAATGCTTGGGGTATCTTTGGCAAACATGGCAGTATCTGAAACAAGTACCATGTCGCAGGCGAGTTCTTCTTTGTGTTTTTCGAGGAAGGGTACGAGGTTGGGTGAACCGATTTCCTCCTCTCCTTCGATGATGATCTTGACATTTACAGGCAGCTTTTCGCCGCTTTTGAGCCAGGCTTCAAGGGCTTTAACATGGATGTAAGCCTGACCCTTATCGTCGCTTGCGCCACGTGCATAGACTTTGCCGTCTTTCTCGACCGGCTCGAAAGGAGGGGAAGTCCACAGGTTCAGCGGATCGGGCGGCTGTACGTCGTAGTGTCCGTAAATGAGCACGGTTGGTTTGCCGGAGCCGGCGTGCAGGTAGTTGGCCATCACAACCGGATGGCCCGGTGTTTCAACGATTTGCACATGCTCCATCCCTGCGCTGCTCAGCTGAGCCGATAGGAATTCTGCTGCTTTGCGTACTTCGGCTTTTAGGGCGGAATCGGTGCTTACGCTCGGTATGCGAAGCAAATCGAATAGCTCCTGATTGAAGCGTGGCTGGTTAGCATCTATAAAATCAAAAATTCTGGACATATCACAATAATCAAAGGTTTAAAAAAAAAGCTTAAAACAGGCTTCAAAGGTAGGGTAAACTGCGTGGGCTTCCAAACCAGCCTGTTTACCGTATGAAGATAAATAAGTGTGTTAACTTCTTAGGTGTAGTTAGAATGGCGGATTGTGGCATCAGAATGAAATAAACATGCGGGCCGATTCTGCGGGAATCCAGCCGCTCATGCCGTTACTCAGCTGTACATTGAGATAACCGGGCTGTAGTTTTGAAGTATCCCGGTCTTTTACAAAACGGAACCCCGGTGAAAGCTCAAGCAGTACTCTGCTCTGCATACCCGGTGCTTCTCTCAGGCTAACCTGCTCCTGAACAACAAGTCCGGCTTCATAGCGGTCAGATACAGACCATAGCCAGTAGCAGCTTGCAGATACCGGCAGCAACGCAAGGAATGAAAAAAGAACTGCATACCGGAGGTTTGTGCGCCATTTGGGATAAAACCATTGTGCAGCCCAGCCCAGCAGGCAAATGTTGAATAAAAGCAGGCTCAAAAACAAAAAAGGTGCGAAACCGGTATCAAAAAGGAGACGGTAGCGCCAGGTCCAGGTGTTAAGTACGGGGATTTCGCCAAAGCGCTGAAACAGCCGCTCACTTACAAAATCCCGGGCTTCAAGCGCATTTGCTCTCACTTCCGGAAATGCCGAAGCTTGTTGGAAATAATATAAGGCCTTTCCCTGCTGCTGCAGGTGTTTGTGCGCAAGACCCATATTCAGAAACAGCGGCCCGGAATACTGGCCCTGCGATTCTATTTCATAGTAGCGATCGAGCGCCTGCCGGTAGTTGCCTTCGGCAAGAAAGTAGTTCCCCTCATTAAAGAGAAGCTGTGGGTCAGTACCGCCTGACTGAGCAGCTGCATCGGCTTTTCCGGTAAAAAAAAGTACCGGAACAAGGTGAAAAAGGATGAACAGGCCTGGCAGGGTCAAAATCCCGAGGCCGGGAAAGCAATTACGAAACCGGAATGAACAGCGCATTAATCAAATAGTTTTTCGAGTTCATCCAGTATGCCTTCGCACTCGGCCCGGTCGAAACGGTAATTATCGAGGGATGCCTGCGTGCCGAAACTCATTTCTGTTGTGCGTGTGAACATCCAGCGCAGCCGGTTGTACAGCATGGGTTCGGGCCGAAGCTGCTGCTGCAGGGCCGTGAGGATTTTGGTGTCGGGATAATTGGCCTCCGGCATCTGCATGCGGTGAATTGCATAAACTGAAACTGCCCGGTTGAGGGATTTATATGCTTCTTTGGGGTCGCCTGCGCCGGCCTGAGCATCAGCAAGGGAAAGGTGATGTTGCGCGGTTTGAAGTGCTTTTGATGCACGATTTTTTTCAGGCTGCATTCGTTGCTGATCAAGCTGTGTTTTTAGGGTCCATGCGTAGGCGAAAAGCCCGAGAGGCAGCAGGAACATAAAGCCAAAAACCAGGTTTCGCAGCATGTTCCGGGGCTCGGCTCTTACCCAGCTTACGGCGCCGGTCCAGGGTGAAATGTTGAGTTGCTGAAGGCCGGCAGCGGCAATTTCAATGCCCGGGTCGTGTAACACACGTACCTGAACTGCCGGGAGCTGCTGAGATCGGTAACGCCTGCTGCGCGGATCGAACCAGGATACGGAAGCGGCAGGCACTTCGAACAGACCGGTTTCACGGGCAACCAATACGTCGGTAAATGTCTTTGAACCACTGATGCCGGCCGCTGACTTTTGGATATTGAGGTTTTCCCCGGGCTGGAAAATATCGAATCCTTCGGGCAGGTTAAATTGGGGGTGATCTACCAGAGATACGTTTCCGCGCCCAACGAAAGAGGTTTCAATATTGAGAGGCTCTCCGATTTTAATCTCTGTATCAGGCACTTCACGGCTCACGCTGAACTGCCCTACGGCACCGCTAAACCCTTCCGGCTGAGGCGAGGGCAGCGGGCGTACGTTAAGATCAACGGTTTGGGTTCGCAGGCGAACGGACCGCTGGGAGCGGCCAAAGTTTTCGACAAAGCGGGATGCATCGCCAAAGCGGCTTACAGGCCGCATGTTTACGGTTACATTGTAGCCGCCGATGGAAACCTCCCCGGAGCGAGTCGGGAAAAGGGAATAGCTCATGAGTTCGGCCCGTCGAAAGGGCTGCCCTCTCACGGTTACGTTTTCGGCTCTCGGCCCCTGTTCTTCGGTAAGCCGCTCGAGCCAGAACCCGTCGGTGCGCCAGGTTGATGAAGGCTGATACGAAATAACGCTTATATCCTGATGAAAGTAGAGCACAACTTTGGCCTGAACCTGCTCGCCCCGAAAGGGACTCTGATTTGAGACCTCGAGCCGGATAAAAATATTATCGTCAGCATTTTCCTGATGAAGCTGATCACGGCCGAGCACAGTTACCTGCAGCGGGTTTGTGGTAAAAGCCTGATTGTTCATGGTAATGCTAACCGCCGGTATGGTATGCTCCCCTTCGCGCATAGCTTCAAGGGTGTATCGGAAACCGATGGTAGAAAAGTGCCGGCCGTCGCGTACATCAAAACTTGACGTACGGGTTGGGGTAGCAGAAATGATGCGCAGGCCTTCCACAGGTTCCAGCTCAGGCCGCTGTACATTTTCGACTCTGCTGCCCGTAATTTCCACCGCAACGATGAACCGTTCTCCGACAAAAACCCTTTCGGAGGTAGTCGTTAAGCGGGCCTGAACCCCGTCGGGCTGAGTATTTACCGCAACTGCATCTCCCGCCCAAAAAAACAAAAAAAACAATACAAGTCTGAAAGCTAAACCGGCATGCACCGGTTCCGGACTGAGCGGGGGCTTTGGGGCAGAGAGGGTAGAATAATGGGGCATCGCTTTACCAGTCTTTCTCCTGCGTTTGCGCGGGAGGGGTGAGGTCTTTGAGGAAATCGCGTATCAGCTCACGCTCACGGTTTGTGATGGCATTCAGAATCTGCTGTGCTTCCTGCTGCGACATTTCTCCGGGCCTTGGTTCCGGCTCGGTATCCTCGGGGCTTTGGCGGCTGTCTGAGGGGTCTGACTGCTGCTCTCCCGGCCGGCCTTCACCCTCTTCAGGGTCACTTTCCTGTTGCTGCTCACTTTGGTCGGCGTCCTGTGTGTCTTGCTGCTGTTGCTGCTGCTCATCAGGAGGCAGTTCTTGCTGGTCTTCCTGCTGCTGCCCGAGCTGCCTCAAAGCAAACTCGTAGTTGTGAATGGCGTCTTCATCGGCCGGATTTTGGAGCAATGCCATACGGTAAAGTTCAGCTGCCGCCTCCCAGTTTTCTGCTTCTGCAAAGATATTTCCTATGTTGTAATCTGCGAAAGCCCGCAGCCCGGGGTCACGTTCAACCATCCGGAACCGCTCGAAAGCCTGAACGGCTTCTTCCTGCCTGCCCAGCAATGTAAGCGTTGTTGCATGGTTGAAATATAGCCGGGAATCGTTGGGGTTATCGTTGATGGCTTCTCTGAAGAGCCGTTCAGCTGTTTGAAAATCCCGATTTTCGAACGCTTCATTAGCCTGCCGTGCCCGGTCGGGTACGGAGGCCGTCAGTAAAAAAAGCAGCAGAGAAAAAATCGGGATGAGGCGCATTACAGGCGGGCTGGAAGAGATTACATGTTTTCGGCTATAGACATCACTTCGTCGCTCATGCTCATGTTGGTGAACACGTTCGTAACATCGTCGAGGTCTTCGAAGCGGTCCATCAGTTTGAGGTTGGCTGCGGCAGTTTCGGCATCAACAGCTACTTCGGTCGCAGGCAGGCGCTGAAGCTCGGCGGTTGCAATTGTGTAACCTGCTTCTTCGAGGCCGGTACGCACAGCATAAAGCTGCTCGCGGGTTGTAGTTATTTCAAAAACATCACCTTCAGCCTTAACATCATCGGCGCCGGCATCTATGGCAGCGAGCATCACCTCATCTTCATCTAACCCTTTTTTTTCTATCGAGATGATGCCTTTTTGTTCAAAAAGAAAGGCGACTGAGCCTGATGTACCCATGTTTCCGCCATTTCTTGAGAATGCATGCCGGATTTCCCCAACAGTCCGGTTGTTGTTATCGGTAGTACACTCCACAAAATAAGCTACACCACCGGGGCCGTAGCCCTCGAAAGTAACTTCTTCGTAGCTCTCGCCCTCAAGTTCACCGGTGCCTTTTTTGATGGCCCGCTCAATATTTTCTTTGGGCATGTTAACCGATTTGGCATTTTCGATAGCCAGACTCAAACGTGGGTTCGCGCCGGGATCGCCGCCGCCTTCCCGCGCTGAAACGGTTAATTCGCGGATAATTTTTGTGAAAGCCTTTGAACGGGCTGCATCTTGGCGGGCCTTACGGTGCTTGATATTGGCCCATTTGGAATGTCCTGCCATACAAATTGAACGCTTTTGGTTAAGGGTGATGATGTTTTAGGATTCAGAAACAACAATGAGGCTTTAAAGACCTTGCTAAACAGCGGAATATACAAAGAAAGCGCTGTTCTGTGAAGATTGTTCGGGTTCAGAAAGCTTGCTTGACTGAACGGTAAAATAATGCCATGAAACGACCCGAACCCGGTGTTTATGTCTCATCCCTTAAAGGAACGTAACACACTAAAAAGCGGTATAATAGAGTACTGTCAAAATTGTCATTTCATTATCGCACATGAACATCGGAATCGTTTGTTATCCAACCTACGGCGGAAGCGGCGTAGTAGCAACTGAACTTGGAATAGGGTTGGCCAAGAGGGGTCATAAGGTACATTTTTTAAGCTATGCCCGCCCGCAGCGCCTCAATGAATTTGAGCATAATATTGATTTTCATGAAGTTGCTGTTAATGTTTACCCCTTATTTGAATATCCGCCCTATGACCTTGCGCTTGCCAGCCATATGGTGAATCTTATAAAGTATCAGAAACTCGATGTGCTTCATGTGCACTACGCCATTCCGCACGCTACAAGTGCGTACCTGGCCAAAAAGATTTTAGGCGAAGAAGGCAAACGGGTTGCCGTGCTCACTACCCTTCACGGAACCGATATTACGATTGTAGGGTCCGACCCCAGCTATCTGCCTGTTGTGGAGTTTTCTATTAACCAAAGCGACAGCGTTACTGCGGTTTCCGAGTACCTGAAAAAGGAAACGTACGAGAAATTTGGCATCACAAGAAACATTCATGTAATTCCCAACTTTGTTGACCTTGACCGCTTTAAGCGCATTGAGCGTTCACATTTCAAAAAGGCCATTTGCCCTGATGGTGAATTTGTGATGACGCATGTTTCCAATTTCCGGAAAGTTAAGCGCGTGACCGACGCTGTTGAAGTATTCAGCAAGGTTCTGGAAAGCGGGATTAAGGCAAAACTTCTCCTCGTGGGCGATGGCCCCGATCGTGTGAATGTTGAGGCACGCTGCCGCGAGCTTGGCGTGTGCGATCATGTGCGTATGCTGGGCAAGCAGGAAAAAATAGAAGAGATTCTTTCAATTTCGGATGTGTTTCTGATGCCCTCCGGTTCTGAAACCTTCGGTCTTGCTGCGCTTGAAGCAATGAGCTGCAGCGTACCGGTTATCAGCTCTGACGTGGGAGGGCTGCCCGGCCTGAACCTCGACGGAAAAACAGGCTATGTTCGTGCCCTTGGCGATGTTAATGGCATGGCAGAAGCCGCAATTGCAATGCTGCAGAACCCTGAGCTCCACCAGTCTCTGTCGCAGCAGGCCCGGGCACGCGCAGAACAGTTTGAGCTCAATACGATAGTAGCCGAGTACGAATCTCATTATGAGCGGGTACTTGAAAAGGTAAGACAGGGAAGCATAGCATAGCATAGCATAGCATTTAGTGTAATTTTTTCCGGCCAAATTGCCCGACACACTATTGCATCTAATCTTGGATTACATTATTTAACGGCTCCATTCAGAGTCATCAAAAAAATGATGTGCAGCTATGCCAAGAACCAATTACAACTTTACAATCGGGATTGAAGAGGAGTATCAGATTGTCAATCCTGAAACCCGCGAATTAAGCTCAGCGATAGAGAATATTCTGAAAGACGGTCAGGATTCGCTCGGCAATCAGATCACAACAGAGCTCATGCAGTGCCAGGTAGAAATCGGCACGCGGGTGTGTAACAGCATTCAGGAAGCCAAGGAGCAGATTATCTCCGTTCGCCGTGCTGTTGATACGCTTGTTCGAAAGCACGGTCTGAGAATTATTGCTGCCGGCACCCACCCGTTTTCTGAATGGTCCAAGCAGGACATGACCCACCGTGCAAGGTATCGGGGCCTTGAACTCGAAAACCGCGTACTCGCCCGGCAACTGCTTATTTGCGGCATGCACATGCACATTGGTATTGAAGATGATGATGAGCGGATCGATCTGATGAATCAGCTTAGCTACTTTTGCCCCCACCTGTTGTGCCTTTCTACGAGCTCTCCTTTTTGGTCGGGCTACGACACCGGTCTTAAATCCTACCGCAGCGTAATATTTGAGTGCCTTCCCCGAACCGGAATTGCACCCGTGTTCCGTTCCTGGAACGACTATCAGGAATACCTGCAGGTGATGATGGACACAAACTGTATAGACGAGCCTACCAAAATTCGCTGGGATCTCAGGCCCTCACCCAAATACCCCACGCTTGAGTTTCGTATTGCTGATGTATGTACGCGTGTTGATGAAGCCATTGCCCTCTGCGCCATTAAAGTTGCTCTTGTGGCCAAATTAATGAAGCTGCGCCGCAACAATCAGTCCTGGCGTATTTACCGTAAAGAGCTTATTCAGGAAAACAAGTTCCGCGCGCTGCGCTACGGCTTTGACGGTAAACTCCTGGATCTTGGCCGCCACAGAGAAGTTGATGCACGTAAACTTATTTTTGAACTCCTCACGTTTATTGATGATGTAGTTGATGACCTCGACGTGCGTGAAGAAATCGGTTATGTTCATAACATTCTTGCTGAGGGAACATCTGCTGACAGGCAGCTTAAAGTTTATAAAGAAACCGGTGATCTTAAAGCAGTTGTGGATATGCTCATTGAAGAAACCATGATGGGTGTGTATGAACAGTAGGGTCAGCCCGACATATTAGTATTAAGGAATAGTAGCAGTATATGAAACATTGCACATTTGAGTAAATCCGGGCGCAGCTGCTTGTATCTGTTTTTAATCTCTTGCAGGAGTGATAATTTAAGTTTGTATATTATGAACACCTTAATTGCATGCATCACTATATTCCTGAATAGCACCACTTATTAAACCATACAAACGAGATGGCAAGTTCTACCTTTAAAGAACTGAGGCGAAAATACAATACACAGATTGTATTTGTGCTGGCATTGGCAGTATTAATGTTCCTGGTTGTACTCTCGGCCTTGTTATTTCACATCAAAGGGATACCGGTATATCCGATACTTTTTCTTGGGTTCGGAGTACTGCTGGCAAGCGCTTATTACACAGCCCGACGGGCGAATCATGTAGTAGTAAGTGTGGCAAGCACTGCTATTCTCGGAGCGCTTTTTGTTGGCATAGGTTTTCAGCTATTTATAAAGCTACATGTTTACACGTTTTGGTTTCAGACGATTCAGGCATTGAATTATATGCTTATTTCCTTGGCAGTGGCAGCAGTTGGGGCAATTATTGGTGTATTCGGTGCTCAGATCGCATTCCGGAGAAATTACAGAGCTATTGAGGAAAAACGCCGTGAGCGCTACAAAAACCGTTACGGTGAAAACATGCCTCACCCCGATTTTATAAAGTCAAAAACAACGTAGGCAGTACCCGGTAGCTGTTTTTTTGTGAGAGCCTGAACGGATTTAGCATCTGTTCAGGCTTTTTCACTTTGTGAACATAGTAAACGATGAAGGTTTTGCTGGGGTTAATGCTGATCCGTTTAAAGTACGGCCCTCTGATCAGTCGCGCTGTTTTTCCGATCACCCAATAACCATCTTATGAAATTCATTCTTATGAAATTCATTTTACTGAGCTTCACGCTGTTTTTGATGATTGCCGCCTGCAGCAGTGAGCACACACATGATTCTGATACCTACACCGATGCCATGGCGCATGAGCACCATAATGATATCCCCGTACCATCGGTAGCCGCTTCGTATGAGCCGAATCAGCCGGTAACTTCCCGGATGGTCGCTTATGGTGAAGCCGGCGAACTGTTGCTGCGCGGCTTTCTGGCTGAGCCGGAAGATGCCGAAGCCGGTGCCGCTATCCCTTCCGCAATTTTAATTCACGAATGGTGGGGGCTGAATGAAAATATCCAAACCATGGCCCGCCGCCTTGCCGGGGAAGGCTACCGGGTGCTCGCAGTTGATTTCTATTTTGGTGAAGTAGCTGAGAATCCGCAGGAAGCGCAGGGGCTGATGCGCAGCGCCATGGCCAACTTTGATGCCGGTATCTCGAACCTTTCTCAGGCAGCAGGCTTTCTTGCCGACGCCGGCAGCTCTTCTGTTGGGGTGATGGGATGGTGCTTCGGCGGCGCATGGACCCTTAATGCCGCCATTGCCATTTCCGATCAGCTCGATGCGGGCGTGATTTACTACGGCCGTGTGAACACCAACCCGGAGGAGCTTGCCCGCATTGATATCCCGCTGCTCGGTATTTTCGGGGAAGCAGACGGCGGCATTCCCGTTGAGGGCGTCCGTGAGTTCGAAGCCCTTCTCGGGGAGCTTGGCAAGCAGGCCGAAATCCACATTTACGCGGATGCCGACCATGCCTTTGCCAATCCTTCCGGCACGCGCTACCTGCCGGAAGCCGCCGCCGATGCCTGGGAGAAAACCCTCGAATTTCTGGCCCGCAACCTCAATTAAGACTCCTGCTATCAGATAAATTCGTACCAGTTTTCGCTGTGAACGACTTCAAAAGCCGCTTCCGGGTATGCATTCGCAAAACCCAGGGGTGGCTTTACTTTTTTTGACGGCAGCCGCCATTTCATCTCAAAAGCACGGAGCCCGTTCTCATCCTGCTCAATCAGGTCCACTTCCTGCCGGTCGTAGGTTCGCCAGAAAAACAGCTCCGTATCGCGCAGGTTCGTGCGGTGCATTTTGAGCCGCTCGCTCACGATGAAGTTTTCCCACAGTGCCCCGGCATCCTGCCGCAGTTCCATCGGTTTGAAATCACCGATAATGGCATTCCGGATGCCGGTGTCGCAAAAGTACCACTTCTTGCTTTTGGCCACCTCTTTGCGCAGGTTTTTATGATACCCGCCCAGCGGAAAAATGACGTACGCATCCCAAAGCAGCTCCATGTAGCGCTCAACCGTATTTTTGCTCATGCCGAGCGTATTGCCCAGCTCCTGAAACGACACCTCCTGACCAACCTGCCAGGCCAGCAGCTGTAGTAGTTTCCTCAGCTTATCGGTTTCCCGCAGCTCGTTGAGCATCAGCACGTCTTTGAGCAGGTAGGAGCGCAGTATTTCCTTGAGATAAATTTTGCGGTCCTGCGGGTGCTCCATGAAAACAACCTCCGGGTAGCTGCCGAACAGAATACGGTCCGTGAGCTGTTTGCGCAGTTCAATACCGGACCATGCAGCGCGCAGCTCGGCCATCGAAAACGGGTAGAGTTCGAGGTCGGTTTTGCGGCCGGTAAGCGGTTCGCCGGTGCTTTGGCTTAGCGTGAGGGAGGATGAACCCGTGAGCAAAATCCGTACGCCTTTTACCTCATCGGCAATTAGTTTCACCATAAGCCCGATATCGGGAATAACCTGCGCTTCATCGATAATGAGCAGATCTGTTTTCCCGAACAGGTTCCGGTAATTGCGCACAGACTGATCGGCCAGCAGGCTGCGGGTGTCCATATCTTCAGCATTGAGGAAGTCCGAGCGCCCGTCAAATTCCTGCTGAATCTGCCTTGCGAGCTCCGTTTTTCCGGTTCTGCGGGCGCCTTTCAGCAAAACGACCCGCTGCGGCCGAAGCCAGCGCAGCACTGCTGCCTTAACCGTTCTGTCGATAAATGGAGGGTTCATGCTTATAAAATGACTGAATTAACGTAAATTGCGTCAGTTAACTGACGCAATTTACGTTAATTCAGTCAGTAAGTCCACTATTTGTTGCTTTTTTTGCTTCACTGCACAGAAACGCTGCGCTATGCCAGCTTGGGTGAAATGCGGGCTGAACCAGTCTTCATCCGATTGCCTCCGGTGTGTTGTGAACGGCAATAGGTGTGATAGAAGCAGGAGAGGAAACTAACGGGTGGACCAAAATCAAAAAGCACGGGACATGCCGCAGGGTTGGGGGTGTTCACAGGCACGAAAGACCGTGATGCCCACGGAGTCCCCCACCAAAAAAAACAGTCGGGAATTAGCCAATGCAAATCCCTTTGTTAAGGAAATTAGCTGCCTGAATTGAAGAATAGTGTCCGTGAATTGACTGTATTTACGTTAATTGAGTCTGTTTAGTGACGCAATTTACGTTAATTTGGTCAGTTTGTTTTGAATCTCAACTGCTGCCTGATTAATACATTGCAGGCAGGCAGGTAAACAGATCATAAAACGGATCAGCGACTATGCAACAAAAAAGCCCGGAACTCTTCAGAGAACCGGGCCTGGGTTAAACAAATGGTTAAGCGAGGATCAAAAACACATGCTAATACGCGTTGAGAACCGCTGTACCCGGCTGAGTGGTTTCTGGCATAGATGCACTGTCGCCCAGGCGGAACACAACGGGCTGTGTCATTTGCACCTTAACGGGC
The DNA here is from genome assembly GCA_020832405.1 of Balneolales bacterium. GTDB lineage: Bacteria > Bacteroidota > Rhodothermia > Balneolales > Cyclonatronaceae > Cyclonatronum. Next base: position 23,653 of record JAFIET010000049.1, read on the forward strand.
CTTCCGCGCTGAATGCCCGGGGTGAACTGCATTTGAGATATGGCCTCGAGCGCAGCTTCATCAAGCCCGCCGGCACCCGCGCTGCGCACTACCGTGGGGTTGATAACATTTCCTTCCTCATCAACAATAAACTGCAGAATTACCCGGCCTTCGATGCCGGCGCGCCTTGCCATGTCGGGGTAACGGAGGGCGTTGAAAAGGGCGAGCTGCCCGCCGATCATCTGCGGCATTTCTTCTACGACTACAAAGACGTCGCTGCTTTCGCTTTCACCGAGAACAGGCGGCGGAGGCGGGGAGAGGCTCTCAATAACGGCGATAGCACGGCTTGCCTGTCCGTTGTCGATCAGCATGAGTACGTTGCCAAGCTCTTGGGCAGTGTCGCGCATGAACTGCACGGTTTGCGGATTTGTGCTTTCCGTGGCTTCTTCAATACCGCGGAGCAGGTTTTGGCGATCTTCTGCAATGCGCTCACGGAACTCCCGGAGGGTTATGGTTTGGCCATGAAGTTCAATGCTGTCGTCTAAGTTCACGACTGTACCCGAAGGATCGGCGTTTTGCGTGAGGTCAGAACAGGCCATTACGCCTGCAATCATGAGCATCAGCGCGGCTGATGCGAGTAAGCTTTTTTTCATAGTAATCATAGTAGGTTGGGTGGTGTTGGCTTGGATGGTGTTCAGGTTGCGGATGCGGCGCAGAAGCTTGTGCTCTTCTGCCATGGCAGCCCTGAACTGTGGTTTTTCGCGCTCAAGCAGCGCAAAGCGGTACAGCAATTCTGCATAGGTGGCCTCACTTTGGCCGTTTATGCGCAGCACTTCGCGGTCGCAGGAAACTTCCCGGTAATAGGCTGCCTGCCGGTAGAGCAGGTGCACGAGCGGGTGCATCCAGAAAAGGTGGCGGATAAACAGCTCCCCGAGGTGTGCGGCATAGTCGTTTCGGGCGATGTGAATCATCTCGTGCGTGAGAATGAGTCGCAGCTGCCCGGCATCCGCGTTTTGGAGGCTTTGAACCGGCAGTACAATTACCGGCCTGAAAATGCCTGTTGTGAACGGGATGGCGGCTTCGTCAGACCGGAAGAGGCGCACCCGGCGGCTGATGTTCAGCGTTTTGCGCAGCGTTTCGGCCTGCTGAATGAGCTGTGCTGAAGTGACCGGCTCGGCTTTGCCGAGGCTGTGCTTAAGCCGGGCGTAAATGTAGAGCAGGCGAATGAGCCCGGCCGTTACGGTTGCTGCCAGCAGGACTGCAAAGAGCAGCGTGAGCGAAAACGGACCGGCGGCGGACTGAGACTCCGTTGCCTGCGAAGCTGCGGCAGCGTCGGCCGAACCGGCAGAAGTAATGCTGATTTCAGGCAGTACAGCGGTAAACAGCCAATTATTGATAGCGGGGACAGGCTGAAAAACGGCGGGAATGGTGAGGAAGGGCGCCAGCAGGAGCCCGGCGGGCAGGGCGATGAGGGTTGCTGTGCTCAGGTGATAGTTCAGCAGCGGACTGCCGTTTTGGTTGAAACGGAGCACGAGCAGCATCAGCAGGGCGAAGACCGTCCAGATCAGCAGGGCCGGGGTGAGGGAGAAGAGCAGGGTTTCCATAGCTTAGCTGCCCCCGCGGAGTTTTTGGATGAGGAATTCGATTTCGGCCTTTTCTTCCGGTTTAAGCGCCTCGTTTTCGACCAGGCTCTGCACCATCTCAGCCGGGGAGCCTTTGAAAACCTTATCGAGCATCTGCCGCAGCAGGCTGTGCTTCACCTCCGATTCCGGCTTTTCAGCCCGGTAAACATAGGTGAGCCCGTCTTTGCGGAAGCTGAGCAGGCCCTTGTCGGCCAGCTTTTTCATGATGGTCATCACCGTGGTGTAGGCCACTTTGCGGTATCCGAGAATGTGCTCGTGCACCTCAGCTACGGTAGCCTCACCTTTATCCCACACGATGTGCAGAATTTCCATTTCAGAATCTCCAACCGGAGTGATGGTCTTTTTCATAGGGAATCGTTTACTAAGTGTTTAATACTACAGGGGTAGTATAAGGGATTGACTAAATACTATGCAAGTAGTATTTCGTATTTAGTTGAATTAGAGTATAAAAAATCGTTGAAGTCAGCCAAATCGGCCTGTAAATGAACAAAATGTCATTTTTGATGCTGGCTATTTGAATAACAGGGTGATGGTTTTTGGAAGCAGTTTTCCGGTTTGGAAATCCGCTTTCAGCGGAACCTGATGCTGCGATAATATTTTGGTAACTGCAAAAATGGCAATGAGATAGCGCTTTCAGGCTTTTTTGGGCATGAATACTGCCTTTGGGGGGGTGTCAGTCTGTACAGAAGGCTGGCATGGTCCGGTGCCCGGGTTTCGGGCAAGGGACCCATCACCCAAAAAAAACACAAAATCACAAAGCTATGAGAACACTACTACCATCATTCAAAGCTGTTGTTGCCGGTTTGGCAGTTGTATTCACCCTTCAGCCCGTAACGCTCAGTTCGGCACACCTCGGCGGTACTGCCGCCGGAACCGACTCCCTGCACTACCATCAGCCAGCCGCTGATGAGGTTGCGGTTCGCCTTGCGGAAGCTGACATCCCGCGGATTGCCCTGAATTTTGCTGAGGCGCTGCGCTCGGAAAACCCGGGCGTGCGGGAATCAGCCGTGTATCACGGATTCCTTTTCAGGCTGATGTTCCCGGATGTGAACATGCACGAAATGAACCGTGCACTGAAAGATCTGTCGGATAACGAAACAAGTCCGGCACTCCGTTACAGGGCCCATCTTGCCTGGTATTTCTTTGAATCTGAAGAATTTCATATGCTGCTGCCGCTCGATAAAATTCCGAAAGAGGAGGAGCTGTTCAGGCGTGCTCAGGAAGTGATTACAGGTAAAATGTACTCAGCCGGAATCTGACGGAAAGGAAACAGCACAAAAAACGGGCTCTCTGTTTTCAGCAGAGAGCCCGTACTATTTTGGTTGGGATGGGAAAGAAAATCAGAACTGCAGGCTCAGCTGCACGAGGAAGTTCCGCTCGGCCTGCGGGAAGAAGTAGTTGAAACGCTGCTCTTCACCGCCTGCTATAAAGCCGAAGGTATAGCCGTTCGACTCATAGAGTTCGTTGAAGAGGTTATTCACCAGCAGAGAAAGCGTTGCACGCCTCGTTTGCGGAATGAAACCGGCCTGCCAGCTCAGGCGCAGATCCGTAACAAAGAAAGGATCGATCGACCGATTTTTATTGGAGGTGTTGTCGAGATACTGACGCGACACATACCGGTTCATAACATCAGCCGTGAAATCGCCCTGCGTGAACCGCAGCTGTGAATTGCTGAGGAGCGCCGGTGACAGGGATATGTCGGTGTTGCGGTGCTCGGTTTGTTCCTGAACGCCGGTATCGAAATTATCGACGAACTCGATGTAGCGGTCAATTTTGTTCTCACTCAGGGTGAGGTTTCCGCTCCACTGCAGCCAGTCGGTAATCCGGAACGCGCCTTCCAGCTCAATGCCGAGCCGGTAGCTGTCCGGCACGTTGTTGCGGATCTGCTGCCCCACATCGTTTACCTCGCCGGTTAGGATAAGCTGATCTTTGTAGCGCATGTAGTACAGGTTTGCGCCAAAGAAGGCGTTGCCGAAATTGGCCTGCCAGCCTGCTTCGAGGTTGTACAGGGTTTCAGGGCTCGGTCGGGAATCCGGCGTTGAGCGGGTGTACTCGCGGCGGGTTGGTTCTTTCCCGGCTACAGAAAAGGAAGTGTACAGCCGCTGACCCGGCGCAAGCTGATACACAAGGCCCGCTTTTGGGTTAAAAAACCACAGTTCGTGATCTTGCGTGATTTCTTCCAGGGTGCGGTCGAAACCGAGGAATTCGTAGTAGATGCGCCGGACCTGCGCATCGCCATACACGCTCAGCCGGTCGGTGAAGTGCCAGGTGAGCTTGGCAAAAAGGTTGCCGTCGGTTTTGAAGCCATTGTTGTCGTAGTAGCGGTCGCGGATGTCGAGATTGTTGGCGAAACGTGCCCAGATGACCTCCCCGAAATGGTCGCCGTCGTACTCGTTATAGGCGCCGCCTGCTACAAAGCGGAAGCGGTCGGTGGCATATTCGGTATTGAGCACCACGCCGTAGAAGTGGTTATCGAGCCAGCGCCTGCGGATGATATCGGTGCGAGTCACCAGATTTTCACCCAGCAGAAAGGGTTCGATGCCGTAGGTACTGAGCCGGTCGTTGGCACGGAATTCTTCAAAATAGCCCTTACCGCGGGTATAGTGCAGGGAGGCGTTTGCAAGCCAGGAGTCCGTGAGGCGGTAGGAATAGTGCAGCTGATAGTGCTCCTGACGGTAGTTATCGGTCTGATTGTCGTAGGTAAACTCATTCATGCGCCGGTTGGTAGCAAGCTCCGATTCCGGAACGCCGTTCCAGGCCTGATAGGTCTGCTCACGGCCGCTCAGAATTTTGAAGCTGAGCAGGCTCCGGTCGCCGTATCTGCTCGCGGTTACGGCATAGGAAGTGAGGTCAGAAAAGGCGCGGTCGATGTAGCCGTCTGATTCAATTTTGGACAGGCGCGCATCGAAGGCCCAGCCGTTGTTGAGCAGGCCTGTGCCGGCCCGAAGCGTGTGCCGCCGCGTGTTGTAGCTACCCACCGCGTTGGTGACTTCCGCATACGGATCGTAGTTAAGGGCCCCGGTCGAAATGTTGATGCTCGCCCCGAAGGCCGCCTGACCGTTGGTTGAAGTTCCGACGCCCCGCTGAATCTGCAGGCTTTCTACTGAGGAGGCAAAATCAGGCATGTTCACCCAAAACACGCCGTGGCTTTCAGAGTCGTTCAGCGGAATACCGTTGATGGTGACGTTAATCCGGCTCGGATCAACGCCGCGCACCCGAATACCGGTGTACCCGACTCCAGCTCCTGCGTCGGAGCTTGCCAGCACTGAGGGCGTCATCTGAAGCAGAAACGGCAGATCCTGACCGAGATTTCGTTCTTCAATCTGCTCCCGGCTCACGTTGGTGAAGCTCATGGGGGTGGACTCATCAGACCGGATGCCCGATACAATCACCGCATCGCTCAGCTGTGTGGTTTCCTGAAGCGAGATTACGAGCGGGGAATCCGAGACATCATCGAGGCTGATGATGCGGCTGCGGTAGCCGATGTAGCGCACTTCAATCGCCGGGCTGTCATCAGGAAGCAGCTGCAGGTTGAAGGTACCGTCAACTGCGGAACCTGTGCCGTTGCTGGTTCCGCGTTGCAGAATGGTGGCCCCGGGCAGCGGCTCCTGCGTACGGGCGTCAACAACGGTGCCCGAAAGGGTGCGCTGCTGCGCCTGTGCAGTATGGGCTGACCCAAAAAAGACGGCAATCAGCGCAAGGCTGAGCGTCAGTTTGATGATAGCGTTTACAGACAGAAAGCCGGATGTGGCTTCTTTGAAAATACAGGGCTTCAGAAAGCCGGTTTGTACGTGATGCATATAT
>JAFIET010000050.1 GCA_020832405.1 Balneolales bacterium
TATTCCTGAATTTTACACTTCAGAAATAATCCGGACCGTAAAAGAAGCGCGGCAGATACTCGATCCCCGCAAAAAAAACCTGGAGCCGGTCATGATTGATTTCGGCCCGGTTCAGTTTCTGGTCCCCCGGCATTTTGGCTTCTGCTACGGCGTGGAAAACGCCATCGATATTGCTTACCGCACCGTTGAGCAAAACCCGGGCAAAAATATCTACCTGCTCAGCGAGATGATTCACAACCCAAACGTGAATGAAGACCTGAAGCGCCGAGGGGTGAAGTTTCTGTTCGAGACCAACGGCGAGGTGCTTATCCCCTTTTCTGAACTTACTGCTGACGATATTGTGATTGTGCCGGCTTTCGGCACAACCCTCGAAATTCAGGCTGAGCTCGAAGCGCTCGGCATCAACCCCTACCAATACGACACAACCTGCCCGTTTGTGGAGAAAGTGTGGAAGCGGGGCAGTCAGCTGGGTAAAAAAGATAACGCCCTGGTTATTCACGGCAAGCACACGCACGAAGAAACCCGGGCGACCTTCTCACACAGTGCCGCGGCATCATCGGCGGTTGTAGTGGTGCTGAACCCGGAAGAAGCCCGCATCCTGGCAGAGATTATGCTGGATAAGCGCCCGCTGTCAGACTTTGATCAGTACTTTGCCCACAAATCTACGCCGGGCTTCAACCCGTTGCGTGACCTGGAGAAATTCGGGGTAATTAACCAAACGACCATGCTCGCAACCGAAACGCAGGAGGTGATGGATATCCTCCGTGAAGCCGTTTCGGAGAAATACGGTGAGGATAATGTAAAGCAGCACTTCGCCGATACCTCAGATACCCTCTGCTACGCTACCAACGAAAACCAAAGCGCAACCCGCGCACTTATGGAAGCCGATGCCGACCTCGCGCTCGTTGTGGGCGGGTACAATTCCTCCAACACCACACACCTTGTGGAGCTGCTCGAGCACAGCTTCCTGACCTTTCATGTGCGGGACGCCTCCGAAATCAAATCACCCGAAGAAATACATCACTTTGATCAGTGGAAGAAAGAAATTCTGGTATCGGCCAACTGGCTTCCTCAAGGGTTGGAGCGTCCGCTCAAGATTGCGATTACCTCAGGCGCCTCCTGTCCGGATGTGCTTGTTGATGAGGTGATTCTGAAAGTTCTCACCTATTTTGAAAACACCCGCTCAGCGGAAGAAGCCCTGCTGCCCTTCACAAGCGAGCCGGCTTAAGCTGTACTTTAAACAAATACTGACTAATAACTATATTTTTTGGTCAGTAAATTGACTTATTATTATAATTAATGGTTGTTATGTTGACCTGAAAGTATAATTATTCCTATATTGGGCATAAAAATGTTTGAAAGGTCACTTGCCGAAAAACTTAAGCGGAAAATTCAGGGCGGCAAAGCGCTCGTTCTGATAGGCGCCCGACAGGTCGGAAAGACGACCCTGCTGAATCACATTCTCGAGGGGAAGGATTTTTTGTTTCTGGACGGGGATGACCCGACAACAAGAAGCCTGCTGAACAGTCCGAATACCGAGCAGCTGCGCTCGCTTATTGGTGATTCCCGGATCGTTTTTTTAGATGAAGCGCAGCGCATAAAAGGGATAGGCCTCACGCTCAAAATTATCACAGATCAGTTTAAGCAGGTAAGCCTTTTGGTGAGCGGGTCGTCGGCTTTTGATTTGGGAAGTGAGCTGAACGAGCCGCTAACCGGCAGGAAGTGGGAGTATGAACTGTACCCGATTTCATGGGAAGAGTACGAAGCCGGCATTGGTTATCTGAAATCCGAGCAGCAGCTGGAAAACCGCCTGTTGTACGGCTTCTACCCCGAAGTAATTGTAAATCAGGGTGAGGAGCGCGAAACCCTCAAAAACATTGTGGACAGCTACTTATACAAAGATATTTTGTCGTTTGCTGACATTCGCAAGCCCGAGGTGCTGGAAAAACTGCTTCAGGCCCTCGCTTTGCAAACCGGCAGTGAGGTAAATTATAATGAACTGGCTCAGCTAATTGGCATTAACAAAATTACGGTGCAGACCTATATCGATATTCTCGAAAAAGGCTATGTGGTTTTCAGGCTGAACAGTTTCAGCAGGAATCTCAGAAATGAGATAAAGCAAAACCGTAAAGTGTATTTCTACGACAACGGGGTGAGAAACATGATTTTGGGGAATTTCCAGCCGCTGAATCTGAGGCAGGATAAAGGGGCGTTGTGGGAAAATTTTCTGATATCAGAGCGGCTGAAGCAGAACAAATATAAAAATACCTTTGCGCAGATGTATTTCTGGCGCACCACACAGCAGCAGGAAATTGATTTTGTTGAAGTTAAAGACGGTGCAATAAGCGGCTTTGAGTTCAAATGGAAGGCTCAGAAAGCGAAGTTCAGCAAAACCTTTACGGAAACCTATCAGGCTGAAACGCAGCTCGTTAACCGGGATAACTTTCGGAAATTTGTACTGATTTAACAGGTAAAACGATAAGGCCGAACGGGTTAACTCCCGCCCGGAAAGAAGAATGCCGGGCATTGCATAACTGATACAGCCGGGTTTAGTCTTCAATCAGCAAAAAGTATGAAATGCGCCTTGGTACGGATGAGCGTATGCTCACTGAAAAGTCGGAGTCGTCGGCAACAAGCTCTGGCTGCAGAAAACCGGTTGTGTCGGCAACAATGGCCTGATAAGGCACAACCGCACGAAACAGCTGTCTTCGGTTAACTTCGCTGTATTGGGTAATAGGCACATTGTACCTGATTGTGAGCACTGACGGAGACAGAATAACCGCAGGTCTGTTGGTTCCGCCGGTAATTTCGATAGGGACACGAATTTCACCTTCGGTAAACTCAACAATATTTGCACTAAGTGATACCTCTGACGTGCTGAGCCGGATGAGGTCACCGCTGTCTTCAAGGGGGATTGAAGCATTCAGCGGTGTTTGCAGATCGTCGAAACGCGCAAAACGCGTGGGCCAGCTGTCGATGTTTTCGACCAGCGATCGGGCGCCTGAAATGGTAACGCTGTCCGGACTGATAACGGGTGCCCGGAGCAGACCAAACTGCCGTCGGGTTTCAAGCTGAATATTGGGTACAACCGGTACTTTACGGGATAGCGCAGGTTCAAGCCTTATGGATACAGACGATGGTTCTGCACGTGAGAGGCTTATATCACTTGTGCCTGTAATCTGCTGCTCAATGCTTTGGTAAAGGTTTGTAGCGCTCTCATTAATGTTAACGACAAGCCGGGGAATGCTGCCGTAAAGGCCAAGCAATTTCCAGCCTTCACCGGTAAAAGTGGCGCGTACCGTTTCAGGCAGCGACTGAACTGGAGCCTGGTTCTCGGGAAAAGCACCGTAGTACAGAGGGATATCAAGTGTTACTGAAAAATCCCGGCTGAGGTTGATAAGCAGCCATAAACCGAGCGCAATACTGTAGGCAACAAGAAACACCAGCACTTTTTCAGTTCGCTGCATATTTCCTGAACCGCTCACACTTTCAGTGGAAGCAATGGATTTTATTCGGTTCCAAAGGGAAGCTAAAAACGATAGGAAATTGGGCATAGAAAGAATAAGATGAGGTCAGCCGTAAGTCAAAGTTGTTTAATATACCAAAAAGGAATTACGGATATCAGAGTACAACAATAGCGCTTAAGATTTCGTCGCGAACCCTTCTGTTGAGCCTTTCTTTAAAAGAAAACCGCTGGAAGTGAAGCTCCTGCCGCCATGACTGATTTTCGACTTTTATAAACAAAACATCACCCTTTAACCAAAAATCTTTAACCTGTTCCATGATACGTTCCCCGGCTACTTCCGGGAATACCGACAGAATCATACCCCGTTTGAGTTTTTTGCGCTGCGGGTGATGATCCAGTAAATCCTTGAGGATGTCACTGAGTGCAACTGGTTTGTTGGCAAAATAAGACATAGGAGGCAGGTAGAAATAAAAAACGCGCTGCTGTCCCGGTAGTACCGGTTCAGGACAGCGCGTTTCTGAGATTAAACGAAAAGTTTATCAGGCCGATACTTTTTGTTTTTCATAAATCGGCGGCGCGTTCTCTGTAATGGTAGCACGAGTAATGATGCATCGCTTTACATTTTTCATGGAGGGCAGGCTGAACATAATTTCAAGCATGGATTTCTCCATAATTGATTTCAGGCCGCGGGCACCGGTTTTGCGTACCATGGCAAGCTCTACTACGGCTTCAAGCGCATCTTCCTCGAAAACAAGCTCTACGTCTTCCATCTCGAACATCAATTGATATTGCTTAACGATAGCATTTTTGGGCTTGGTCATTATTTCAATAAGCGTAGCTTTGTCAAGCTCATGCAGGCCTGAAATAACCGGAAGGCGGCCGATGAGTTCGGGTATAAGCCCGAATTTCTGAAGGTCTTCAGGTTCTGTGTAACTAAAGATCTTCGGGTTATTTTTATCGAAACGAATTTGGGACTGACTCTGAAAACCCATGGATGAGCTGGATAAACGCCGGGAAATCACTTCTGCAAGTCCGTCGAATGCCCCCCCGCAAATAAACAGAATATTGGTTGTATCAACTTTCACAAAGCTTTGCTCGGGATGCTTACGCCCGCCTTTTGGCGGCACATTGGCGACCGTGCCTTCGAGAATTTTGAGCAGCGCCTGTTGCACGCCTTCTCCCGAAACATCACGAGTGATGCTTGGGTTGTCGCTTTTGCGGGCAACTTTATCAACTTCATCAATATAAACGATGCCTCTCTGAGCACGCTCTACGTCATAGTCTGCAGCCTGCAGAAGGTTTGCAAGAATACTTTCCACATCTTCACCCACATAACCGGCTTCTGTGAGGGCTGTTGCATCGGCTATGGTAATGGGTACATTAATAAGCTTGGCGAGGGTACGGGCAAGAAGCGTTTTCCCTGAGCCGGTAGGCCCGAGCAGCAGAATGTTGCTCTTTTCGATTTGGATATCGCCGGTTATATGTTTGTGTTCCTCCAAAGAGATACGCTTGTAATGGTTATATACGGCAACCGAAAGGGTCTTTTTGGCATAATCCTGACCAATCACATACTCATCAAGCTTGGCTTTGATTTCGAGCGGTTTGAGTATTTTAGAGTAATTGCTCGAGCGGGCATTTTTCTTTTTTATGGATTCCTGTTCCACAATTCCGGCAGCATCATTTACGCAGTAATTGCAGATATAAACTTCAGGCCCGGCAATCATGCTGCTTACTACTTGGGAGGAACGTCCGCAAAACGAGCATTGAATCGGGTCTTTTCTTTTTTTTCCGCTCATCTGTTTAATACAAAAAAATGTTTAGATTCAGGTGGTGTAAAAATATCCTTCTCTTAGAAAGGTACAATAATTTATATACAAAACAGCCAGATTCCGTCCCTGTTGCAGGTGAAATCTGGCTGATAAATCATTTGGGCAATGCTGTTTATTTATCGCGACGCATTACTTTATCAACAAGGCCGTAAGAATGTGCTTCGTCTGCTGTCATCCAGTTATTACGGTCTGATGCCTTGATGATTTCCTCAACCGTGTGGCCTGAGTGATCGGCGATAATCTGACTGAGAGACTGCTTGATCCGCAAGATCTCACGGGCCTCAATTTCAATATCACTTGCCTGCCCCTGTACGCCGCCAAGAGGTTGGTGAATCATTACACGAGCGTTTGGGAGTACGGCCCGCTTGCCTTTTGCGCCTGCTGTGAGCAGCACGGCACCCATTGAAGCAGCCATGCCGATACAGGTTGTGGATACATCACACTTTACGTACTGCATGGTGTCGTAAATCGCCAGACCTGCCGATACAACGCCGCCGGGACTGTTGATGTAGATGTTGATATCCTTTTCGGGATCTTCAGATTCAAGGAAAAGAATCTGTGCTACTATGTTGGCCGCTATTGCATCATTAATGGGTGTACCAAGTATGATGATGCGGTCTTTAAGCAGGCGTGAGTAAATGTCGTAGGCACGCTCGCCCCGGGAGGTGGTTTCGATAACCATCGGTACAAGGTTATTGTACACTTCACCCTGCCCTGACATTTCTAAAGAGTTGCGGTCGAAAAGTGGTTGTGTTGGGAATGACATATAAAAAAGATCAAGAAATCAAAAATGGAGTTGCGGCAGCCGGCAGTAAGTGCTTACGGCTTGTTTGCGTATTTTTCTTCGTATTCTGCTTTGCTTAACTCGTTAACTGAAACTTCGTCAACAAGTTTACTGAAAAGTTTGTCGGTACGGATCCGCATGCGAAGCTGCTCTAAGTAACCGCTTTGGGAGGCATAAAAGTTCTTGAGCATTTCGGCAGGAAGCCCCATTTTAGCAGCTTCAGCCTGGAAAAAAGCATCTACATCTTCAGGCGTAATCTCAGTGTCCGGGTATTTTTCAAGCAAATCGGAAACAATGAACGACCAGCGTGCTTCATCGATGATGTTCTCTTTGTTCTTCTCTTCAAAAGAAACCCGGTCGAAATCAGCAGGCAGCTCTTTTGTTTCCTCGTTGCGCTCACGGTCGATTCGTGAATTCAGCACATCATTGTATATGGCTGAAGGCACTTCGAAATCATGCGCTTTGATCAGCGCTGTGGCGATCTTGTCGCGCAGAAGGTCATCAGCGGTGCTGTCGAAGTAGTTTTGGATCTGACTCTTGAGGAAGCTGCGGAACTCCTCTTCATTGGAGGCTTCTCCGCGGCTGCCGTTGCGGAAGAACTCTTCGTTCAGTTCCGGCAGGCTGTACCGTTCAACTTTTTTGATGACAGCTTTGTACTGTACGGTTTTGTCGTCAGCTTCCTTAAGGTTCAGAACGGTTTCTTCGCCGGCTTTTTTGCCTGTGAGCTGCGCCTTGTATTCGGCGTTTTCTTCGCGGTCAAAATCCAGAACGAGGTCTTTGTCGGCATCTTCAGTTTCATTGCCTTCGGCATCAAGCTTAACCACATCAACCGTTACACGGTCTGTTTCGGTGGCAGCTTCTTCCGTTTCGGTCCACTCGCCGCTACGGCGCAGGTTGGCCTGATATTCTTTTTCAACTTCCTCGTCGGTTACATCGTGTACGAGCTTATCAACAGTAATGCTGCTAACCTCAGTAAGTTCATAATCAGGCTTAACACTTATTTCAAACTCGAGGCGGAGCTTACCGTCTTCGTAGGTGTTGGAAATCACTCTGGGCTCACCAACAGGGTTGTGCTTCGGGAAGATTTCCGTTCTGAACACTTCCTGAATGTATTCGTCAACCTGTTCCTGCTCTACTTCCTGACCGATACGCTTTTTCACCAGGCCCATCGGTGCCATACCGGGTCGGAAACCGGGTACGGTCATTTTTTTGCGGTACTCGCGAAGTGATTTCTCAATGCGCGGACCAATGTCTGACCGATCGGCTTCAATAATAATTTTTTTGTCAACCGCGCTGATGTTTTCTACCGTAATATTCACTGAATTGAAAATTAAAGGGTGATGCGATGTATGTTAACCCGAACAGGCCCGTAAAATTAGCAAAGGGAAATCCGGAAACGGGAAGTGAGCCTGAGGGCCTCTTTGAAAAAATAAAAACGAATAATGTTTAAAACGTGGGGACAGGCGGGTCTGCGTGCTGAAACTGTCTTCCCAAAAAACAATAAAAGCCGCCTGAAAGGCGGCTTTAGCGTACGAGAGGGGGGACTCGAACCCCCACGCCGCGAAGCACTAGATCCTAAATCTAGCGTGTCTACCAATTCCACCACTCTCGCTTAAAAATGCACTTTACAGGCACATTTTGATAAGATTGCAAAGATACAGTTATTCCGCTTCAGAATCAACAGCTGCCGAAGGCACCAAATGATGCCGTTATGCCTGACCCCTTTATCGGATTAATATCAGTTCTTCCTGCGGGGCGGTGAGGTAAGCAGCGCCGCTTTCGGTAACTACAGCCATTTCTTCAACGGAAATGGTTTTGGTGCCGCCCTCAATTTCCCACTTGTAGAAACCGTCGAAGGCGAAAACCATGCCTTCGCGCAGCTCACGGAATGAATAGGGGGATGGCTCCCGGTCAAGCTGCCCGCCTCCGAGGCGCGGCCCTACATCGTGCGCCTGATACCCCACGGGATGGCCCGTGCTCCAGAATACTTCCATAGAGCCGTTTTCGCGCATCCATTCGCGCTGGGTTACATCAACTTGCAGGCCTGTCACGCCGGGCCGCATGGCGGCGAGTGCCCTGCGGTTGCCTTCACGGGCCACCTCCCAGTACTGCTGAATACGGACCGGTGCTTCGGTTTCATCAGGGTGGAGCACGTAGGCAAACCGCTGAATGTCAGTTACCCAGCGGTCATACACGCGGATGCCGAAATCGATCTGAATTACATCTCCGTGCTGAATAACGCGGTCGGTTGCGTGTGCATGGCCGCGGTCAGGCCCGGAGTTAACCAGCGGGTTTTGGTCCGGCGCCCATGCATCGGTTACGCCGGCTTCCCGCATTTTGGCTTTCAGGAAATCGGCAATGTCGCGGTCAGTGCTCACGCCCGGTACCACCTGCGCGTAGGCTTCGTGCTGCCATTGCGCGGTAACAGCTGCCGCTTCGGCCATGATTTCGACCTCGGCGGGCAGCTTCACCGAAAGCCATTCATACACCAGCTCTTCGGAGGAAACAATGCGGTTGCGGGCGCCGGGTGTCATCATGCCGGTAAAAGCCGAGTACTGTGTGTGGCTGAGGCCGTCCGCAAATTCGTTGCTGCTGCTGTAATTGAGTGCGATGGCGCCTGTCGTATTGTTGCTGAGCCATTCTGCAGCAGCACGCATGGCCCCGATGTTGTAATCGACCACTACAACGGAATCCTGCAGGCCGAGCTCCTGCAGGGCTGCAGCCTCGCCGGGAGGTGAAAAAGCAAGCGAAAAGATTTCGCCGCCGCGCTGCTGAAAGGCGAACACGGCCGGTGCTACTGCGTTTTCGCAGCCGACATGTGCGGCGAGCGGGTCGTTGTTGTTGGAGCGGCACACAACGGCCCAGGCCTCAGCTTCTGCCCGCTGCATGGCCGGGCCGAGCAGGGTACCGATGCGTTCCTGCCGGATTTCAGGCCATGGGCTGGGCCCGGAAAACAGCCCGGGATGCTCTCCGGCCGTATTATCATGGGAGGTACAGCTGAGCATGGTCAGGGCAATCAGTATGAGCGGGGCGGCCTTGAGGAGCAGGCGGAGGAACAAAGGTTGGTGTTTCATCTGGGCAGAAGGTTTGGTTGCGTGTGAAACGGTTTTTGGGGAGCAGCAGCAAGCCGGGATCAGGCCCGGAAAGCATCATCCTAAATACAAAAGCGATCGGAAAGGTGCAAAACAGTAAAACGTAAGTTTTCTGGTAACAAATCTGGTAACACGCAAAAAAAAAGCCTGCAAGTCAATGACTTACAGGCTTTTGTGTGCCCTGGACTGGACTCGAACCAGCACGCCGTTGCCAGCACCACCCCCTCAAGATGGCGTGTCTACCAATTTCACCACCAGGGCAAGGGTTTTTTGTTGCAGACTTCAAATATAGGTACAAAAAGCAGGCTTATGCAAGTATTCCGGCTTGTTTTTTTAGCAATTTGTCAGGGCGCTTTTTTTTGCTCGTCGCGCTCTTCAATTACTTCGAATTCGGCGTCTTCTACATTGCCGACGCGGCGGCGGGTTTCTCCGCTTCGTGTATTCGGCTGCCGGAAGCCTGTTCCGGGCTTATCATCGAAAGGAGGCCGGCCCGGGTTTGCAAAGCGCTCACGGCGCTTCATATACGCATCAGCGGCTATGCGGATGAGCAGGAAAATCAGTATAAAAAAAAGCAGGTATTTCATGTGGGCTTCAGGTAAATGCGGTCCTGAGTGAGCGTTTCGTGGAATATGCAGTGCTCAATGGCCTTATAATGATCCGGGTTGTTCACGAAATCCGCATCATTGGCCCGGATAATCAGAACCGGGGCTTTGGTATAGTGTTTGAAAAAATGGTTGTAGGAATCGCTGAGCTCACTCAGATAGTCCTCGCTGATGTGCTGTTCGTATTCCCGGCCTCTGTTCCGGATATTTTCCATGAGGCGGTCAACGCTGCATTGTATGTACACCATCAGATCGGGTTTGGCTGCAATACCGCTCATAATGGAGTAGATTTTATCATAGAGTGCAAGCTCATCATCGCTGAGGTTCAGCCGGGCAAAAATGCGGTCTTTATCGAAGATGTAGTCGGAAAGGATGGTTTCCTGAAACATATCTTTTTCAAAGAGGCGCTGCTGCTGATTAAAGCGGCTTGCCAGAAAGGTGAGCTGCGTCTGAAAAGCGTAACGCTCCCGGTCCTCATAAAATTTGGGCAGGAAAGGGTTGTCTTCGAACTCTTCAAGAACAAGACGGGCGTTGTGCTGTTTGGCGAGCATGGTAGCGAGCGAGGTTTTACCCGCTCCTATTACGCCCTCGATGGCTATGTAATCGTATTTATTCACGGCTAAAATCTACCACAATAAAGCTGTTTTGTAAACCTGCATTTTTGGAGCCTGCCCGAGCAGTTCGGCTGCTGTTTGGTTTAACCGGGGATGCCGCCATGCGGGCAGGATTTCAGCAAGGGGCATCAGAACAAATGCCCGTTCATGGCAGCTTTTGTGTGGGATAGTGAGGAATGATGAATCCAGGATAAGGCCGCCGCAGCTGATGATATCAAGATCGAGGGGGCGGTTGCCCCAGCGTACTGCGCTGAAATCACGGCCTTGTGCTGCTTCGGTCTGTTTGAGATTTGCGAGAAGCCGTTCCGGTGGCAGCAGGCACTCAAAAGCTGCTACCGCATTGAGAAAAGGGGCATCAGCAGGGCCAACAGCTTCACTCTCATAAACCGAAGACTTCAGCAATGGCTGCCCGCTGCTGTTTCCGGCAAGCTGCATACAGCAGCGCAGCCCTTCGCCCAGGTATGTGAGCCGGTCGCCTTCATTGCTGCCCAGCGCAATAACTACCTGCGCCATGTGCGGCTGATTTCGACATATTCGCAATCCTGAACCACCGGCGGGTGATGCTTGCGCAGGCAAACCGTGATTTCCGGCACCTGCGGGAATGCCTGCAGCAGCCGGCTGCCGATTTGCTCAAGCAGCTTTTCGATCAGCTTCACCGGTTTACCCTGCATGATATCAGCAATAAGGCTGCATGCCTTGCTGTAATCCAGCGTGTTGCTGAGTTCGTCGGTAAGGCCGGCTTCACCAAGCGAAACGGAGAAGTCAACATCTATCGAAAAGCTGTTTCCGGTTTCCCGTTCAAAGGGGAAATAACCGTGCGGTGCCCTGAAGCGCAGGTTGCGTATGCTGAGGCGATCCATGGTTACAGGCTGGCAAGCTCAATTTTCTGCGTGAGCTCTTTCACAATTTGTGCATGTCTTTGGCTTGTCTGAATGCGGTCTTCTATCGTGGTGATTGCATGAATCACCGTTGAATGATCGCGACCGCCGAACTGCAGACCAATGGACTTCAGGCTGGATTTAGTGAGTTTTTTGGAAAGATACATGGCAATCTGACGGGCTTCCACAATTTCCTGCTTGCGCGTTTTTTCACGTACTTTGTTGGTGTCGATGCCGAAAAAGTCGCAAACAAGGGCCTGAATGTTCTCAACGGTTACCTGTTTCGTTGTTTCCTTAATCATATCCTTGAGGATACGTTTGGCCATGGGCAGGTCAATGTGGTCGATTTGCTGAAGCGAGGAAGCCGCAAGCAGCTTGATGATGGCCCCTTCAAGATCACGCACGGATGATTTGAAATTGGTGGCGATAAACTCCAGGATCTGCGGCTCGAACTCAATGCCGTTGTCGATGGCTTTCCGTTCAAGAATTGCGAAACGGGTTTCGTAATCCGGCATTTGCAGATCGGCAGTTAAGCCCCATTTGAAGCGGGAAATGAGCCTGTCTTCAATATCTGAGATGTCTTTGGGGGGGCGGTCGCTTGTAAGGATAATCTGCTTGCCTTCCTGATGAAGAGCATTGAAAATGTGGAAAAACTCTTCCTGAGTTTTCTCCTTACCGCTGAAAAACTGAATATCGTCGATGATGAGCACATCGATATTCCGGTACATCATTGAAAATTCACTTGCACGGTTGTTACGGATGGCCCGCACAAACTCGTTGGTGAAGTCATCAGAGGTAATGTAGAGGATGTTTTTTTCGTTGCCGAAGTCGTTGCGGATTTTGTTGCCGATGCTTTGAGTAAGGTGTGTTTTACCCAAGCCGGTGCCTCCGTAAATAAAAAACGGATTAAAGGAATTTGCGCCCGGGTTTTCGGCAATAGCAATCCCGGCTGAACGGGCAAGGCGGTTGCAGTCGCCTTCAATGAAGCGGTCGAACACATAGCTGGAGTTCAGATTGGAGTTGAGTCTGTTTTTCTGAATTCCGGGAATAACAAAAGGATTCTGAATCTGATTGGTCTGATAGCGCGGCAGGTCGTTCAGGGAGTTGTGGTAGGGCTGTGTGCCGGGCATGCTGCGCTGAGGCAGGTTTACCGAGGCAGCCGGCGGGGCGTAAGCCTCATTTTTACTTTCTACCTTGATGGAGTACTGCAGTTTACCGTCCCGGCCGATTACACTTTGGATGGTGTTGCGAAGAATGGTGTAGTAATGCTCCTCGAGCCACTCATACCAGAACTGTGAGGGCACCTGTATGGTTAGCGTTTGTCCCTCAATCCTTAAAGGTACAATGGGCTCAAACCAGGCTGAATATTTTTGTGCGTTGATTTTATCTTTTATCAGAGTCAGGCACTGAGCCCATTTCGCCCGGGCTATCTCATGAGACACGTTTGTTTCTTGCAGAGACACGATGAACTTGGAAAAAATGGTTGAAGAAAGGCAATTTGAAGCACAGTTATCCACAGAGGGGGTAACCGGTCGCTGAATATCACTGGCTTAAAATGCTGAATTATTTCCTGTAAGTCAAAGGGTCGGCCCCCAGGTTGGGGTAGTTATCCACATAGTGGTATAAGTGTGTTAAGAGCTTTATAATTAAATACTTGAGGTGAATTTTGTAAAGCCTCATTTTTTTACTTGACGGCACTTAAGGCACAACAAAGGCAGGTTTGCATATCCGGAATTCAGGGCCGCTTACGCCCAAAAAAAGTTACAAACAAGTTATCCACATTTTATTCTTACAGAATTTTGCAGGCCAGCATCCTGTCTTTTCCGGCATAATCCTGCCGTATCTGTACCTGAAAGCCGTATCCCGCAATTTCACGGCTGATTTCCGGGCCGAGGTTTTCGTGAATTTCAGCATATAAAGTGCCGCCAGGCCTCAGGTTTTTCCTGCCAAAACGGGCAAGTGCAGCATAAACGGAGCTGACATCGTGGTGGAAAAGCGCCGTTTCCGGTTCGAAAGCGGCAACCTCCCGGTCAATTGAAGCGCGTTCGCTAAAGGGTATATAGGGCGGGTTTGAGACAATAATGTGGTACGGACCCGCACCTCCGGTTAAGTCAGGTCTGAACAGGTCATGTTCAAAAAAGCGAATTTGGGCTTTGTGTTTCTCTGCATTGATGCGGGCCGTTTCGAGAGCCTGCCTGCTTATGTCGAAGGCGCTGAGTAAAAAATCGGGCCGTTCTGTTTTCAGGGCAATAGCGATGCATCCGCTGCCTGTGCCCGCATCGAGAATACACAGCTCTGATTCCTGTGCTGCATCTTCCAGAATAAGTTCAACCAGCTGCTCTGTTTCGGGCCGGGGAATCAGCACTTCCGGCCCAACCTTCATTTCCAGGCCAAAAAAATCTGTTTTGCCGGTTATATACTGAAGGGGCTCGTGTGCGGCCCGCCGGAGTATAGCGGGTTTGAGGGTGCTCAGTTCTTTGGTGTGCAGCAGCCGGTCGAATTGAAGGTAAAGGTCAAGCCGTTTGCAGGCTAAGGCGTCGGCCAGAAGCCATTCAATGCTCAGCCTCGGCTGATTGATACTTTTGCTTTCAAAATAGCCGGTTGCCCAGTCGAGCATGCTGAGCACCGTCCAGGTTTTCGGCACAGCAGGCAGTTCAGGCATCCGCGTCGGTATCTTCTGTAGTTTTACTCTCCTGAATGGTTAGCCCGAAACGACCGCTGAACTCCACAATAAACCCGTAAACCACATCCTGAATGAGCGGCTCTATGTTATCTGAAGATGCCGAACTGCCCCTAAAGCCCATTCTGCCACCGGTAATCACAAAATCAATTTCAATTTTATCACTAAGCGTTTTAATCAGGGCAGTTACGGTAGTGCTCGAGTTGATGAGCTTTCGGTGTTCTTCATAAATGAAAACACTGATCACATGCCCTGTTTCGGAAATGTGATGAGCAAAGTGATACTGAGGTTTCGTTTTATCTGCAAGGCTGCCGGCAAACATTTGAAGCGTATCTGACGGGCCGTAAATCATAAATTTTCTGACTGAATCCATACCTCTTATTTATTGTGGACGTTTGATATCCTTAGGAACCAAAAATGATGTATAATAGTATATAACTGTTGTTCTGTTAAACCGGGAACTGCAGGTGAAAATAAAAAAACTGCAGCACAAGGATGATTTCGGAATGCTGAATTAGATGTTTTGATTACATTAACTGTAACAGGTGCAGGTATAAATACGCACCCGGGTGTTAGTTATACAGCAGTTAATGAACAAAATCTGACTTCAGAAATTCGATTCAGGATATACACAAAATAGAACCCAATTCAAAACCCTATTTTTGAGCCATGCGACATATTCTTCGGGCAAAATCGTGCAAGCTTGTTTGGGCTGCCTTCTTTGCCGTAATTATTTTTTCAGTGTTGCCGGTAAACGAAGCACAGGCCCGCCAAACTATAGAACCGGAAATCCGTCCCGCCTCAGGCTGGGTGAGTCCGCTTGATTTTGGTCTGCGCCACGGTGCTACGTTTAACCTCAACATTACTAACCACGGGTTCTCCATTTCCGGGCAGTACCGCTACGTGCTTGGGCCGCATACACAGTGGGTGAGTGAAGCAGGTTTCGGAAATATTAAAGACTCACGCGAACAGGCTTTTGTGACCTGGTTCGGTCAGCAGATCATTCCCAATAAATACAACAGGGTTTTGAATTTTCCGGTTATGACGGGCGTTCGCCAGCGCCTGCTTGCTGATTATATTGAAGATAACTTCAGGTTTTATGTTTCCGGTATGCTCGGCGCCAGCTTTTCTTTTGTATATCCGTACTTTGAAGACCTCCTTCTGGAAGACGGCCCTGCACAGGTGCAGCTGCCGGGCAGCCGGATCTATGATGTTTTCCAGGGCTGGGGCGACGGCAGCTGGCAAACCGGCTGGTCGGGGAAACTGGCCCTTGCTGTAGATTTCGGCCAAACCTTCAATACCCTCACTTCGCTGGAGTTTGGGGTTATGGGGCATTATTATCCGAAAGGCATTCAGATAATGGAGCCCAACCGGCTCGTAGAGCGTGAGGGTTTTCTGGAAATAGAACGCGGCACGGGCTTCCCGGCCCAAAAACTTTTTCTGACACCCACCATCACCCTGATGTTCGGCGGCATGTGGTAGGGTAAACCGGGCTGATGTATAGCGGCACTGCGGTACTGTGGCACGGATTGCATTTGTGGCGGCAAAATATTAATAAGACAGGCTTTGTATGCGTAATGCATGCAGAGCCTGTTTACTTTTCGAGAAGAGCCGTTAGCCACTGCTGAGGCGCCTCAAGGCTGTCGAGCACGAGATCGGGGCCGAAACGGCTCAGCTCTTCCCGGCTGAAAGGCCCTGTAGTTACGGCCACACTCTTGCATCCAAAATGCTGCGCGCAGCCGATATCGCGGGGCGTATCACCGATAATTACCATGTTCTGCGGGAGCAGATCGTTACCAACCACAGATCGGCCTATTTCCCAGGCTATTTCCGGCAGTTCGTTACGGTCAAAATGATTCCCCCCAAACGCCCCGGTTTCAAAATAGCTATCCAGCCCTGCACGGCTAAGTTTGGTGAAGGCCGCCTCTCTGAAGTTACCGGTAAGCAGCCCCGCGGGCAGCCCCTGCTCCAGGCACCATGCTGCGGCTTCAGCAGCGCCGGGCAGCGTATCAAGATCGCTTGGAGCAAGCATTTCTTCCAGCGTATCTACATATACCTGCCGCAGCGTATCAAAATTGCTGGTGCACAGCTGATTGGCTTCCAGCAGCTGCGTGAAAATGTCGCGGTCGGTACGGCCTGCAAAGGAGGTAGAGCCTACCTCAAAAGTTTCTCTGCCCAGCTTGCGCAGCAGCACGTCTATAAGTTTCGGCATGAAGCCCTCCCGAATACGTAGCAGGGTGCCATCAATATCAAATAAAATAAAAGCCGGGCGCATGTTCAGAAAGCGATTTTTAGAGTTAGATAATACATTTTTGAAGCGGGAGCGGCTGCAAACCATTTTACCTGATGAGAAGCCCGTACAAAAAGCTTTAGCACTCATATTAACAAAGGTTTAGCGCAGGTACAGCTCCCCGTAAAATAATGGATGAAACCAAAAAACAAATAATCCTATTAGATTATGGATTAAGAAATACGGGTGAAAAACCGTATATTGCCGTGATTTAAGTTTTTAAGTCAACTCAATTTACATAGGTCTTTGCTGCAACGGCAGCCCGGCGCGGAGTTTTGAAATCCGCTGGTCTTTAGAACCGGCCGCTCATTGCAGTGAAAACCGTCATTATAATAAACAAATACAAAATAGCTATGGCAATTATTGAAGATATTGTAGCCCGACAGATTTTTGACTCAAGAGGCAACCCGACCGTTGAAGTCGATATTATCCTTGAAAACGGTGTTTTGGGTCGTGCGGCTGTTCCGTCTGGTGCTTCAACCGGCGAACTCGAAGCTGTTGAGCTCAGAGACGGCGATAAAGACCGCTACCACGGCAAAGGTGTTTCCAAAGCTGTTGAAAATGTGAACGATATTATCGCAGATGAGCTGATTGGCGAGAATGTGCTGAATCAGGTTGAAATCGATGAGCTGCTGCTCGAACTCGACGGTACTGACAACAAATCAAAACTCGGTGCCAATGCGCTGCTGGGCGTATCTCTTGCTGTTGCCGATGCGGCAGCCGGTTACCTCGAAATTCCTTTCTGGCGCTATGTGGGCGGTGTTAACGCAAAAGTACTTCCCCTGCCCATGATGAACATCATCAACGGAGGCTCACATGCCGATAACAACGTTGATTTTCAGGAATTCATGATTATGCCTGCCGGTGCATCAAGCCTGAGCGATGCGCTGCGGATGGGCAGTGAGGTTTTCCATCACCTCAAAAAAGTACTTTCATCTAAAGGCTACAACACTTCTGTAGGTGATGAAGGCGGTTTCGCACCAAACCTGAAATCTAACGAAGAAGCTGTTGAGGTAATTCTCAAAGCCATTGAAAATGCAGGATATAAGCCACAAGATGACATCCTTATAGCCCTCGATCCTGCCGCTTCTGAATTCTACAACAAAGAAACTGGCCTGTATGAACTTAAGTGGAGCAGCGGTCAAAAGATGACCTCTGACGAGCTGGCCGATTACTGGGCGGGATGGTGCAGCAAGTACCCCATCATTTCCATCGAAGATGGTATGGACGAGTCTGACTGGGAAGGCTGGAAGAAACTCACCGATGCCATTGGTGATAAGGTGCAGCTGGTTGGTGACGACCTTTTTGTTACCAACACCGAAATCCTGGCCAAAGGCATTGAGCTTGGCGTAGCCAACTCCATCCTTATTAAGGTAAATCAGATCGGTACCCTCACCGAAACCCTCGATGCTATCGAGATGGCACACAAAAACGGCTACACAGCTGTTATCAGCCACCGTTCCGGCGAAACCGAAGATACTACCATTGCTGATCTGGCTGTTGCTACCAACGCAGGGCAGATCAAGACCGGCTCTATGAGTCGTACTGACCGTATCGCCAAGTACAATCAGCTTATTCGCATTGAAGAGCAGCTGGGTGCACAGGCAATCTTTCTGGGACACGAAGTATTTGGTTTCTAAGCAGCTCAAACTGCTTCAGGCTTGCCGTTTCATACCTCTGAATTCCGGGAAACCGGCTTTCAGGGTTGTATAGTGAACAGAAACCGGTAAGATGAGCGGCGCGCCCGCTGATCTTGCCGCCTGACTTTAAGGCTGCGGCTGCTTCTCGGAGTGCTGCAGCCTTTTTTGTTCGGTACCACAGCTCCAGCGAGTAAAAGCCGGTACAAAGGCAGGCTGTTACCAAACGTTTCGGGTTTGAGGCGGTGTTAAAAGCACCTCAGACACCCACGGAAGTTCTGACAATCGAAATTTGAAAAAATGAGCTTAAGAGATGAATATATATGTAGGAAATCTTGCCTGGGAAGCAACCGAGCAGGATCTTGAAACTTTATTTGGCTACTTCGGCGACGTGAAAAATGCAGTTATCATTAAAGAACGCAAAACGGGCCGATCAAAAGGGTTTGGTTTTGTTGAGCTTGAAGATGATGAAAAAGCAGGTGTAGCCATAGATAAGCTAAACAACACTGTTTTTATGGAGCGGGCCATTATTGTGAATGAAGCCCGCCCCAAAAATGAACCGGCATCAGAATAAGGCCAATCTTTGTGATAGCAGCCCCCCCGAGCATTAGCCTGGTACAGAATGATCGTTAACAGCATCAGGCTGGAAAACTTCAGAAACCATGAGGCCACTGAAGTTAACTTTGCCCCAGGCATAAACCTGATAACCGGGCGCAACGGGATGGGGAAAACCAACCTTATCGATGCGATACACTATTTGTGTATGAGCCGGAGTTTCGCCACTTCCTCCGATATGTACGTTGTGAGGCAGGGCAGCTCCGGCTTTTTTATTGAAGCACAGCTAAGCGGAAGTATTCGCAGTGCTTTCGGGCTTTCGTGCAGCTACAGCCGTGGCGAGGGTAAAAAATTCAGGGTAAACGACAGCCCGCTGGAGCGCCTCTCCGATCTTATCGGCATTGTGCCCGTTGTAGTGCTCTCCCCAGACGATAAACGCCTCACCAACGAAGGCCCGGCCGAAAGGCGGTCTTTTCTCGATGCGATGATCAGTCAGGTGTACCGTTCATACCTTACCGATCTGCTCGAGTACCGCAGAATTATCCGGCAGCGCAACCGGCTGCTTTCCATGCGAAATGTGCGCCCCGACCTGCTCCGGATTCAGCTCGAACCTTGGAATCAGCAGCTCGCAAAATCAGGCGCCAAAATAATTGAACGCCGCAGAAATGTACTTGCCCGCTTTGCCCGCTTTCTGGAAGATAGCTACGCCCTGATTTCCGGAATCGGGCTGAAACCTTCTTTTGAATACAAAACAATAGCTCCGGTTCCGGAAGGCGCAGACGAAACCCATATTGCCGGGCTTTTTGCCGCACTTATAGAGGATAATCACGACAAGGAAACCGAACGGCAGATGACGCTATTTGGCCCTCATCGCGACGACCTTGTTTTTTACCTGGATGGTATGGAACTTCGCAAGTTTGGCTCACAGGGGCAGCACCGCTTGTTTGCACTTGCCCTTAAACTCGCGCAGCTTGCCTACTTCAGCGATACCCTCGACGACCTGCCCGTTTTTTTACTGGATGATGTTTTCGGCGATCTCGACCCGGCCAAGGTGAAGGTGCTCGCCGATATGCTGAACGCACATACCGGGCAGGCGTTTATTACGGCAGCCAATCAGACACCATTTGAAGGGCTCATCCCGTTTGATACAGCGCGTAACCGGCATTTCAGTGTTACCGACGGGCCTCAGGTAAGCCCGGTAAGCGCTGGCTAAAGTTCGGCTTTGAGCCTTACAGCAGCACCGGTATCTTAGCACAGCCTCACTTAAGTTCCAGAAATTCATGAACCTCCAATCGGCAACCTCAACCACAAGCTTCCGCGTTAAAGCTTTCATTATCAGCCTGCTGGTATTGCTGGCAATCGCTTCTTTTGTGTACACACAGTATCTGATTGGTCAGATACGCGATAACGAGCGGGCAAGTACCGAACTTTGGGCTAAAGCCTCGGCCTATATTTCTGTAGAGCAGTATCAGCAGTCGCAGATGCTGCTGCAGCGGATGGCTCAGGAGGTTGAAGCCCATCCGCTTGTCGGCCCTGAGCTGAGGAACCGGTGGAGCGCTGTAATCAGCCGTGTACAATCCGAGCTGAGCAACGCCGGCCTTGACTTCGTAGCCAACGAGGTGATCATTAACAACCTGTTTGAAATCCCTTCTATTGTGGTAGATCAGGAGGGGCGAATCGTGCATCACCGCAATATCCGTGAAAACGATCTGGACAGCAGGCTTGTATCAAAGTACGCGAGTGTTAACGATCCTATCATTTTTTTTGTAGGGGATGGCGACTCACAGGAAATGCAGATGCTCTACTATGGCAACAGCGCACTCGTAAGCACGCTTAGGTTCTTTCCCTACATTCAGTTCGGTTTGCTCACCCTGTTCCTCGGGCTTGGATATGCGAGCCTGAGCAGCATCAAGCGGAATGAGCAGAGCAAGCTTTGGGTTGGGATGGCACGGGAATCAGCCCATCAGCTGGGTACACCGATTTCGAGCCTTATGGGATGGATTGAGCTGCTGAAAGAGAGCGCAGGGGAGGATGAGTACACCCTGTCGATCGTTCATGAACTCGAAAACGATGTGGACCGGCTGCAGACGATAGCCGACCGCTTTAATAAAATAGGCTCAGAGCCGGAGTTAAAAGTGATGCGGGCCGGCCCGGTTGTAAGCCATGTATGCAGCTATATGAGCCGCAGGCTGCCACAGCTGGGCGGTAAAATCGGTTTTAAAAAAGATATTGAAATGCAGGGCAAGGTAGCCCTGAATGAACAGCTGTTTACCTGGGCCCTTGAAAACCTGATTAAAAATGCTTTCGATGCCACCGATGAAGGCTTCGTGAGTGTAACCTCTGTACTTGACGGCGGCTTGCTGCGCATTGATGTGGAAGATACCGGAAAGGGTATTGAGCGCAGGCTTCATAAAGAAGTGTTCAGCCCCGGTTTTAGTACTAAAAAACGGGGCTGGGGGCTTGGGCTGAGCCTCGCCCGGCGCATTATCGAAGAGTACCACGGCGGTAAAATATTTATCGACCGCTCTAATCCGGGCGACGGTACCCGGTTCAGGATTGAACTCCCGCTGAAAACGGATTACTCCATACTGGAAATGTAGATCCTGATGCGGGGCTATAAACATAAAATCCCTTTGGGGGTTTCTTTTTTTTAGCCGGTGTGTACCCCTCCAACCTCCGCACATCAGGCAATTCAGGATGCAACTACAACCCGTATGCTGCCTGGCTTAGCCGAACAGCGGGATTTGAAATTGCAAACGGAACTCGTTACACAATACCGGACCCGACCGGGGCCATGTTTATAGACAGGGCAGAGTCGCCTTTTGTGACTTATAACCCCGCCGGGCCTGTTTCTCTGAAATAGGCCGAAACCCATATTTGTGAAGAAGATTCTGGCCAACAGGAAATTGTTAGTGTAGTCCATAAAAAAAGCCCCGTTGAGGGGCTTTGGAAAAAACAGGAGAATTAATCCCGATTGAAACCGCGCTTTTCGGCATACTCTGTAAGCCTTACGCGGAGCAGGTTCCTGCCCCGGTGAAGCCTCGATCGGATGGTACCTATGGGCACATCGAGCATGTTTGCAATTTCTTCGTAGGTGAAGCCTTCCACATCACACAATAAAACAACGGTGCGGAAATCTTCCGGGAGCTCGGTAAGGGCTGTGGTAACATCATCATCCATCATCTCCCGGTACATGAGGTCCTCAAGGTCGGTTGTTTCTGACTGCTCGCTGCGAACCGACTCGTAATACTGCGAAACTTCAGAGTAATCAACCTGATGGGGCTGCTTAGACTTCTTGCGGTAATTATTAATGTAGGAGTTCTTCAGAATCCGGAACAGCCATGCCTTGGCATTCGTCCCCTTTTCATAACTGCTAAAAAAGCGGAATGCCTTTACGATCGTATCCTGTACGAGGTCTTCGGCATCATTCGGGTCAGCTGTAAGTCGCAGTGCAAAATTATAGATAGCATCAAGATGAGGGAGCATTTCCTCGTTAAAATCCTGCTGCTTCTGAATTTCAGCACTTGTTAAATTTGCCATAGAGTGTTGGAAATGCGGGTCGCGCACCCGGATTCAATATTAATAATCAGTACAAAATACAAAAAGGGAAATCAAAACAAGAATTTTTTATTTGGACTCAGTGTAAAGAACGAGCTCCAAAAAGGGGCTTAATTTTCAAAAAACCTTGTTTTGCATGAATGACTGCCGGAACACGGCAGCGAAAATAATAATAAAGGAAGCCCCGGGAGTTAAATAGTAAGTAAGCATGCGGTAAACGTGCATAAATCCCTCAAAAAGGCTCAGACTTAGAAGGTAAGCCAGTACTGCCAATAAGCCAAACAGCAGCTGCATGCCCGCATGAACGTACAGATAGGGTTTATAGTGTGTAAGAAAGCAGAAGAAGAGCATCGGCAGTATCATGTAGAAGCCCCAGGGGGTACTGTAGATGTGCTCTTTCCAGCCGGTTCCGCTGCGCTCATACAGGGTGAAGGTCACAGATTTCTGAACTTCAGGCAGGTGATAGCGGTCGGGTTCCGCTGCGATGAGCTGTTCGGTTAGAGGATATACGAGCTGCTGCGTAATCAGGGCGCGCCCCGGCCGTACGAGCACGATATAGGCGGAAACGAGCAGCAGAAACACCCCCGCACGTACAGCGCTGAGCTGCCAGACGGAACTTTTCGGGTAGGTATCATCTGCAGGTATCTGCTGCCCTTTACTCATCTCAGCTGCATTAAAAACCGTGCATGAGATGATTTTATGCCGAGCCTGTCGTAGGCTTTCAGGGTTTCAGCCAGCGGGTATTTCAGCCGGATGAACTCATGGGTTTTGGCAGTAAAATCGATTACCAGAAAGGAAGCCCGGTAATCTTTATCCCTCGACTGACCCACGCTTCCGGGATTGATGACATATTTATAGTCGTCTTTGATGCCAAAAACACCAAACTCATTGGCTACGATGCCTCCTATATGGGTGTGGCCCACAAATACAAGCCGCTGTTTAACTTCTTTGAGCAGCTGCTGACACTTAATGGCGTTGTCGAGATAAGGCCAGCTGCCGGTTTCCAGCGGGTGTGCGTGCGCCGCAATCCATTCATCGGTTTCGATGGTCATGGGCAGGCCGCCGAGCCACTCGCGGTTTTCAGCGGAAAGCATTTCTACCGATTTTTTAAGCAAACTCTGATTGGGTTCCCGAAAAAACTTAAACGACATGGCACCATTCACCACGGAATCGTGATTCCCTTTTACGGTTTCATACCCGCGCTCCCGAATCAGGGAAACGACCTCATCGGGGTTAGGGCCATAACCAATCAGATCGCCCAGGCAAATCACCCGGTCTGGCCCGATGCGGTCAAGTTCTTCCAGCACAACTTGTGTTGCCTCGAGGTTGGCATGTAAATCAGAAATTATGGCTAATACCATGAATAATATTTAGATGAGTCGAACAGTACTGTAAATGGAGGAGCGGAAAGCACTCTTGGCGGGCTAACGCCAGGGCCATGTATATTTCAATTATTTAGAGAACAAAGCGGGTTGCTAAAACGGTTTCATAGCCGGCAGATTTCAGTTTTTTGTCAGAATAGTAATTTACAAATAATCTGCCGCTTTTGCAGAAGCTGTATTAGGCTGATTTGTAATCCGGAACCGCACCGAATCCTTTCAAATGCTTAGCTTCCTTTATCGTATCTTAAGCCAAAAATCCGGATAAATCGCTGATCAGTTCTTTTGAACACGCCTCACCCATGAAAAACTTCGCCCTTACCGGAGTGGCAGGTTATATCGCTCCCCGCCACCTGCAGGCCATTCACGAAACCGGCAACCGCCTTGTTGCCGCCGTTGATGTGCACGATTCTGTCGGAATCCTCGACCGCTATTTTCCTGAAACTTCTTTCTTTACGCAGTTTGAGCGCTACGACCGCCATGCCGAAAAACTGCGCTTTGCCGGGCATCCCGATAAAATTGACATTGTGAGCATCTGCTCACCCAATTACCTGCACGATGCGCACATCCGGCATGCGCTGCGAATCGGGGCCGACGCCCTTTGCGAAAAGCCGCTGGTGCTCAACCCGTGGAACCTCGATGCCCTGGAAGAAATGGAGCGCGAGCATCAGAAAAAAGTCTTTAACGTACTGCAGCTTCGGGTGCACCCCTCGCTGATGGCCCTCAAGCAGGAGCTTGCGGAAAACCCGCCTGCAAAGCGGCCCTCCGTGCAGCTCAGCTATATCACCTCCCGCGGCCTGTGGTACCATTATTCGTGGAAAGGCGATCTCTCCAAGTCAGGCGGTATCGCCACCAATATCGGCATTCATTTTTTTGATATGCTGATGTGGTTTTTCGGCGCCCCGAGGCAATCGCACGTGCACCTGCGGGAGCCCCACAAAATGGGCGGGTTCCTCGAGCTCGAAGGCGCCGATGTAAGCTGGTACCTCTCCCTCGACCGGGAAGACCTTCCCGAATCCGCTAAGCAGAACGGTCAGCCGACTTTCCGCTCCATCACCATCGACGGGCGCGAAATCGAATTCAGCGGCGGCTTCACTGATCTGCATACCCGCGTGTATGAAGAAACCCTGGCCGGCCGCGGCTTCGGCCTGGCTGACGCCCGCCCGAGTATCGAACTCGTGCACGGCATCCGCACCGCGCCGCTCAGCAGCAAAGGCGCGAAAAGTCCGTTCATCCGCTAAGCCAACCGAGATTTCATCCCCCCCCCAAAAAATCTTAACCCGCATGACACGCATCACCGAGCTTCCCGGCGTATTTATCCATGAAAGTGCCTGGGTTGACGCCCCGTGCAGCATCGGCAGAGGCACCAAAATCTGGCATTTCTGCCACGTACAGCGCGATGCCCGGCTCGGCGAAGGCTGCGTGCTGGGCCAAAACGTGAACATCGCCAACGGCGTAATTATCGGCAGCCGGGTCAAAATTCAGAACAATGTATCGGTGTACGCCGGGGTGGAACTGGAAGATGAAGTGTTCCTCGGTCCGAGCTGCGTACTCACCAATGTTACCAACCCGCGCTCGCAGGTGAACCGACAGGCGCAGTATGAGCGCACCCTCATCAGGCGCGGGGCAACAGTCGGGGCCAACGCTACCATCGTTTGCGGCATCACCCTGGGCCGCTACTGCTTTGTGGCCGCCGGTGCCGTAGTAACCCGCAGCGTGCCTGATTACGCCCTCATGGCCGGCAACCCCGCCCGCATCCGCGGATGGATGAGCCGGCACGGGCACAAGCTCAGCCTCAGCAAGCCCGGCGACGCATCGGCCTGCCCCGAATCGGGCCTGCGCTATATTATGGATGATAACGAAACCGTTCGTTGCACCGATCTCAGCGAAAACGCCCCCCTGCCGGAAAGCCTTGAAACCGGCCGGCTCGCCTATCGTGCAGCCCAAAAGCCCTAAGCCCTTACAGACCCAGCCCGCCTGAAACAGCTCTACACAAACCGACAGATTCTGGCCTCATCCGCCTGGATGGGCACCTACCGTATGCTGCGCATGCTCGCAGCTTTTGGGGTAGCGGTGATGGTAGCCCGGTACCTGGGCCCCGAACAGTACGGCATGCTCAGCTACGCCCTCGCGCTCGTGATGCTGGTAACGGGCATAGCCGGCCCCGGTATGAAAGATGTGCTCACCCGGCAGCTCGCCGAATTCCCCGCCCGGCAGTACCAAACCATCCGGGCCGGTTTCCGGCTGATGCTCGGCCTGAATACCCTCACGCTGATACTCGCTATGGCGCTCATTATACTGCTGCGCCCGCAATCACAGATACTCTGGCTGCTCACGGCCATCCTCGGCCTGGGAAACCTCCTGCGCGCCTTCGAGGCCTACGAGCTCTGGTATCACTTCCGCCTCAAAATGAGCCGCACGGTGCTGGTGCAGGCCGCATCTTTTTTCACCTTTGCCCTATTTAAGCTGATGCTGATCTGGTGGGATGCAGGCCTGATCTGGATTGCGGCTGCCGTAACCTTTGAACTGCTGGGCAACGCCGCCGGCTTTTGGCTGCTCTACCGCAAAGACCCGCCGGACTCAGCAGATGCCCCTCGCGGCAGCAGTTTCCGTACCGAAAAACTCATCCTCTCGAAATCACTGCCGGTTATGGGCGGGTTTTTGTTCACGACGGCCCTCTTCAAGGCCGATCAGCTCATGCTCGGCCGTTTTTCAGGAGATGCCGGGCTTGGTTTCTACGCCGTAGCCGTGCAGTTTTCCGAATACTGGCTCTACCTCGCCGCGGCCCTTGTGCTGGCCTCCTACCCCAACCTGCTGGCAGCCCGGAAAAGCAGCATCATCGCATTTGAGCAGCAGTTCCGGCGCCTGTGCTCCATCCTGATTTACAGTGCAGCAGCCATTGCCGTGCCGGTTTGGCTTACCGGCGAGCGGATTATCCTTTTTTTTCTGGGGGATGCTTTCTTGCCCTCATCTCAAATTCTGAGCATTCATATCTGGGCAGTTATTTTTGTTTTTTTGATTGAAATACTCAAAAAATACTTTGTAATTGAAAATTTGTTGGTAGCTTATCTTAAAATAACAGCGTTTGCTTCCCTTCTTAATATTGGCCTTAACTTCCTGCTGATTCCGCTTTATGGGGGAACCGGTGCTGCTTGGGCCTCCGTTATTGCGTATAGTGCGGCCGGGTTTTGGGGGTTGTGGCTCTTTAGGGAAACCCGCCGGCCGGCACAGCTCATCTTTCAATCTGTTCTGATACCCATCAAATGGCTGATAAACCGCCTGTACTGATGCTTGCTTCGTCCCGCTCTGTGCATACACAGCGCTGGGCTATGGGGATGTACCGGCTTGGGTGGCCCGTTCATTTGCTAACAGCCGACCCGGATGAGCCGCTCGATTACGGTCCCGTGCCTGTAAGCCGTTTGCCCGGTACCGGTAAAGCCACCTTTTTCACCTCTGCCCATAAAGTGCGAAAACTGCACCGCGCCCTCAAACCCGGCCTTGTACACGCATTTTACGCGACCAACTACGGCTTTCTGGCTGCCTTGGCCGGCTGCCGTCCGCTGCTGCTTTCTGTGATGGGTACGGATGTTTTTTCTTATCCCAACAAGAGTTTTCTGCACCTTGCAGGCACATCGGCCATCCTCAAACGGGCCGATTATATCGCTGCGACCAGCAAAATAATGGTGAGGCGGGTGAGATGGCTCAAAAGCAGTCCCGCCCGGATTGCACATACCCCCTTCGGTACAGACCTGAACCGCTTCAGACCTGCTGCCCGCAACTCATTGCCGGGCCGGGAAAACACCTTCCGAATTATAAGCGTGAGGCACCTCGAGCACAAATATGGTCTTGATGTGCTTATTGATGGGGCAGCATTGCTGCGCAGGCAGCTTCCCCGGCTAAACTTCAGCCTCGACATCTGCGGAGAGGGCCCGGAGCGCAAAGCCCTTGAGGCCCGTATTGCGGGGCACGGGCTGCAGGATATCTGCCGCATGCCCGGAGCCGTATCGCCCGAAGCCATGCCGCAGCTGCTTCAGAACGCTGATATTGCGGTGGTACCCAGCAGGGAAGAAAGCTTTGGGGTCTCCGTAATCGAAGCCTCGGCATGCGGCATACCGGTAATCGGCAGCAAGGTTGGCGGCATACCGGAAGTAATCCGCGAAGGCGAAACCGGCCTTTTATTCCCCTCACAAAACGCTGCCGCACTCGAGGTTTGCCTCAGCCGTATGGCAACCGAGCCTTACACCCGGCAGCGAATGGGCCTCGCCGGCCGGCGGTTTGTGGAAGAAACCTACAGCGAAGAAGCCTGCCTTGCCCGCATGGATAAGCTTTACACGAAACTCACGCGAAAATAAGAAATAACATATGGAACCCGTCTTCTTTGAATACATCCCGGAATTAAAACAGTCGCCCGAAATGCGGGAGCTGCTGCTCGAATACGGCACAACCCGCAGCTACGAGGCTGGCGAGGTGATTCTCGAAGAGCACGCCCGCATCCGGGCCATACCCATCGTAACCAAAGGCACCATTAAGGTGATGCAGACCGATGATGATTACCGGGAGATGGTGCTCTACTACCTGCAACCGGGAGAAAGCTGCATCATGTCGTTTCTGGGAGGGATGCACGATGAGAAGAGCAAAATCAGGGCCGTAGCCGAAGAGCGAAGCGAACTGCTGCTGGTTTCGGTGGAAAACATGATGAAGCTCATCCGCGAGCACCCGATGTGGCTCAACTATGTGTTTCGCCTGTATCACAAGCGCTTCGAGGAGCTGCTCGAGGTAGTGAACGCCGTCTCCTTCAAAAAAATGGACGAGCGCCTGCTCGCCTACCTGCAGCGCAAAGCGGAAGTCTCGGGCAGCCGCGTACTCTACCTCACACACGAACAGATCAGCACCGAACTCGCCACTGCCCGCGTAGTTGTATCGCGCCTGCTAAAACAAATGGAAAAAGAAGGCCTCGTAGAATTGCACCGGAATAAGCTCATCCTAAGGGCTTAGCGCTGGCGCGCGGATTGGTCGGACTTGCAGACGCAGATTTGCGCGGATATTTTGACCGCTGACCGCTGACCGCTGACCGCTGACCGCTGACCGCTGACCGCTGACCG
>JAFIET010000051.1 GCA_020832405.1 Balneolales bacterium
GGTGAAGTCTTTGATGGTGGTGATGAACGGATCGGCTCCGGGCGCGTGGTCGAAAAAAGGCCGGCTTAGTGTGAAACACTGAATCCCGCATCATGCTGCGGAATACACCGCAGCTTTAGTTACCGGATGTTTCGGCTATTTTACCAGAGACTGTCCGGCGTGAAGGCGATGCCTATATTCAAGCCCGGGAAATCGAACCCACTTTCAAAGCCACGCCCGTAGGTGATATCCAACTCGAGTAATCCGGGAATCAGCCCGAGGCGGAGCCCGCCGTTCAGGCCGAAGTCCGTGTTTTCGGCAAATAGTTCTGCAAGCACTGAAACCCTGTCATGGAGGCCGTAATCGCCGCGGATACCGTAAATCGGGCTGAATTCCCAATCTTCACCGTCATCTGCGAGGGTAAAACCCGCATTGAGGTGCAGCATGGAGCTGCCTCCCAGAATCAGACGACTGTAGGGAACGTAAGCCATGAATTCTTCAAAATCACCGCCGTCGCTGAATCCGAAGGCGGCGACAAGGCCCACAGCACTGCCGAATTCCTCAACATCGCGGTTTACCGCTTTGAGCTCAGCGAAAAAGCCGGCGAATTCAAATTCGCCGGAGGTATCAAAGGCGAGTCCGGTGGTGAGTTCAAGCCATTCGGTAACTGCAAAAGCAGGCTGAAAGATGGCTTCTTCGGTGCCGGCCCAGGTTTCGATCTGAAAGGAGCGCTCTGTTGTAACAGCAGCGTCATCGATGATCATTTGCTGGGCATTGGCGGTCTGTGCAATCATCAAAAAAAGACCGACCATCAGCATGATGGCGATTTTGATGAGAAGATTGAGGTCTTGGGTGAGCTTCTTTTCGTAGCGCATAGTTTTATTTTTGCGGTACGGCAGAGATTGCATCACAAGCATAAAAATCGGTCCCGGCACTTACAGCAATTCAAAAAAACGTACCACACCCATGCATTAATGCCGGTATCTTGGGTTTATTTATCGCTGGATTGGTGCGTCCGGAGACTGCGCTATAAAGTTTCATCACGGGAGGGCGGTGATGAAACAAAAACTGTTTAGCTTAAAAGCTTACAGAAATTAATCTCACCACGTGCGGTACAGCAATTGCGCTGACTTACAGCTGCAGGATCAGGGTCGGGATCCGGGTCATTACGCAAGCAACAACTATGACTGTCGTCCATGTCCGTGGTTAAGTTTAATTTTTGTTTGTTAAATCCGATATTTTCGGATGCCCAAAGTTTATGCTGATATTTGAGTAATGTCAACAGGTAAAATTTCCCTGAGCCTGCTTCGGGTTTAAACCACAGGTTTATGACGATCTCACAATGGCACTTATCGCTCTTATTATCAGAATCTTACACAGCCATACTTTTTTTCAGAATTATCATCCGTTCTTAAACTTAAAACCATGCAAATAAGCTATTCTTCGATAACCCGTTTCACATGAAATCATCAACAGGGACGGCGCCAAAAGTATTTTTTGTAGCAAACGTATGGCCTGAGCCGGACTCTTCTGCGGCCGGGCGGCACATGCTGCAGCTGCTCAAAAGCCTGCACCGCAGCGGCTCCGAAATCGTTTTCG
This sequence comes from Balneolales bacterium, assembly GCA_020832405.1. Classification (GTDB taxonomy): domain Bacteria; phylum Bacteroidota; class Rhodothermia; order Balneolales; family Cyclonatronaceae; genus Cyclonatronum. Next base: position 1,579 of record JAFIET010000051.1, read on the forward strand.
GCTGCACCTCAGCCCCGAGTGCGTTCATGAGCGAAACCGTAGGGCAGCTTTGCCGGCTGGAACAGCTGCGCATGAATTGCAGCAGCATTGACACACTCGTGAAGCAACTGAAGCCTGATATCGTAGTTTTCGACCGCTTCATGGCCGAAGAACAGTTCGGCTGGCGGGTACGGGAGGCCGCGCCTGATGCTGCCTGCGTACTCAATACCGAGGACCTGCACTTCATCCGTCGCTGGCGCGGCAGCACTAAGCCCGGCACCGATTATTCGTTCACCGAAATGTCGTACGAGACCTTCCAAACCGACGACGCGCGTCGGGAGCTCGCCTCCATATTTCGCTGTGATCTCACCCTGGTAATGTCGGAAGCAGAACTGCAAATGATATCGCAATTTATGCCTCAAATGAGGCCCTTGCTGTATTATCATCCGCTTTGTGAGTCGGCAGGTGATGTATCAGACCCGCTTCAACAGGACCTAAGCCGCAACTGTATTTCGTTGGGAAATTTCCTTCACAAACCCAATCATGATGCCGCACAGGTGCTGATTCAGGATATCTGGCCGGCACTTCGCCGGGAGCTGAACGGTGCGGAACTGCATCTGTACGGGGCCTACGCCACCGAAAAAACGCTGCGATGGTCGCAGCCTCACAACGGTATTCAGGTAAAGGGGCGTGCCGCTGACCTCACCTCATGCCTTAACGGGCACCGGCTGCTGCTTGCTCCCATACGCTTTGGTGCCGGACTCAAAGGCAAACTGCTCGACGCCATGCGGCACGGACTGCCGTTCGTGACTACACCCGTCGGCATTGAAGGGATCGACGAGCCCGAAAACTGTCCGGATTTTGTAGCATTCAACCGGGATGATTTTATCCGGAAAGCCGCCGCGCTCTATCAGGATGATGGGCTCCGAAAAAAGTTCAGATTGTGGGCGGCTGAGGTTTTGCGAAACAAGTTTGATGCACAACAGCACGAGTCGGCGCTACTCAGCCAGCTGAGTCAGCTGATGCGGGACCTGCCGCAAATCCGCAAAAAGAACATCACCGGCGGCATCCTCCGGCATCACACTATGGCGAGCACGCGCTATATGGGGAAATGGATTGAAGAAAAAAACCGACATCCTGATACTGACTGCGCTGATTAAGCACTTCACAAGAAACCCTTGCCGATCTTATTTTAGAGCAAAAAAAATCCCCATGCCATTTCGGACACAGGGATTTGGGGATATAATATGTATAACAAATTCTACTGCGGAGAGAGAGGGATTCGAACCCTCGATACCCCGGAGGGGGTATAACACCTTAGCAGGGTGCCGCTTTCAACCACTCAGCCATCTCTCCGGTTGAAGACTTCAAATATAAACTTATTTAGGACTGAAGTGCAACCCCAATATTGAAATCCTGCATTTTTATTTCCCTTTACCGGCTTCATCCTCGATTACATAAATCTGTGCCAGGTTGCGGCCTTCCTGCGCATAATCAAGCCCATAGCCAAGCACGAAAAGTGTGGGAATCTCAAAACAAACATACTTTATATCTACATGATATTTAAGGGCTTCTGTTTTTTTAAGGAGAGTAACCCATTCAACAGAGGCAGGTTTTTTCTGATCCACGATATTTGTGATGTAGGAGGCAGAAAGCCCGCTATCGATGATATCTTCCACGAGAATAACATGCCTGCCTGTAATATTGGCGTCCACATCTTTGCGCTGCTGCACTTCACCTGAAGAAACTTTCGCGTCGCCGTAACTGCTGAGCTTATAGAAATCGACCTCACAAGGGATCGTAATATGCCGCATCAGATCAGCAAGGAAAATAAAAGCACCGTTCAGAACACCAATCAAAATGGGCTTTTTCCCTTCATAATCGCGGTCAATTTGCGCACCAATTTCGCCAATGCGTTTCTGAAGCTCGGCCTCAGAAATCATCACCTTAAACTTTTCACCGTTACACACTACCTCATCAGGCAAATAGAAAGACATAACTCACTTTATACGTTTAATTTTTATGGATTTATCCTGCAGTTGAGTACAGGCTGCATGTGCTGCAATAAGTCCCGCTTTGCCCGTAACATCCATCGGAAAGATAACAGCCGCAATTTTGCCATCAAACGACTGAACAACAACTGCCTGTTTTTTTTGCCATGAAGGCACTTTCTGATCTGTAAGTATATCTGAAACGAGCTTAGACCCGCGCATCCCGAGCGGATTCATGCGATCTCCGGCTTTCCAGTACCGGAACCTGAGCGGAAAAAGCAGAGCGTCTTCCCTCAGCTCCAGGGTCAGCAGCTCCGGTTTTCCATCCCAAGCGCTCTCTGCCAACTGAAAATTATTTTCACCCAGCCGTACTGCGCTTGTTGTGGAAATCTCGCTCCTGTCGAATGAAACAGATGCAAGCGGTTCAGGAATAGTACTCTGCTGATTTAACAAAAGTAATTCTTGCCGCTCCCTAATCACCTCATAACCCAATCCAAGCTGAACCCTGCTGCCTGTTTGCTTTCTGAATAATTGCTGAACAGCGGAAATAACAGACTGATTCGTATGAAAGCCTGCCTGTCTAAAAATCCAGGCACCTAATATTTTTTGTCTGTTTTCGGCATTAAAAGAATTTAATGCCGAAAATTTTATTTTATTATCAAGCGTAATGAGATTAATTATCCCGTTCACCAGATTGTCCTGAGTCCGGTTGAAGTCAGTCTGTTTCCCGAAACGCTCCTTCCATCCCGGAAAGAGATCATTCAGCACAGGGATAATTTCATGCCGAATCCGGTTTCGGGTGTAAGCTGCTGAAGAATTACTCTCATCTTCGCGCCATTCGAGCCTGCACTCACGGGCAGCATTAAGAATTTCATCCCTGCTCAGGCCAAGCATCGGCCTTACAACATTATTTTTCAGCTCATGAATACCTCTCAGGTTCCCGGAATCACCACTTCTGAAAAGTTGTAACAACATGCTTTCGCTTTCATCATCTGCGTGATGCGCTGTGAGCACAGCTGAAGCTTCTGATGCCTGTCGCACTTCCTCAAAAAAACGGTAACGAAGCTCACGCGCAGATTCCTGAAAATTCCCCTTTAACTCCTCAGGTTTTGCATGATGCACAAAACAGGGAATTCCGTATGCCCTGCAGCAGGAAACAACATGGCGTTCATCCAGATCACTTGCCTCTCCCCTTTTAGCATAATTTACATGAGCAGCGACTACCGGCCAGGGATGCAAAGCGCAACGGGCAAGCAAAAGCATGCTGTCAACTCCTCCGCTTACGGCACAAACTATTTTTTTTGCCGGTAATTTAATTGCTTTTAAAATCTCAGGAGACTGGTTCAAAACGAATGTCCTGCTTTGTAAACCTCTTCACATTGTCCTCTTCATCCAGAAATACGGGGTAGCCGGTGAGATCTAAACCGAGGAACTTATATTTTCCGTCAAGCAGAACTCCCTCCGTTTTAATGTAATTGAGCTGGCCGTACCCACGGTGCAGGCGGTTAATTTCCAAAAGCTGCTGTTTCAATTGCGTTTTTCTGGCTATGTACTGCTCTTCCAGTTCGTTAAGCACAGCAGCGAGCAGATCTGTATGGTCAATACACCGATCCAGAATACTGCCAAGACTTACCGCATAATCTCCGACCTGGCTAACAGGTGCATCGTTGGTGTTAATGCCAATACCAATTACAAAACGTTCAAGCTCCGAACCGATAAAGGTGCTTTCTGCGAGGATACCGCATACTTTTTTGCCGCCAACAAGCACATCATTCGGCCACTTGAGGGTTGCATTAACGGCACAATGCTTTTTTATGGCACTTACCACGGCATATGCGGAGAGCTGCAGCAGCATTGGCAGCGAGGCGTCGGCAGCGGGTTTAAAAACTACCGAAAATGTAAGGGCATTATTTTCTGCTGTAAGCCAGCGGTTTTGGCGTTGCCCTCTGCCTGCATGCTGCATGCCGGCCACACACACAAGGCCTGGTAGCACGAGTTCAGCCGGCATTTTTTTGACGAGGGTATTTGTTGAAGCCAATTTCTCAAAATACCAGAAATCGGTTCCAAGCAAACGGGTCGTAAGTGCCTTATTCAGACGTATAAAGTCAATGAGTCCGGCAGACTTTGGAGTTTTGTTTTTCATAGCTGAAAATGCATATAAAAAAAGCCCTGTGCAATATGCACAGAGCTTTGGAATGTAAGCCGTTTGAGGTTTACAGGGTGTACACCTGTAATTTAGTTCCCGTCACCGATTACAAGAATTGAATCCTTCGAACCGTACTCGTTAAGTTCGTAGCGGTCGGCTTCATCATCGTTTTCCCAGCGCTCGCCGTCGAGGAAATAGCGAAACTTGTATTCCGTTTCCGGCTTAAGGCGAAGAACGGTTTCCCATCCTCCGTTTTTTTTCTCCAATTTGTTTGCAGCAGGATCCCAGTTATTGAAATCGCCTACAACTGCAGCTTCTTTTTCCGCCCATTCAGCCGGAATCTGAAGCCGTACTTTACAAATGGTTTTTTTGGGGGTGAATTCTTTGCTTACCATAGCTATGATAATTTTTTTAATGAACTGAAGTGAACACTCTAAAACTAATTGCTTTAATTTATAAAGTCAATCACCCTGTTTTAGCATAAGTTTGTCCTGCACCTTCAATTTGGCCAAAGAATTTTAAAAATTACTGCACTTCACCTAATTTAATTCAGCATAAAACCGCTTTCATACATCTGCCTTTTATTCCGGACCGGAAATACCCCCTATTGCAAAGGCCTCATTTACTTTATATTATAAAGTAAATGAGGCGCAAAGCAGCATTCTCTCCGTTAAACTATGCTGAAACTTTGAACTATTTTCCCGATTCCTGGCCGGCAGCATAAACTAAGCGGTTGCGACAGGCGGGCTGTAATCGGGCCGGTTGATTTCAGACATCAATTTCATTCAGCCTGCGCTTAAGCAGCTCAATTTTCTCTATGGGAAGTGGGTCAACTTCAGAGAGGATTGCGAGATAAAAGGAAATAAAATCACCCATGAGAATCATAAACAGCACCCGCTGAACCACATTTTCCCCTATGGAGTGTACCCGTTTTAGCGTAAGGGAGTGGGGCTCGATCAGTTGTGCGGTAACATCCATTCTGTGCCTTACCCGCATGTGATCGCTGTCGTCCTGAAGGATGATGACTGACAGTTTGCCCATGAGGTGCGCTGTAAGTTCCCAGCCCTCAATTTCGTTATGGTTCATTTCCGGAATATGGCTGCAGTAGGCCAGCACTTTGGCATTTTCATGAAACTGCGTTTTCCATCGAAGCGCAACCGGCGCCATCAGCCCGTCGCCGGAATAAATAATTGGCAGGGTTGATTTTAGGTCTGCTGCCATTTCAATTGCAATATTTTCTTCCAAACCCGAGAGTATTTCGATCTGTTCCTCCAGGAAATCCGCAGCGCCGTTAAGTTCATCGTTACCGGGTTGAAAAACTTCAAGGTGCTGAAATACCCGCCAAAGTGCTGTAAATGAGTATGCGAGTGCTGCCCTTGTAATCCGGGACTTAGGAAGCAAAATTACCGGTATCTGTTGTTCGGATGCCATATCAGCAAGAATTCCGCCGGTTGTGATAATCACGCGCTGTGCCCCCCTTGCACCGGCTTCTTCAAAAGATGACAATGTTTCTTCTGTATTCCCGGATTGTGAAACAGCAATAACGAGTGTCCTGTCGTTCACAAATGAAGGCAGCGAATACGATTTGTTAACATGTACCGGAAGATGGCCGCATTCGAGGCACATTGCACGTATGAGCTCACCTCCGATAATGGCGCCGCCCATGCCCGTTATAACAACATCCCGTATTTTGTTTCTGTCGATATCAATCTTGTAGTCTTCCGTTTCAAAAACGGCGTCTCTAAGCTGCTCATCAAAGGTACAAAGCTTATCCCACAGTCCCTGAGGATCAACCAGCCGGATATTCTCCAAAGTAATCATTGCAAATCCCTGTTTTAATCGAAGCTAAAACTGCATCATTATTTTTTTTGCATCTTTAGTTGTTTCAACATTTAATATAGATAAGGCCTGTTTCTCCATCAACGCCAAAGTATGTGCACGGAGCTTTTTTTTCACCTGCGGAATGTAAGGGCCGGCCATACTGAGCGAGCTCACGCCAAGCCCCGTTAAAATGCAGGCGGCCTGCGGGTTGGCTGCAAGCTCACCGCAAACGCTTACTCTTATATTATGCCCGCGGCAGACCCGCACAACCTGATTAATAAGCCGCCAAATTGCCGGGTGTGCTGAGTCAAAATATTCCGCAACACGGGGGTTGCCGCGATCAGCGGCGAGGGTGTATTGGGTTAGATCGTTGGTACCTATGCTCATAAAATCAACGATACCGGCAAAAGCATCAGCCATGATAGCTGTGGATGGCACTTCAACCATGATGCCAAGTTCGGGCTTTTGTGCCGGAAAATCCTTCAGCAACCGGTCAAGCTCAGCTCTTACTTCGAGTACGTCTTCGGTACGGGTTACCAGCGGAATCAGGATTCTGAGTTTACAGGGATAGCTGTTCACAGCCTCCAAAATCAGCTGAAGCTGTGCCCTGAGCAGGCTGCGTTTTTCCAGCAGAATTCGGATGCCCCTCCAGCCAAGTGCCGGATTTTCTTCGCGGTCAGCATAACTCGGCAGTTTGTCGCCGCCCACATCATACAATCGAACCGTAAGGTAGTCGTGCCCGGCAAGCTGCGCAGCACGTTCCAGAAACCGCTTCTGGTCGCTGCCGGCAAAAGAACCGTTTTCAGGGGCGGTATCATCCTGGCTCTGATCCAGAAAGTAGGCTTCCGTACGGAGCAGGCCAACGCCTTCCGGCTGATATCGCATCACACGGTCTATTTCGGCTTCGAGCTCAAGATTTACACGAATCGGTATTTTATTGCCGCAGGCGGTCATTCCGGGTTCGGCGTACAGCTTTTGTTCATCGGCCTTCTCCCGGTCGATGGCATCAGATCGTACCTGAATCTGCTTCAGGAAAGCCCGGGCAGGCTGCGTAATCACTACCCCGTTGTAGCCGTCAACCACAACCCATTCGCCGGGCTTTATGCCTTTGGTGATGCCTTCCACTTCAAGAACAAACGGAATGCCCATCGATTTTGCGATAATGGTTGCGTGCGAAGTTAGCCCGCCCCGTTCAGCTACGATGCCTTTCACCTTGCGCCTGGCAAAGAGGATAATCTCCGAAGGGTTAATCTCACGGCTTATGATAATGGCGTTTTCCTGTACCTGCACAATCATCTCTTTTTGCTGCAGGCTGCTGATAATCCGGCTTCGGATATCCACAATATCCGGGATGCGATCTTTAAAAAAGGTGCTGCCTGAAACCTCAAGCTTTTGAATGTACCCCCGGAAAACCAGAAAAATTGCTCTGTCGCCGGGGATGAGGTCCGTACGGATACGCTCATTAATTTCAGCAATAAGCTGCGGATCCCGAAGGATTTCCCGGTGGAAATCCAGAATGTCTTTCGCTGCTTTGCCGCCCAGTTCATTTTCCTGCCCGGCAAGCTGTGCTATTTTGCGGGTCTCCAGCTCAACAATACGCATGGCCGAAGCCACTTTTTTTTGTTCTTCCTTTACCTGCTCAGAACCTATTTTGCGATCAGAAAGAACAACTGATTGCGGGTTGTAAACAAAAGCCGGTCCCGCTGAAAGACCTTCTGCCGCCGCCATGCCCCGCCAAACGGTATTATATCCCGGCACTGAATCTATGGTGTACATTTATGAACTCCCGCCTTCATCGGTATCCATCATCCCAAAGCCCTGTTCAAACAGATGCGATATGGCTTCGCAGGCCTGTTCTTCATCCTCACCGCTAAACTCCAGTTCAAGCTCGGCCCCGCACTCTGCTGCAAGGGTGAGAACTCCCAGTATGCTTTTGGCATTGATGCGGTACCCGTGTGAGTGAATATGGAATTCTGAAGTAAATTTTGCAGCCGTTTTCACAAGCATAGATGCCGGCCTGGCATGAATTCCGCTTGAGTTAATTACAATTACCTTTTTTTTGATCATGTATTGACGGATGTCCTTTTATGGTGATGTCCCCTTGCTTGCGTACCGGCAAATGGCAGGTAACAAATCTCAAATAAATCTGCACTGGCAGTATTCTGAATATATTAAACCTGAAGCTGACATGGCATAACAGATTCTGCGCATAGGGTGTAAAAGTGGTAATTCACGGGGATTAGGTTTATTTTGCGCAGTTAATTGCCGTATGCGGGATGTCAGTCGGATCTGCCCCGTGAATTCAACTAAATTATCGAACGTATGTCTGTTACAAGGGAAGATGTTTTGCACGTTGCCAGGCTCGCAAGGCTTCGGCTCACTGAAGCTGAAACAGAGCAGCTCGCCGGTGATATGAATCAGATTTTGGGCTATATGGAGCTGCTCAATCAGGTTGATACGGATGGTGTTGAGCCGCTTGAGCACGTAATTGATCATGAACCCGGTTTACGGGCCGATGTTGCGCTGCCGCCGCTGCCGCACGAAGAAGCCCTCAAAAATGCACCCGACGCCGATGCCGATCATTTCCGCGTTCCCCGTGTAATCGAGTAGCCCCCCTCAACGAGCTTTCCAATTGTCTGATGCCATCGAACCGAACCTCCCGTAAAACAATCCGCAGCTTCACCCGCCCCCTGTCACACTGGGATAAAATCCGGCCGGCATGGCAGCATGTTATCTGCCTGAGCTTCCTGTTCATTCTGCCGCTGTTTCATTACGGGGATGTGATTATCGGCGATAAGCGCTTCTTCTCTCCCGATATCATTCAGTGGCGGGCAAGCGCCGAATCGGTGATTGAGCACCGCGAACAATTCGGCGAAGAGCCGCTGTGGGCGGAAAATATGTTTTCGGGCATGCCAGCCTTCATCGTTTCGTATGTGCGCTCGGTGCCGCATTTCGACAACATTTTTAAATGGATGGCACCGGTTTTCCCCGCCGCCGCCCTCTGGGTGATGCTCGTGGGTATCTACCTGTTTTTGCTACGGCTGAAGCTGCATCCGCTGGCCGCGGTAACCGGCGCGGTGATTCTCGGCCTCACGACCTACATGCCCATTATTGTCGGGGCCGGGCACAACGCCAAGGTGTACGCGCTGGCCTTTATCCCGTGGATGTTCTACGGCTACATGCTGCTCACCCGCTCACGACACTGGATTCTCGGACTCGCCGTTTTTGCGCTCGCGGCCAATCTGGAGTTCCGGGCAGGGCATCCGCAGGTTACTTATTTCTTTTTGTATCTGTTTTTCATTTGGTGGGTGTATGATACCGTGAACGCGTGGCGCAGCGGCACCCTGCCGGACTGGATGCGCAAGACCGGGCTGATTGCCGCGGCCGGGCTGCTCGCGCTTGCGGCCAACGTGCAGCCTTACTGGAGCATCTATGAGTACTCGCCCTACAGCATCAGAGGCGGTAGCGGTGCTGAGGAGCGCAGCGGGCTCGACCTCGATTACGCCATGGCCTGGTCGCACGGCTGGTTCGAGCTCACAACCCTGGCAGTGCCGGGCATCATGGGCGGCAGCTCAGCCGACGGCCTGTACTGGGGTCCCAAAATCATGACAAGCGGACCGCATTACCTCGGTGCGCTTTCCGTGCTGCTCATCCTTCTGGCCCTCTTTAAAGTAAAATCCGGCCTTAAATGGGTATTTTTGTCGGGCGCTGTACTTTCAGCCCTTTTTGCGCTGGGCGAACATTTCCTTGCCTTCAATCAGCTCTTTTTTGAGTACATGCCGCTGTTCAACAAATTCAGGGCACCGGAAAAATGGCTGATGGTAACAACTTTCAGCCTCGGTATGCTGGCGGCGATGGGTGCGAACTGGCTGTTCAGTATCGAACGAAGGAATGAAATCACCCGGCTCAAAGATATGCTCTGGCCTGCCCTTGGTGCAGCCGGACTGGGACTGATCTTATTTTTTGCCGCATCAAACATGCTCAGCTATACCAAAACCGGCGAACGGCAGCAAATTGCGGCACAGCTGGCCCGGGCAAATCAGGTTGATATTTCGGACCCCCGAGTGAATGAAGCAGCCGGCCGGTTCCTGGCTGAATTCCGGCTTGAGCGGGAAAATCTTGCCAAAAGCGACACAACCCGCTACCTGCTCTTCACCAGCGCAGGTCTTGTGCTGATCGGTGCATTTGTGACAGCCAAACTTCCGGCCTATGCCGTAATCCTGCTGTTCATCGCCCTGCTCACCGCCGACCTGAGCAGCGTAGGCAAACGCTACATACCGCAAACAAGCAAGGTGGATCAGTTCGTGTCGCAGCGTGATTTCCTGGAACGGCAGCGGCTTCCGCATCACACCTTTATACAGCAGCAGCAGCGCGAAAGGCCCTATCCCTACCGGGTTTTCCCGATTGATGAAAATCCGTTCAATAATGCTGTGCCAGCCTATTTTTACCCCAGCGTTGGCGGCTACACCGGCGCAAAAATGAACCGTTATCAGGATGCGATCGACCAAGCTTTTTTTGCATCTCCCGGCCTTAACTTTGGGCTGCTTGATATGCTTAACGTGCGCTACATCACCGCTGCACGCGACCTGCAGTTCCCTGATTTCCCACTGGTATTTGAGGATGAAACCGGAGTTGTGATGGAAAACCGGGGCGTTCTGCCCAAGGTATTTTTTCCCGGCAACGTGAAAGCGGCGGAATCACCCTCTGCAGCACTCAACTTTATCAGTGAGCCTTTCTTCAGCCCCGAAATCCGGTCTGTGATCGAAAAACCCGAAGAAACGCTCCGCACGCACAGGGCCGACCCCCGGGCACGTTTCAGCGTAAGCCGGTACAATGCGCGGGAAATTGCATTTACGGTAAACAAAACGGAACCCGGTTACATCGCCATATCCGAGATGTACTACCCGGCCGGGTGGCGGGCTTATGTAAACGGCGAAGAAAACGACATTTATGCGATGAATTTCCTGCTGCGAAGCCTCTACCTCACCGCCGGCGAACACGAAGTACAGCTGATTTTCGAACCCCGCTCCCACACTCTGGGCTCCGTACTCTCATGGATTTTCAACCTTGTAATTCTGGGTTTACTGGGTTTTGGAATTTTTCAGGTGATGCGGCCCGTGCCCCTGCCCGAAGTACAAGGCGGGAGACCGGTTCCAGAACAAATGCCGCCACGCCCTTGAAGCGCGTTCTGATTATCACGTATTACTGGCCGCCAAGCGGAGGCTCAGGCGTACAGCGCTGGCTCAAATACGCCCGCTACCTGCCTGAATACGGCTGGCAGCCCGTTATTTACACCCCGGAAAATCCCGAAGCCCCCGCAACCGACAGCAGCCTGCTGGCGGAGGTGCCGCTACAGGCGGAAATAATCAGACGACCCATTACGGAACCTTATCAGTGGTACAAAAAAATTACCGGCCGCAGGGAGTCCGTAAATGTAGGCTTCATCCGCACCGAAGCGGAGGGGTCAGAAAGCCGCGCGGAGCTGCTCTCACGCTGGGTTCGCGGCAATTTTTTCATCCCGGACGCACGCTGCCTGTGGATTCGCCCTTCAGTGCGCTTCCTGCAGCACTACCTGAGGGAAAACCCGGTGGAGGCAATCATCAGCACGGGGCCGCCGCACTCCATGCACCGTATTGCGCAGCAGCTTGCCCGGAAAACGGGCCTGCCCTGGCTGGCTGATTTCCGCGACCCGTGGACCGGCATCGATTTTTATGCCGATCTGCTGCTCACACAGCCCGCTGACCGGCTGCACCGCCGCATGGAGCGGTCGGTGCTTTCACAGGCCGATGTGGTAACAACGGTAAGCGGAAGCATCCGCGGGGAGCTGCTCGAAAAAGGGGCGCGCAGGGCGGAGGTAATCCCCAACGGCTACGACCCGGCTGATTTTGCCGGCCTAAGCACCAAAGTACAGCCTGCATCAGACTACTTCACCCTAACCCACTCCGGCTCACTCGTACCCTCGCGCAATCCGCGCGCGTTGTGGGAGGCGCTTGCGAAACTTTGCAGGCAGCTTCCGGATTTCAGGGCAAAGCTGCGCATCCGGCTTGTGGGCAGTGTGGACAGCAGCGTGCGTGTTTCCGTACAGGAAGCAGATCTGGATGGGAATTGCACCTTCATCCCCTATCTGCCGCATCAGCAGGCGCTTGAGGAAGTTTTCTCCGCAGATGTGCTGCTGCTGCTAATAAACAACACCGCAAATGCCGAGGGCTTCCTTTCGGGCAAAGTTTTTGAGTATATGGCAAGCGGACGGCCCATTTTGTGCATCGGGCCCGAAAACGGAGATGCGGCGGCGCTGCTGCAGGAAACCGGTTCGGGGCTAACACACGGGTTCAGCGATACAGACGGCATCACCCTATGCCTGGAAAAATGGTTTACCAACTGGCAGCATGGGCGGCCTTCGGTGCAGCCCTCCGCAGAAGCCGTGCGCAGCTACACACGGCCGGCACAAGCCGCGGCTATCGGGCGGCTGCTTGAAGAACTTACGGCTTCACAAAAGGAAGCATCCCTGAAAAGCTACATATAAACTTTTTTCAGGTAAGATTTCAGCACCCGGATGAGCTCCGGCGTTTTGATAGGTTTGGTGATATAATCGTTCATGCCTGCATTAAGGCAACGCTGCTGTTCTTCCTTTACAATACCTGCCGTAAGGGCCACGATCGGGGTGTTTGCATTGGTATGGTTAAGCCTGCGGATCTGCCCGGTAATTTCCACGCCATCGGCTCCGGGAAGGTGAACATCCATCAGAATCAGATCGATTAGCCCGGCCTGTGCATAACCAAGGGCTTCATCGGCATTGTAAGCCTTCAGGAGCTTTGCTTCAGGCAGTAGTTTTGAAATAAGCGTTGTTACGAGCATCATGTTCAGCTCAACGTCTTCCACGATTAAAATGACGGGGTGCCGTTCGCTGATCCGGCGTTTAAAACTACTGAAAAGCGGCCGCATCTTAGCTCCGTTTTCTGCCTTTGCCGATTCCGTGCCGCTCTTCTCGGAGTGCTGCAGGTATGCATGGCCAAGCTTTTCTAACACGGTATCCGGGTGAAACGGCCGGTTCAGTTTAAGCACAAGCGGGAACCGGTCGCGCAGGGCCCGGTCGGCTTTCACAAAATCGGACAGCGGGTTCACAATCAGGCATACAACAGTTGACTCCGGCAAAACCGTGCTGAAAGCATCCAGCTCCTTGCGGTTTCCATAAACCTGATCTTCGGTTCCCAAAAAAACCATTTGCCAGGTTTCATTTTCCGGCAATTCCGATTTCATGAAAGAGCCAACCGAATCGAACCCCCGGGCCTTTACCTGTACGGATGAAAGGATGCGTTCCATTATGGCCCGCTCGCTCTCGTTTTTCATCAGTAAAAGCACATCCGATATACCCGGAATAGAAGCAGGAAGCGGGGATTTTTGCAGCTCTGCTTCAAACTCAACATGGAAAAAGAAGGTACTGCCCTGGTCGGGTTCACTGATCAGCTGAATGGAACCGCCCATTTTCTGGATCAGCATATTTGAGATAATAAGGCCAAGCCCCGTACCACCGAACTTACGCGTTGTGGAGTTATCTGCCTGCGTAAATGCCCGAAAGAGTTTTTTCTGATTTTCCTTGCTGATTCCTATGCCGTTATCATGCACAAAGAAGGAATAACGCCAGCGGTTGCTCCCCTTTACAGGCTCACCGTCAATGCGCAGCTCAACGGTTCCGCGATGGGTAAATTTGTTGGCATTGCCCAACAGGTTAATAAGCACCTGCTTGAGGCGAAGCGAATCCGCGATAATGGTTGCCGGCAGGCCCGGCTGAAGGTTTAGCAGTAATGTGTTGCTGCTCTGCTGCGCCTGATAGGCAAGGATATCCATCACCTCCGTAACAATGGCCCTGAGACTGGTCTGTACCGGATCAAGCTCCAGCTTTCCGGCTTCGATCTTTGAAAAATCAAGCACATCATTAATGATGCCAAGCAGATTGCGGGAAGAGGAGATCACATTAGAAACGTACTCATGCTGTTCGTCGTCGAGATCGGTATCATCAAGCAGCTGGCTAAAGCCAATAACGGCATTCAGCGGAGTCCGGATTTCGTGGCTCATGTTTGCCAGAAACAGGGATTTTGCCTGATTGGCAGCTTCCGCCTTCTGCTTGGCTTCCTGTAGCTGAAGCTCGTAATTGCGCCGCTCGGTGATGTCGCGCGAAATGGCCACAACGTAGCCGTTACCTGCAATGGTTACATACTTCACCGAAACCTCTACGGGGAAAGTGCGCTTGGTTACCAGGTTCGAATTCTGACTGTAAATCGTGAGTGGCCGGCCTTTTTTGAGCTCTTCGATGTGCTGCTGCCATGCGCCTTCATTCCTGAAAAGGGGCTCGAAATCTTTTACGTGATACTTCTGCACTTCCCCTGTGCTTATACCAAGCCGCTGACTCGCTTCCGTGTTCACGTAGATCATCCGGCCTGCTTCATCAGCAACCTGCACCGCATCAGACGAATCATTAATGAGGTTTTTCAGCAGGCTAAGCTCCTGCTCCCGAAGGCGGCTTTCGGTGTTGTCGATCGTAATTCCGAGCAGCCCGATAACCTCCCCCCGCTCATTCATCATCGGGAGCTTCGAGATAATGCCAAAGCGCCCGGGCTTATACTCAAGCTCCTCATCCATAATCGGAATACCTTCCTCAAGCACTATCGAATCCATCATGCTGGCCGGCTGCAAAAACCTTTCATCATAGAATTCCGAATCCTGCCGGCCCAAAGCCAGCTCTTCGGTTTCGACACCCAATATTTCGAGTTCTTTCTTGTTTGCCAGGGTTTTCCGGCCGTGCATATCTTTGGTATAAACACTCACAGGCAGGTTATCAACTACGGTACGCAGCAGCCGTGTTTTTTCACGCAGCTTTTGCTGTGTTTCCCGCAACTCTACTTCACGAAGAATCTGCCGGATCGTGCGGGCGAGCATATCTACCACATGCCGTAACTCGTACTTAAAAGAATAATCCAGATAAGTCTTTTTACCTAAAAGCAGATAGCCGTACTGCTCAATCTTATATAAATAAAAGACCTTTCCGTCAATTTCGGTTTCGCCCGGTGAAATGAGGTCCGGATTCTGATGGTAAGATTCAAGAAAGCCCTGAAGCTCTGCCCAAATAGCCTGCTGACGCACCGATTTGGGATAAATCACCATTTCCCTGAGGCCATCAGCCTCTATTTTGTAAACTGCCGCAAGAAAGCAGTTTAGCTTTTTCATAAATACAGGCAGAGACTTATGTAAAAGCTCCGTTGACTGCGAGTGTGCATCAATGCTGTAAATCAGCTGAAGGAGAATGTTGGTATGGAGTCGCTCTTCAACCATAAAAGTTAAAATGGTGCACGTTACGTCTTTAAAAATCGGGTGCAGGGTAATAATCTTAAGAATGCTGGAAGATAGTAAAGTCAATGAGATAAATACACAGCGATTCCTTTCAGATCTTTTTCTGTATGCATGCTGTGAACTGTATTCAATAACAACAAAACCATTTAATTCTGAATACTATTTTCCCTCCTGCACCAAGCGGACCCTACCGGCATCCGTTAGAACGCCTGCTGACCTGCCCTGAATCTGCCTGACCAATGCTGCTGTAAGCCGAACCGTACCTGACTACCAAAAACT
This sequence comes from Balneolales bacterium, assembly GCA_020832405.1. Classification (GTDB taxonomy): domain Bacteria; phylum Bacteroidota; class Rhodothermia; order Balneolales; family Cyclonatronaceae; genus Cyclonatronum. The sequence continues at coordinate 17,140 of JAFIET010000051.1, forward strand.
TAACTCTTAGCCTTATTTTAGAAGCTCACCAAAACCTTTTATATGAAAGAAATCATCACCCTTGTCGGGGCACGGCCGCAATTTGTGAAAGCCTCTGTTGTAAGCCGGGCCCTGCGGGATGCCGGCATACCGGAAGTGCTCGTGCACTCGGGTCAGCATTACGATGCGGCCATGAGCGCGGTTTTTTTTGAGGAGCTCGGCCTGCCCGAGCCCGCGCTCAATTTTGAGGCCGGCTCCGGTTCGCACGGGGCGCAGACCGCCGCCATCCTCGCCAAAACCGAAGAGCTGCTGCTCAGCCGCCGCGACCGCACCCTCGCGCTGATGGTGTACGGCGACACCAACTCCACCCTTGCCGGCGCCCTTGCCGCGGCCAAGCTGCACATCCCCGTTATTCACGTGGAAGCCGGCCTGCGCTCCTTTAACCGGCAGATGCCGGAGGAAATCAACCGCGTGCTCACCGATCAGCTCAGCAGCCTGCTGTTCTGCAGCTCCGAAACCGGTGCCGCGCACCTGCGCGCCGAAGGCATCAGCGCGGGCGTACACATCACCGGGGATGTGATGCACGATGCCGTCCGGATTTTTTCCGGCCTCGCAACCGAAAAAGGGGAAGCCCTCCGGCTCGTGCCGCTCAACGGCGGGGCGCCCTTCACCCTCAGCGGCCCCACAGCCCTGCTTACCGTGCACAGGCCCTCCAACACCGACGATCCGGCAAACATGGCGGCCATACTCGAAGGCGCCGCAGACTTTTCGGGGGAGGTCATCTGGCCCGTTCACCCCCGTAACCACGACCGGCTTTCCGGGCTGCGCATCCCTCCGAATATCCGGCTCGTGAAGCCGCTCCCCTACCTGAGCCTGCTACAGCTGCTTGCACAGGCAGCACTCGTGCTCACCGATTCCGGCGGCCTTCAGAAAGAAGCCTACTGGCTGAAGAAAGCCTGCATCACCATGCGCCGAGAAACCGAATGGGTCGAAACCCTCGAAGGCGGCTGGAATCAGCTCACCGGCCCGGATGCAGCCGCCCTCCGGCAGGCCATCGGCAATCCGCCAAGAACGCCCTGGCAGCCGCTTTACGGCGACGGCTACGCCTCGCAGCACATCGCAGCGATCATTAAAGCGCACTTCGGCTTATGAGCTACACCTGGCGCATCGAAAAAATAAAGCCCGAAAACTGGCCCCTCTGGGATGCCTTCGCCCTCGAGCAGCGCGACGGCACCCTGTTCCACAGCAGCATCTGGCTGCGCGAACAGCCGCAGACCGAAACCGAAATCTTCGGACTCTTTAAGGGTGATGCGCTCATGGGCGGGGCGGCTTTGGCGGTGAAAACAAGATGGCGGCAGCGGCTCGTACCGCAGCCGCGCATGACCCCGTACTACGGGCCCGTTTTCTCTGATGCGCTGGTGCAGAGTCCGCAGCTGAAGGAAGCCTTCAACCAGCTTCTTGCCGGGGTTTATACCTCTTTCGATGCCTTCACCTTTAACCTGCCGCCGCAGGCCGTGCAAACCAGGCAGCTGCTGCAAAAGCACGCAGCTGAGCTCATGCCCGGCTGCAGCCTGCGCAGCCTGCGCACCAACCGGATTTCCGGCTGCGCCCCCGATGAGCTGATTGAGAGCTACAGCGGCACTTCGCAGCGGCGTTACATCCGCCGGGCCATGCGGAACCCTGAGCTGCGGGCAGAAAGCACAACCGATTTCGAACAGGTCTATGCCCTCAGCGAGGAGAGCTTCCGCGCCGCAGGCCGGGCGCATCCCTTCCCGAAAAATGACTTCATCCGTCTTGCCGAATCACTGCATGAAAACGGCCTGGCAAGCTGCCTTTGCGTGCGCCTGAAGGACGAGATGATTGCCGCCTACTGGGTGCCTTTCGACCGGCACACGGCCTACTACATTGCGAGCGGACTCAGCCAAAAACACCGCAGCCTGCACGCCGGACCCTACGCCCTGCACCTCATGATTTCCTTTGCGATGGAACACAAACTTGTTTTTGATTTTGAAGGATCTATGAATGAAAACATCAACCGGTACTTTACATCATTTGGTCCTGAGGTGTGCACCTATGATCATTATAAAAGTGTTACATCATCTGCCGTCCGTACACTAAATTCGCTCAGACTTCTTCGCTTTTAGCAGTCTGAGTTTTTCTTTTTGTGATGATGAATTTCAGGCCCTGTTCCGCCACGGCATCATGTTCAGCAGCTCGCCTTCTTCCGTTAGGTACTTGCCCATGCAGTCAGCCGTGAGGCAGGAATGAACCGGCAGCACCCCGATCAGGTCCCCGACCTGAATCTCTTCAAACGCCTCCCTGCCAAGCCTGATGATGCCGTGCTCCTGCGAGAGCTTGCGCACAAATCCGCCGGGTATCGGCGCTCCCCAGCGGTCGGCTGAGAGCTGCACCGGCCGGCCAAAAATCATTTGTGTGCCGGAATCGCCGGCTGTGGTAAGCCAGTCCTTCGAAAAGTGTACTGCGCCCCCGTGCACCACTATTTCGTTGCGGCTTTCCTCCTTTGCAACGACGGGACAGGCCATACACACCGCTATATCGCTGATTTCGCAGGCACCGACGGCTCCCTGCGTGAGGTCATAGAAAATAAAATTACCGGGATGAATGGCATGAATGCCGCTGAAACCCTCCATAATCGAGCAGCCCGGCGTGTCGCCCATATCGATTTTAAGCTCAGTAAAATCAGCCATCCAGCGACCCTTCAGCTGCCCGAGCGCAGCAAGGGTTTGCAGGTGAATCTCCGCCACTTCCTCCGGACCAGCAACATCATACGTGTGGCCGGCATGTATGTAGAAGCCGTAGAACCGGTGCCTGTTTTGCTGTTGGAGGTAATGGAGAAGCTTTTCAATCTTATCTCCATCATTCACCGAAATACCGGTACGACCATATCCCGCTTCAACCTCGACGATCAGATTTACAGGCTGCATGACTTCTTCAACTAAAAATCGTGCACTTCCTAACGATATTACGTTAAGGGTCAGGCTCACGGAGGCGGAGAGCCGTTTGATCCGCGAAAGGTCCCGCACATTCACCGGAAACAGCACCGTAATATCGTTCCATCCGTGACCGGCGAAATATTCAGCCATCAGCAGGCTCGAAACGCTGATCCGCGAAATGCCCGCCGCGCGGAACCACTCCCCGATTTCAGCCGACTGATGCGTTTTGAAATGCGGATTGAGCACCACACCTGCGCGTTTGGCTTTTTCAGCCATGCGCTGCAGGTTCCGCTTCGCGATGCGCGTATCGAGTAAAAGGGTAGGTTCGGTTAGCGTTTGCCAGTTTGTTTTCATAAAAAAAGGAAGGCTATTATCAGTGATTGGTTCATCGCTGATAATAGCCCTCCCTGTATCGCTTCGCAACTGTTTCTGATGCAGCGTTGCTTATCGCTTTAGTCCTTCGAATCGCCCAGCTGCCGGTAAACCTGATTCAGGTCGCGGGTGTAAACGTTTTGCTCGTGATCAAAATCTTCGTAGCCGAACTCATCGTCTTTCTCCAGCTCTTTGCCGTCAAATACGCCGTGCCTCACAACAATCCAGGCAAAGAAAATGACCATCACCTGAGAAAAGAAAAACATGCTTATCAGCAGGCCTGCGTTGGCTTCAAGATTGATCAGCAGTACATACAAAACCAAAAATGCTGTAGCAAATAAAAGCATAAACTGCGGTGTACGAATTTTATGCCAGTAAGCGGAAATTACATCAGATAATGATTCGGAAACCTGCGCGGTTTGGGATTGACCAGATGCCATAAATTACCTCATTTTTTGTTGATTGGTGTATTTCGCGCAACAAGATGAAGTGTAACATCATTCATACAAGCTTCAGAAAAATCAATGTGTTCCTATTACAAATATCAGAATATACTTTATGCTATTCCAGACATGACGCTAACCATTTTTCTCCCAACGGGATAGCAAAAAGGAACGCAAAAAAAACCCAAACATCCCAAAATATCCCCGGCGATTTACCCTGACTTTAACCGGCCGTGCTGAAATTATTGTCCAAAGCAGGCACCGACCTGCTGCACGTGAGTACCCATACCCGCAAGTCTTGTGATTACCGCGCTACTCTTCGGAAGCTTTCGGAGAAGACATTATGGCCGGCCGCTTCGAAGTCACCTCGCCATCAGGGAGCTGATAGTAGATCTGACCGTTTTTGGAATATACATTCGGAATACCGAGCCGGCGGTTTTCTTCCTGCGCTTTGCGCACCGCTCTGTTGCCCAGGCGTGTTAGTAAAATGGCCAGCTCACTGCTATCAATTTTTGATTCACTCATAACTGTCAATAATTTGTTTAAATGTTTCGAACAAGGATTCATCCAGCACAATCATTTTTTTTTGGAGGGATCGCGCTACTTCACGGAACCCGTCTTAAGAGTTGTAGAATAGATGCCATGCATCGCAATGATTCCTGTATTCATGCCAAAAGTTTAGCATACTTCTGCTAAACCTTCTTTTAATATCCTCAAAGGGCACAAAATGTCCCCCCCTCAAAACACGCACCTTTACACGCTCGGCACACATGTGTTCATCAGACAAATAAATAAACGTGATTGCAATATTAAACCTGTACTCACTCTTAAACCTTGAAACCAACGGAATCAGCAGTTTACCGGAAAGGGTTGATTCAATAATTATATTTTCCTCACGCCTGCCCAAGTCGTCAAGACGCCTGAAAAATTCTTTACCTGCCTGAATCCGGACAGAAAAAGGATTCTGTGGGTTAAGCTCATAAGCAATGTCATCAGCGCTCAGGTAGGTTGCATTTTGGCTGTCAACCAGTTCCCGTGCAAGCGTAGTTTTGCCTGATCCGTTGGGACCACCAATAACAAACAGCGTTTTTTGGTATTTCTCGTTTAGCATTCCGAAATATAGCACTTCCCTTACTCACCCAAAAACAAAGGCCGGAAACAGCACCCGCTGCCCCGGCCTTCGCTCATAAAAACATCAAACTGCGCACCTACCTGATCAGCGTCATCCGTCTTGTTGCCACAAGGCCGCCGGCCTGAAGCCGGTACAGGCTACGGAAAACTTCCGCCAGCTTATCACCAAATACCCTTACTTGCAAAATCAGCATACATCCTTTAGTTTCATTCTTACACCTTAACGCAACCACAAAACCATGCCTTCTGTAACCGTCAAAAACATCCCTGAATCCGTCTATAATAAGCTCAAGCAGCAGGCGCAGGCACAGCACCGGAGCATGAACAGTGAAATCATTGCCTGCCTCGAGCGAGCTGTTGAACCGGCGAGGGTTTCTCAGGAGGAAATCCTTCATCAGGCACGCCTGATGCGGAGCAGGGTGAGAGGAAGCCTTACTGCCGAAGAAATTCAGGATGCCAAAAATCAGGGCCGTCCATGATTGTTGTTGACAACAACATTCTTGCCCATTTTTAGCTTACGACTGCGAGTTTGTCAGTCTCGCCGAGGAGCTCGATGTCAAACTGATAACTTTTGACAAGCAAATCCTCCGTGCCTTCCCGAACCGGGCAGCCAAACCCACCGACGCCCTGCCACGTCCACCGGCATAAGCCTCACCCAAAAACAAAGGCCGGAAACAGCACCCGCAGCCCCGGCCTTCGCTCAAAAAAACATCAAACTGCGCACCTACCTGATCAGCGTCATTCGTCTTGTTGCCACAAGATCGCCGGCCTGTAACCGGTACAGGTAAATGCCGCTTGCCAGCGCACCGGCATCAAAGCGAACCTGATGCAAACCTGCCGTGCGGAAACCGGCATCCGCAACGGCCACGCGCTGACCCTGCAGGTTGTACACCTCAAGCCGCACCTTCGCCGCCTGCTGCAGCTCATAGCTGATCACCGTTGACGGGTTAAACGGGTTCGGATAGTTCTGATGCAGTGCGAACCCCGCAACGCGCTCATCGCCCTCCGCCGAAACCGGTGCACCGGCCACAAACTGCACAAACTCCGGCCCGATGCCCGCGGTGAAGCTCGTGAGCACCTCCCCGTTCAGGCCGAGAACGCTCACGCTGCCCGCCGAGCTGAAGTCCGGCGCGGTTGTCGCAAATACCCGCGGCGCGTCGCCCGTCCACAGGCGCATCCCGAAATAGGCCGTGCTGCTGAAGTCCTCTTCCAGAAATTCCAACGTTTCCATATCAAGCAGCTGAATGCCGTTATTGAGCACGTAAACCAGGTTTTGCGCCTCATTCAGCTGTATGCGCTGCGGTTTGCCGGCCACATCAATAACCGACACCACCGTGTTATCCACCGGATCAATAATGCTGATTTTGCCGTCACTCTCCGGCAGGCCAAACCCGAAACTGCCCGTGCTCATCAGCCAAACACGCCCGTCGGAGGCCGTGTGCAGAAAGCGCGGATTGTCGTGCACATCAATGAGGGCAGTGCGGGTGTCGGTCGCGATATCGATCACCGCAAGCTGCTGACCGTTGCCAAAATCGGTGAGGGCCACAAAAGCCTTCCCCCCGCTCACCGCGATGCCTTCGGGGTTCGGCCCTACTTCGATGGAGCCGGTAATTTCATTGGTCGTGAGGTCAAGCACCGAAACCGTCGTGCCCGTGAGGTTGGAAACATAGGCTTTGGTTTCGCTCACCTGCTCGATCCACTGCGGACTACTGCCGCCGAAGTCATCCACAAAAATGCGTTTCACCGAGGCGAAGGTCTGCGGGTTCACAATTTCGATGGTGTCAGAGTTGCTCACAAGCACATACAGCAGCTCGTTAATCAGGGCCGAATGGATCGCGATATCGCCAAGCGGCCGCCCGTTAACCTGCTGAAACACATTCTGCTGCACCTGCCCGGTCGCGGGGTTCCAGGAAGTAACCGAGGCATTGCCCTGCAAAAAGGCGCCCTGATTCAGCACATAAACCTTGTCGAGCTGCTGCGCCCGGGCCAGCCCGGGCAGGAGGAGTAAAACCAGCATCAGAGCTGAAAGGCGGGGTATCGTGGTAGTATTGGTCATGGTATTTTTTTAGTGTGAATTTCGGGAAGGCATCATCTCCCCGGGGCCTCAGCTGAGGTTCGGAGTCGTCTGCAGTTCCCGTGGTTTTGTGTTGGGGTTTTGTAGATAAGCGAAGTTCGGTGCCTCAGTAGCGGAAGCCGATGCGCAGCGAAAGCGTGTGGTAGCGCGGCGGCAGCGGGTAGCGGGAAATAAACTGATGCTGCCCGTCGGTGAGGTTGTGCAGGGTCCAGGCCAGGCGCACATCGGCGGCGCGGAACTGATGCCCGTAGCCCAGCTGCAGGCTGAGGTCGGCAAAGGCGCCCAGCGGATCGTTCGGGGCACTGTGGTCGGCCGTCGTGAACCGGCTGCCGACCTGCTGCAGGCTTGCGTTGGCGAACAGGCCGAATTTGGAGAGGCCGAGTCCGGCTTTCCAGCTCCACTCCGGCACGTAGGTGAGCTGCCGGTCGATGCGGCGCAGTTCGCCATCAACCGATTCCTGCCGCGGACTCGTAGCGCGGGTTCGGGCGAGGGCGCCATCCATCGTGAACACCCATCCCTGCCAGTGCAGGCTTGCCGAGAGGTCCGCTTCGGCGCCTCGGCTGTCGATTTCGAACAGATTCACCGGCGACCAGATGCCGCCGGGACCGGGCAGCCAGCGGATGCCGTTTTCGAACCAGATCCGGTACAGCGTGAGGCCAGCCCGCGTGCGGAAGCCCCCCAGCTCGCGGGTGTAGGCCAGACCGCCCTCCAGGCTTGTGCTCTCTTCGGGCTTCAGCTCGGGGTTGCCGCCCGGCGACCAGTACAGATCGTTGAGGCCCGGCGGGTTGAAGTTCCGCGCCAGCTGAGCCCGCAGGTGCAGCCCCCGCAGCGGCGTGCGCCAGTTGGCCCCGAACGAGCCGGTGAGGGCCTCCCCAAAATCGGACCAGGAGAGCAGCCGCAGTACGGGGTAAAAGGTGAGCGGCTCAACGGGCCGGTACTCGGCCTGCGCAAAAACGGAAAGATGGCGGCGGGTTTCGGTGCCGCTGTAGTTATTGGTATTGATGGTGGTTTGCCCCGCGTCCGCCCCGGCTGAGAGAAACAGGCCTGCCGCCGCCTCGCGCCGGTACACCAGCCGCAGCTGATGCCGCCCGAGATCGCTCAGGCTTTCGATGCGGGAAGGCGCATCGAGGTAGTCGAGGCGGTACCATTCGTGGAAGGAGCTCAGCTGCCAGAGTCCGCGGCTCTGCTGCAGGGCGAGCAGGTTGGTCCAGCGGGTGAAGCCGTCGGTCTGCACCGCCCGCGGATTCCGCACGGCCGAGCTGCCCGAAATATGATGCTCCGCCGCGCCCAGCCACAGGCTGCCGTCGTACTGCCAGCGGCCCCTGCTAAAGCCCGCGCTCAGCAGGGCGTGCCGGTTTTGAAACTGATTGTTCCGGCGAAACTCTTCCCGCTGCCGGATGTCGTCGAAATAGGGGTAGTTGTTCACGGCCTGAGCCCCGCTCAGGTGCAGCGATGCCCGAAAAACGGGCCCGCGAAAGCCGGTCTGAAATCCGAAATTGCGCTGCCCCCAGGCGCCGGTCTGAGCCGAAAAGGAGGTCCGGTTGGCCGGGGCCGGACTGTCGAACAGCACCGAGCCGGCCGTGCTTCCTTCCCCGAAACCCGCGCTGCTGTTGCCGGTCGCCACCCGTATGTTCGAGGCAAACCCGGCGGGAATCAGGTTGTAGTCGGTCTCGCCCAGCATCGCGTGGTTGATTCCGAAGCCGTTCCACATCAGCGACGTTTGCCGCGCCCCAAACCCGCGGGCCGAAACCGACTGAATGCCGCCCAGCCCGTAGCGCCGGATCATCACCGGGCTGCCGAACCGCAGCACATCCCCCAGGCTCGAAGCTGCGGAGGCATCCGCGGCACCCTGCCGGAGCAGGCTCACCTGCACGGGCTGCCGCTCCCAGATTACCGGCATGCGCGAGGCTTCGATGTACACCTCACCCAGCACAGCGCGCAGCATGCCTGCTGTATCAGCCGGAGCTTCCGAAACCGAATGGGAACTGACCTGCGCCTGCACCGGCATGCCTGCAAAGAAACACAGAACCGGTATGGCAAAAAAGACAAACACGCACCCGAAAAAGGCGCGCAAATCGAAGGAAATCATATAATTAAGAGCTACTGAAACTTTTACCCGAAGTTTACAGCGTCGGAACAACAAGGCAGGTCTCCTGACTTATCCGTTCAAGCGGTTGCCGCCTTCCCATTTCTTTTGGGCTCGAAACAGTGGCATAGTGGCAGCCGCGAAAATTTGCCTGAGGTGATGAGCGCCTTTATGGCGGCGCCATCAAACCAGACACCGGACTTACAGTTGCGGGTACAGCTCCCGATTTACACGGGATTCCCTTTTAATCGCCCGTAAAGGCGAACCAGATTGTTCGTGGTCTGAAGCTGCAATGTTAGCACTTTTGCGTAAGTATCACAACCTGAAAAAAGCGGGGGAGGCAAAAGCGGTCTCGCTTTTCTTTACCTCAGGGGGTTGAACCCCTGAATTTGAGCCTTGCGAGTCCGTACAAGGGAGCGTTACCAGCTAAAATCCGCACTCTAACAAAGTACAGGGATTGCTCATACAAAAATAATTTTACCCTTGAGTGTCATCTCAAACTACTACTGGCTTGATGAAAGAAAATGACGAATCGTATCAACATCGGCTCTTTTCGTATCATATCGTATCAATTTCAGAGATATGCATATTCCCGTTCACACCTTGTTGCTAACACTCAATAGGGAGTTATTCCTCTCTCCTATGAATAGAAACTTAGTACTTCCACATGGTTCACACTTTTGTTAACTTTACTTCAATGCGTGAAATTAAATTTTATACAACTCAATCTGGAAAAAGTCCGATTACCAATTTTTTGGATTCCCTGAATTCAAAACAGGCAAAAAGAGTTACTTGGGTTTTAAATTTGGTTGAGCAAAAAGATCGGGTGCCAAGAGAATATTTCAAAAAGCTATCCGGCACATCCGGTATTTGGGAAGTTCGGGTTCAGTCCGGATCAGATATTTTCAGGCTTCTTGGTTTTATTGATGATGGCAAATTTGTAGTTCTTACAAACGGCTTCGTGAAAAAATCACAGAAAACACCCAAAAACGAGATTGATATCGCAGAAAACAGAAAATCCGATTATCTCAACAGAAAAGGAGAATCAGCATGAGTGATTTACAAGCATACATTCGAAACCGAAAGCAATCGGATCCTGACTTTGCTGCCAATTACGAAGCTGATTATCAGCAGTTCAAAATTGGCGTAATGTTAAAACTGGCTCGTGAAGATGCCGGATTAACTCAGGAAGAGGTCGCTAAAATACTTAACACCAAAAAATCTGCGATCTCCAGAATTGAAAATCACGCTGAAGATATTCGGTTGTCAACTTTGGAAAAATATGCCCGGGCGTTTGGCAAAACGTTAAAATTAGAGCTTCAGGAAACCGGAGAGGTATAACAAACATTTCCTGCTGACGTGTAAGTCATTGTTATTTATATTCGGATATGGTTGTCACGCAGCATAAATGCCAGGCCGTTAATCGCACTCATAAGCCCACTCGATCGGTTTGATGCATCCTGATCGGCTATTGAACGACGTGAACGGGGCAACCTAAACAATTGAAATCTATTGCAACCGTACGATATGTTGGTTCCTCTACCCGGATTGAAGGCACCTTATCAATTCTCGTTTGGTATGAAGTGTTTCGAAGCCTGAAAGAACCAACCAGGCACGAAACCCGGTTTGCACACATGTAAAGAACCTCCCCAAGCAGAAATTACCTGGTAGCGCACAAGCATGGGGGAAGATTCCGGTGACGTCCTCACCCCATCCCCTCTCCTGAAAAAGCCATGAAGCTTATCCGCTTGCCTTTCAGAAGAGAGGCTTTTGATTCCGGGAAGTTCCGGGTTTCGGGGCCTTCACCACCGGGTACTTTACTTCTGCTGCGGTTCTCATGATGAGGCTAGTCACGGAGTTAGTTATTGCGCGCAATCTACCGGCTTCACGTGCCTGAATTCATCATTCCCTTAAAGAGCCCATAATGCTATATTAATAAATCATTAACATTTGGGAGTTATGGCCAGTTTTGTTCTTTAGCCTTCCCTAACAATCGATTCCTGATGACCGACAACTTACAGAAGCAACGATTTGAATTTAAATATCACCTTGAGAGCCACACGGCGCTTGCCGTCCGTGATTTTGTTTCGTCTTATCTTGAGCTTGATGCCTTCGGAGCCACGCAGCCTGCCTACTCTTACCCGGTGCACAGCCTGTACCTTGATTCTCCGAACCTGAAGACCTAC
>JAFIET010000159.1 GCA_020832405.1 Balneolales bacterium
ACCCGACGGAAGCTGGTACTGCAACGACGATGCTTTCTCCGGCACTTTTAACCCGATGGTTATTTTCGACAATCCGGCTGCCGGTCAGTACGACATCTGGGTTGGTACCTACAGTGCCGGACCTACCGTGACAGGCAGACGTACATTACCGAATACGCAGCCGTTCCCGGCGAAATGCAAGCCCTCGCCAATCAGTCAGGCAATGATGCAAGCCTTGACGTAAGCGGCGATGCTATTTTTGAAGACATCACCCTTCGCGCGGGCTTCACGCCTGATCCGGCACAGTTCAGAGGCATCGCCGGCGGTACGGTTGATGTGGCAGCCAACTTCAGCAGCGGCAGCGATTGTGTTGGCTTCGCCTCGCAAAACCCGGACTTCCGCCTTTTCTGGACCGGCGACACCTCCGATCTGCGTGTTTTCTTCGAGGCCGATAACGATGGCGACGACACCGTGCTCATCATCAACACCTCGAACGGCGCATGGATCTGCAACGATGACGCCCACTTCAACACCCTCAATCCGTCGCTCGACCTGCGGGGCTACCCGGCAGGCCGTTTCGACATCTGGATCGGAACCTTCCGCGAAGGCCAATACCTCAACGGTACGCTCAACATCACCGAGCTTGATATTCAGGTGAAGTAAACATCAGCGGGATTCCCGTTACCAAAGCCGCTTTCGCATTTGTGAGAGCGGCTTTTTTTATAGGGTGATGGCTTCACGGGCCTGAACCCGGCTTTACCGCCATCGGCACAGTGAGGCTGCAGCGGCTCAGCGGCTGATAGGGCGTGCTGAGCGGGTTGCCGTGCCGGTACGCCATCTCAAGCTGCATCTCCGATTTGGTTTGCAGCAGCCGGACTTCGGTGATGCTCACCGTTTCCTTGTCCGGCAGCTGCATGGCGATTGCGTAGGGCTGCGGCTGAGGCTCGGCTGATTGGTGCGCTTCGAGCAGCGCCTCAGCCGGAATGATGCCGCCGTGTTGTTCCCGGAGCCGGCCCAAAACCTCAGCCCGAAGCTGCTGTGTTTTGTCCTGCTCGAGACCGGCCGATACGACCGGCATAGGCGGTTTTGAGGTGAATTCGAGCTTCTCCCCGTTCCAGTGCCACATTACCGGATCTTCGACGCCGCTGAAAACCACGAGGTTGAACGGATTGTAGGGAAGCGGCGCCTCACCTGTTTGTACCATGAAATCCCGGATGTCTTCGGGGCGGCCGTTGCCCGCTGTGATGAGCCTGCGCACCAGCAGGCCGCGGCTCTTGTTTTCGCCTGCGTAGTTTTCAGACGATTTACCTATGTAATCGTTGAGCAGGCAAAGAATTACGCCGCGGTCGTTTGCGGCAATCCAGGTGCCTCCGCCCTGCGGATCGACCGGCGCCATGTATCGGATGCCGTTTTTCCGGAAAAAACCGGGCGGCTTACCGGGTACACGGGCCAGCATTTCATCACGGTTGAAAACAAGATAAAGTTCGTTTCGGGTGGCGTTCAGTTGCCAGCTTAGGGTGCACATGTTCAGAGCAGAATCTGGTTGAGGGTCGGTGCGCAATATAACGGGTTACGCCCGTAAAGTACCCAACTAAAGAACAGCCCCGGCGGCTGGCCGGCTTAATTGGCGTATTCCACAAAAAAAGCACGGGACATTCCGCCGATTTGGGATTGTTCACAAGCACGAAAGACAGTGATGCTCACGGAGTTCCCCCCCCCAAAAAATTACGCGTCCCTATTTTATGAGCATCATTTTTCGGGTGAGCTGCTGACCCGCTGCCGTTAGCCGGTACAGGTAGAGGCCGCTTGCGAGCGCGCTGCCGTTGAATGCCAGCTGATGGGTGCCCGGGGTATGCCAGCCGTCGGCCAGGGTAGCGACCCGCTGCCCCTGCAGGTTGTACACGCTGAGGCGCACCTCTGCGGGTTGAGCGAGCTCGAAGCGGACCTGGGTTACGGGGTTGAAGGGGTTGGGGTAGTTCTGGTGAAGCTGCATGCGGGCGGGCAGTTCGGCTTCGGGTTCGGCGGAGACCGGAATGGCGTCGCCGAGCCGGAGGATGAGGGCGCCGTGTGCGGGCAGGGCTGGCACCACAATGCGGTTGTCAGTTTCGACGCTGAGGGTGATGCTTTCGCCGCTCAGCAGCTCATCGAGGGTGTAAGTGCCCGGCTGAAGGGCGGCCCCCGCCAGGGTGAAAGCGGCATCGGAAACGGCCCCGGTGCCGGTGTTGATAGCGACGAGGAGCTGCTCCTGCCCGTAGCTGCGCAGAAAGCCGAACAGGCTGTTCCGGCTGGCTTCGACCGGAATGTAGTCGCCGATGCGCAGCGCTATTTCCTGATTGCGCACCTGAATGAGGCGCCGGTACCAGTTGAGCAGTGAATGAGGGTCCTGCTGCTGAACGGCTACGTTACGGATCTGAAAATCCGGGTTGAGGTTGATCCAGGGTGTGCCCGTTGTGAAGCCCGCGTTGGGGCCGTCGGTCCACTGCATGGGCGTGCGGATCTGAGGATCGGGCTTGGCGCCGCGCATGCCGATTTCTTCCCCGTAATACAAAAACGGCACCCCCGGAAGCGTGAGATAGATGGCGGCGGCCGTGCGGGCTTTGTTCCAGTCGTCGCCCAGCTCGTTCATCACGCGGTTTTGGTCGTGATTGGTGAGGAAGGTGGCGTATTGCAGGTAGTTGTAGCTGTTGTGGACTTTCTGCATTTGCGTGCGCAGGCCGCGGGCGTCGCCGTTGCGGGCCGCGCTGAGAATGGCCGACGCCAGGTCGAATTCAAAAGCCAGGTCAAGGCGGTCGTTGGTGACGTAGGGGATGATGTTTTCCGTGCTCGTCCAGGCTTCGCCGATCGTTACGGCTTCGGGATTGTTCGATTTTACCCGCTCGTTGAATTCGGCCCAGAATGCGAAGGTTTCTTCGGTGTGCTCCAGCTGCGAGCCGTCTTCAAAAATGTAGGTGACCGCATCGAGCCGGAAGCCGTCAACGCCCACATCGCTCAGCCAGAAATCTGCGGCCTGAAACAGCTTCTCCTTCACTTCTTCGTTGTGAAAGTTCACATCGGGCATGCCATGCCAGAACAGGCCGTAGTAGTACGAGCCGCCCCAGGAGTGCCAGACCGGCTG